>JBDKUX010000083.1:0-32022 GCA_039679455.1 Smithella sp. | reverse complement strand
CGGCGCGGCCTATTCCCAGAATGGAACCGGTTAAGATTCCCGGTAACGCTGTGGGCAGAACAACCCGGAGCGTGGTCTGCCATTTGGACACACCCAGCGCCAGCGATGCCTCCCGAAAAGTCTGCGGTACAGATTTCAAAGCCTCTTCGGAAGCCCCGATTATCGTCGGCATAATTAAAAAGCCCAATGTCAGAGAACCAGCCAGAATACTGGAACCGAATTTTAGAAACACGACAAAGAACCCGAGACCGAAGAGACCAAAAACAACCGAGGGAACCCCCGCCAGACAGTTTATGCCAATTTTAATCATCCTGATCAACCGTCCCTGTTTGGCGTATTCCGTAAGATAAATTGCGGAAACGACACCCAATGGCAGACCGACAGCCACAGCCCCAACAGTTAGATAAACCGTGCCCAATATTGCGGGCATGATTCCACCCTTAGTCATGGAATCAGTCGGCGGCTTTGTGATAAATTCCCAACTGATTGCGCCAATGCCGTTGATTATTATGTAAAGAAGAATACCGCCCAGCGCCAGAGCAATAACCAAAGCGGAGAGACGTACAGTAACAAAAAACGCCTGCTGTCGGATATACCGCCACTTCATCGAACATGTTTTTATACCATCCATTGTCTGGTCACTTTTTACCAATTTATAATGTTGCCGACCCTGATTGTCGGAACCTGTGAGATACATAATCAGCAACTAGATTGAAAATTAATGTCAGGGCAAATAAGACAATACCTATAGCGAAAAGCGCCTGATAATGCAAAGAGCGGTACGGGGCTTCTCCCATTTCCGCAGCAATGCTTGCCGGCATGGGACGAACCGAATCAAACAGGCTTTCCGGAATGGCGGTAGCGCCGCCAGCAACCATGAGTACTACCATTGTTTCCCCGATCGCCCGCGACATCCCCAGAATAACCGCCGTGGAAATACCGGATAAAGCGGCAGGAAAAATTACTTTGGTTATAGTTTCAAATTTTGTTGCGCCCAGGGCATATGACGCTTCCTTGAATTCCCGCGGTACGGCATACAGGGCATCTTCCGAGATACTGGAGATTGTCGGTATCGCCATAATGGCGAGGATGACGGATGCATTTATAATATTCAACCCCGTAGGAAGATCAAATGTATCCTGCATCCATGGTGCAATTACAACCATACCGAAAAACCCGAGGACAACAGACGGAAGTCCTGCCAAAAGCTCGATTATGGATTTAAGAACTTCTTTAATAGAAGCGGGCGCAATCTCGGCAATGTAAATTGCCGAAAGCACTCCCAGCGGTACGGCAATCATTGTAGAAATCAACGTCACCACCAGTGACCCTACAATAAGCGGAAATATACCGAACAGCGGCGGATCGGCTGTCGGATACCACCCCAATCCGAAAAGAAAATCCCCCAAGTATACTTTTTGGAAAATCGGCAGACCTTCGCGGAAAAGAGAAAAAACTATTAACGCCAATACCAGCACTGATACCAACGCAAAGAGAAACAAAATAAATTTTATAATTTTTTCTTTTGTTGTCCTGGTCATTTTTATTTCTTTGTTTATTACGAAAGATTATTTCTTGCCTTTTTTAGGAGATGTTAAAGGTACAAAACCCTCCTTTTTAACAATTTTCTGCCCTTCAATACTTTTCAAAAAGGCTATAAACTTCGCCACGTCTCCCTGCGGCTCTCCGTTTGTGTACATATAAAGTTCGCGGGAAAAGGGATATTGTCGGGAAAGAGCAGTTTGGGCGGAAGCAGCAACACCGTTTACTTCCAGTGCCTTTACGCTTTTATTTAAATATCCCATTCCCAGATAACCGATGGCATACCTGTTTTTGGCCACTGCTGTAACTATAGCGCCATTGGACGGCAGCATCTGCGCCCTCGGTGTTACTTTCGTTTTCTTCATCACAAAGTGATCCCATGATTCAAAAGTACCGGAAGACGAATCCCGGGAAATCACGACAATCTTCAAATCATCGCCGCCAACTTCCTTCCAGTTGGTTATTTTACCCTGATAGATAAGACTCAGTTGATCGGTGGACAGACCCTTAACTTTGTTTCTGGGGTTAACAATTGGAATCAGAGCATCATAGGCGACAACATGCGCCACCGGTTTTACACCTTTTTTAGCGGCCAGCGCGATTTCTTCTTTCTTGATTTCCCGCGAGGAATTGCCGATATCCGCGGTTTTATCAATCAAAGCCTTGATGCCTTCACCGGAACCGCCGCCGGAAAGAGATATTTGCACTCCTTTGTTTGCTTTCATGTAAACTTCGAGCGCCGCCTGAGTAATAGGCAAGACCGTGGTTGATCCTTTAATCACTATGGAATCGGAGGCAGCGGCCCAACCGGCCGTAACAAGTACCAAAGACATAACCATAATCATTTTCTTAATAATTCTAAACATTTTATTCCTCCATTTTAAAGATTGCCATTTTTAGACACTGCATTAAACGCATAGAGCAAATGCACCATTTGGTATTACAACATGGAATCAATATTCGACGGCAATATACACGTTAAATGTTACATTTTGATGACAATACTATAAAGAAATGAAAACAAAATGAATATGTGGATGAATCTATGGTCTAAGCTTCAACATTAATTAGTCGAATTGGGCAGCCGGTTATCCGGAATGCTGTTGGAGTCAATTTGATCAAGGATTTTCTGAATATCTGTTGTCACAAAACGACTGATTTTTTCTTCCAGTCGGTAAAGCTGCTCGAAATTCGAGGTGATTAAGCGGATTCTTTCTTCCGTCGTACCGTAGCGGACAATCAGATCATCTACCCGCTCTTCAACAGTAACGATCCGGTCGTGCATCACCCTCTTGTCCGCATAGAAGACAAGCTCTTTTGCCAGAAGATCGCCCTCGGCTTGAAAGTCTTTAAGTACGACATGCTCCTCAACCATTGCCCCGATAGTTGGGAATCCCAGTTCCGCAAGAAGACGGCCGCCGGAAACATCATGAGGTTCTCTGGTCTGGAGGGAGCGGGTCTTCGTAATATCATGGAGAAGGCAAGCAGTGATAACAGCAGCGCGGTGGATATCGGTGCCATCCTTTAAATGATCCATAATTGCGGCCGCAACCCGGGCTACCTGCTTCGAATGCTCAACAATATTGGGAAGCATGGCATGGCTGTTCATCAGCTCATAGCACTCTTCAATCGTTGGAATTCTCATACCTTACAAAACACCTTGTTCCTTAAACCTGGCTTTCATTAAATTTATAGCCGACGCCGCGAACAGTAATGATATATTGAGGATCGTTGACATCTTTCTCGATTTGGCTGCGCAGACGCCGGATATGGACATCAACAGCTCTGGGGGTAACAAAAGTATCATCACCCCACACATGATCTAATATTTGTTCCCGAGTATAAACTCTGCCGGGGTGTTGAGTAAAGAAAAAAAGTAATTTTATCTCTGTGGGACTCAGTATTATTTTTTTATCTTCAACAGTCACTTCATACGCGGCATAATTAATTTTCAACCCGCGATAGGAAAATTCATCTTCCAAGCGCTGTTTGTTTTCTTTACGCTGGCGGCGCAGAACAGCTCTGACCCGCGCCACAAGTTCCTTGACGCTGAATGGTTTGGTAATATAATCATCTGCGCCAATTTCCAGCCCTATTATTTTATCGATTTCGTCACCCTTTGCCGTAACCATAATAATTGGCAAATTTGCAGAAACAGGATTATTACGTACTGTTTTACAAACATCAATACCGGACATGCGGGGGAGCATCAGATCAAGTATCAGCAAATCTGGCTTCTGTAATTTAACCAGCCTCAAGGCGGCTTCACCATCATATGCCTTGATAGTGGAAAATCCTTCTTTTGTCAGATTGTAAGAGATTAAGTCGACGATATCTTCTTCATCATCGGTAACAAGAATTTTTGTCATAAGGTATTTACATACAAACGCTTAGCGAGGACTCTGAAAAAAGACTACCCCCTAAACATCTATTTTTTATCCACCTGGATACGATATTTGATGCTAATTGAATACTAATTAATCGGCTGTTACTTTGAACACCTCATCACCGGGACGAACGCGATCAGAGACTTTCACACCAATGAAATCGCCTGCAACAGCCTTCGACACAGCCTGGTTGTCCACTTCCATTGATTTTATTTCATCGATAAAATCGGTAGTGTGTCCGGAAAATTTAATCCTGTCACCAACATTCAATTCACCCTCGGTAATTTTGATTGCAGCCACCAAAGGTTTGGAAAAGAATTTTACCACCTCGCCGATTTTCGTCTCTGCCATTTTGATCTCCTTTCTGATTTTGACATTAAAGTTGCTTCAGCTAAGGACAGAATGTTATCAATTTTATACCGTTTGCATTCAAGGCATAACGCGGGGGCAGGGAGGAGACTCCGCAGGCGTATTACTTATACGTTGAGGAAGCCGACGACGTAGCCAACAAAGTTATGCAAAGAATGCAACTTGTATTAGATACATTTTTTAAAATCGAAATACAAGAATAAAAAAAGGCAGGGTATTTTACCCTGCCTTAGTTGATTTCTGGATTAAAGTTGTTACTTATTCCGCTGCAGCTTCTTTTGCTTTAGCTTTTGCTTTAGGTTTTGCTTTTTCTTTCTTTTTTTCGTCAGAAATAAATTCCAAAATGGAAACAGGGGCATTATCACCAAAACGGTAACCGACCTTGATTATCCTGGTATATCCACCCTCACGGCTACGATAACGTTCCGTCAGCTCACCGAAAAGTTTACCCACAACTGACTTATCCCGGACGACAGATAAAGCTTGACGGCGTGCATGCAAATCACCTCTTTTGCCCAGGGTAATCATTTTTTCCGCCAACTTCCTTAATTCTTTCGCTTTGCAATCTGTTGTCCGAATACTTTCATGCTTTATTACGGAAGTAACCATATTACGAAGCATGGCTTCTTTATGGCTAGAAGTTCTACCTAGCTTTCTGCCCGCCTTACCATGATACATTGCTAATATCTTCCTTTCCTGACAATGAATAATCTCATAACTGCTGTTGTTATTCTATGTTCTATCTTATCTTACTCGCTTCTTCCATCCCAGGGAGGAAAATCAAGTTTCATCCCGAAATTAAGATTATATTCGTTAAGAATATCTTTAATTTCACTCAAGGATTTGCGACCAAAATTCTTTGTTTTCAGCATTTCTGCTTCTGTTTTTTGGACCAGTTCACCGATTGTATTAATTCCGGCATTTTTCAAACAATTGGCCGAACGGACAGAAAGTTCCAAATCTTCAACCGTTCGCAACAGCACTTCATTGACATTGCCTTTTTCATCAGCGATTTCCGGCTGTACTTCTTCCTCGACTTCTTCGAAATTGATAAAAACATCCAATTGCTGTTTTAAAATTTTTGCAGAATAAGCAACAGCATCTTCCGGTTTCAAACTACCGTCTGTCCATACTTCCAGAACGAGTTTGTCGTAGTCGGTTATCTGACCAACACGCGCATTGGAAACAACATAGTTAACTTTTTTGATCGGTGAAAAAATCGCATCTATATTAATCGTGCCTGCCGGCTGATCGGGATCCAACTCTTTTTTTGCCGGAGTGTACCCTTTGCCCATTTTTACCATTAAATCCGCCTTGAAAGAATTACCTTCCGACGACATCAAGGCAATGTAATGATCCGGATTTAAAACTTCCACTGTTCCATCGGTGATAATATCACCGGCCGTAATTACACCGGGACGTGATACGTCTATGTGTACTATCCTCGCATCACCTTGCGCAAGCTTGAAACGCACACCTTTTAAATTCAAAATTACATCGGTTACATCTTCTTTAATACCGGGAATTGTAGAAAATTCATGTAGTACATTATCAATTTTGATTGATACAATCGCAGCGCCTCGTATAGAAGAAAGCAACACCCTTCTTAAAGCATTTCCTAATGTTACTCCATATCCTCTTTCCAGCGGTTGAATGGTAAATTCACCGTATAACCGGGTATGTGTCGATTCATCCACATCTATACGCTTGGGACGTATCAAACTCGACCAGTTTCTTTGCATAATCAGCCCCACCCTTTAGCTGGTTTATAAAAATGTTTTTTTACTTCGAATAAAGTTCAACAACAAGCTGTTCCTGTACCGGCATCGTCAAATCTTCCCGTACCGGCAACATCTTAATTGTAGCGTTGAAGTTCTCTTTATCCAATGCCAGCCATTGAGGCACACCGCGTCTTGTTACCGTTTCCATGGCTTCCTGTATACGTGTTATATTGCGGCTGCCTTCTTTAACTGTAACAACGTCCCCTGGTTTCAACAAATACGACGGAATATTTACAGGCTTACTATTAATTAAAAAATGTCCATGTGTAACCAGTTGTCTTGCTTCATCCCGGGAATTGGAAAAACCCATGCGGAAGACCATGTTGTCCATTCTTCTTTCCAACAGCACGAGTAAGTTTGTTCCCGTAATACCCTTCAGCTGATCGGCTTTTTCAAAATATCCCCTGAACTGCTTTTCCAATAATCGATACATTCTCTTGAGCTTTTGCTTTTCTCTTAATTGCACCCCATAGTCAGAAGCCTGCTTCTTATGCGACTGACCATGCTGCCCCGGAGCGTACCCCCTTCTTTCAAAAGCACATTTTTCCGAATAGCATCTGTCTCCCTTAAGAAAAAGCTTTAACCCTTCTCGGCGACATAACCTGCATGAGGAATCCGTATATCTTGCCAAAAAACGCCTCCCTTATATTATCTAAGTATTTGTTATCTTCTTTTCGATTACACTCGACGACGCTTAGGCGGTCTGCATCCATTGTGCGGTACCGGCGTAACGTCACGAATCATTGTTACTATCAGTCCTGCTAACTGCAACGAACGCAATGCTGATTCCCTGCCAGCTCCGGGACCCTTTATATATACTTGCACTCTGCGCATTCCCTGTTCTTTTGCTTTGCGCACCGCATCTTCCGCCGCCATTTGTGCTGCAAAAGGAGTACTTTTGCGCGATCCTTTAAAGCCCTGCAACCCGGCGGTAGACCAGGAAATAACGTTCCCACTCAAATCCGTAATAGTTATAATCGTATTATTAAAGGTTGATTGAATGTGTGCAACACCATCAGTAATATTTTTCTTTTCTTTCTTCTTTCCAGTTTTTCTAACTGCCTTTGCCATTTCCCCTCCGGATCAGATTACTTTTTCTTGCCGGCAATAGCTCGCCGCGGCCCTTTTCTCGTCCTGCCGTTGGTATGTGTTCTCTGCCCTCTTACCGGCAAACCCTTGCGATGCCGCAAGCCACGGTATGCGCCAATATCCATCAATCTCTTAATTGACATGGAAACATCGCGGCGCAGATCACCTTCAACTTTATAATCTTTATCAATAATATTTCTAAGAGCCGATATCTCCGAATCAGCCAATTCGTCCGTCTTCGTATCCGGACTTACACCCGCATCTCTCAGGATTTCCTTTGCTTTCGTAGCTCCAATACCGTAAATGTAAGTTAAAGCAACTTCCATTCTCTTGTTTTTTGGTAAATCAACACCTGCAAGTCGTGCCACCTTATATATCCTCCCGATCTATTACAGAACTATCCCTGACGTTGTTTATGTTTTGGGTTTTCACAAATTACGCGCAGAATACCCTTCCGTTTTACAATCTTGCACTTCTCGCATATTTTTTTTACAGAAGATCTTACTTTCACTATCTTGACTCCTTATCCGCACCTAAAATATCTATTTTGTTCTATAAATAATTCTACCCCGTGTCAGGTCGTAAGGTGAAAGCTCTACCGTCACTTTATCTCCCGGCAGTATTTTAATAAAATGCATTCTCATCTTACCGGAGATGTGAGCTAATACCTTGTGCCCATTCTCGAGTTCTACCCGAAACATGGCATTGGGTAATGGCTCGATGACTCTGCCTTCAACTTCTATTGCTTCTTCTTTGGCCATACCTTCTTCTTATTGTTTCCAAGTTTAAGCTGTTAACTTTTAAAAATTAATTTAACTTGCTTAATATTTCCGGTCCTTTATCAGTAATTGCCACTGAATGCTCAAAATGAGCCGACAACAACCCGTCCTCTGTTACAACAGTCCAACCGTCCTCTAATATTTTCACTTGGTAATTGCCCTGATTCACCATAGGTTCAATTGCCAGGATCATACCGCTCTTTAATTCGATTCCACGTCCTTTTTTGCCGTAATTTGGAATTTGCGGATCTTCATGAAGATTCCTGCCAATACCGTGCCCTACAAAATCCCGCACTACGGAAAAACCTGGTGCTTCTACAATTTGTTGAACACTGCTGGATATATCGCCTAGTCTGTTGCCTTCTCTTGCCTGCTCTATTCCGGCATACAAGCTCCGCTCCGTTACCTCGATCAGTTTCTGAGCACTAGCACTTATCCTGCCAACGGGCAATGTTATTGCTGCATCGCCATAAAAACCATTATAGCAGACACCGAAATCTAGACTGATTATATCGCCTTCTTTTAATATACGCTCCGAAGGCATACCGTGAACAACTTCCTCATTGACCGAGGTACAAAGCGAAAACGGATAACCCCGGTAACCTTTAAACGCCGGTTTAGCACCTCTTTTTCGTGCAACTTCCTCGGCAAATTTGTCTAGTTCTTTTGTGGTAACTCCAGGCTTTACCTTATCTCTAAGCTTATTTAAAACTTCAGCTACAATCAGACTGCTTGCCCTTGCTTTTTCAATTTCTTCCGGAAGTTTCAGAATTACCATACGATTAACCTCTGAAAAAGCTTCCGTTATCGTCGGCGGGCAATGTGACCTTTTTTCATAAACCCTTCATATTGCCTTGTCAATAAATGTGATTCCACCTGGCCGGCAGTATCAACAGCTACGCCAACTACAATCAGCAAGGATGTACCGCCAAAATAGAACGGTATATTAAACTGAGTAATCAATATACTGGGTAATACACATACAAGAGAAACATAAATTGCACCGCTGAATGTCAGCTTTTCTAAAATATTTTCGATGTATTCGGCAGTTTTCTTGCCGGGTCTTATTCCAGGAACATAGCCCCCGAATTTTTTCATGTTTTCCGCGACATCGTCGGGTTTGAAGGTAACAGCCGTATAAAAAAAACAAAAGAAAAAAATGAAGGCAACATAAAGCACTTCATAGCCTATCCTGCCGGGTGTCAAATATCCTGCAACTGTTTGCATCCAGCCTTGAGGGGCAAAATTTGCGATTGTGGCCGGAAACATAATTACCGATGAAGCAAAGATCGGTGGAATAACTCCAGCCGAATTTATTTTCAACGGCAGATGTGTTGTCTGACCACCGTACATTTTACGGCCAACTATTCTTTTGGCATATTGCACGGGAATACGACGCTGTCCTGCTTCTACGAAGACAATGGCACCGATAACCGCCACCATCAAAATTATTAAAAATAATACAATAAAAAAATTAAGTTCACCTGCTGAAAATAAACGCCATGTACTGGCTATTGCCGCCGGAAACCGGCAAACAATGCCGGCGAAAATAATCAAGGAAATACCGTTGCCTATTCCCTTTTCCGTTATGGTTTCACCCAGCCACATGATAAATGCGGTACCTGCAGTTAAGGTGATTACCGTCATCATTATAAAAGAAAAACCCGGCTGCAAGACAATCGGGGCACCCGACGGGCTGGCCATATGCTGCAGTCCGTAAGCAATACCAAAGCCCTGGATCATACTCAGGGCAACCGTTCCATAGCGTGTGTATTGTGTGATTTTGCGCCGTCCTGTTTCGCCTTCTTTAGAAAGCTTCTCCAAATGTGGAATGGCGACAGTTAATAGCTGTAAGATGATGGAAGAACTAATGTACGGCATAATGCCTAAGGCAAATATAGAGAATGCGCTCAAAGCACCACCGGCAAACATGTCCATCAATCCGAGCATTGAACCTCTTGCCTGCTCGAAAAAAGCCAACAAGGCTGCATTATCAATTCCCGGCGTTGGAATGAATACGCCAATCCGGTAAACAGCTAAAAGAAGGAATGTAAACAAAATCCTTCTTTGTAATTCCGGAATTTTTGAAACGCTGCCCAGTCCTTCTAACAAATTACATTACCTCTTCTACAGAACCACCAGCGGCGGTAATTTTTGTTTTTGCAGCTTGGCTGATTTTTGCTATTTTGACGGTTACAGGAAAACTGATTTCACCCTTCGCCAATATTTTAATTCCATCTCCTTTTTTCTTTACTAAACCACTAGCCAGAAGAGCCGCTTCATCAATCACTGCTCCTTCACTGAATTTTCGGCCCAAATCAGTTAAATTAACGGCAACGAATCTTTCGCGAAAGGGATTACGAAAACCTCTCTTGGGAAGTCTGCGGGCCATCGGCATTTGACCTCCTTCGAACCCGGCACGAACTTTACCACCGGAACGCGCTTTTTGTCCCTTGTCACCTTTACCTGCTGTTCCACCCTGACCGGAGGCATCGCCACGTCCTACACGCTTTCTCTTTTTCGTCGCACCAATTGGAGCCTTTATTGAACCCAAATCCATATATTACTCCTTTGACTCTTCCACAGATACTAAATGAATTACTTTATTTATCATACCGCGAATCTGCGGGGTATCGGATAAAGTCACCGTACTATTTAATTTATTCAGCCCCATACCACGTAAAATCTTCCGCTGCTTTTCCGGACGGCCAATTTCACTTTTCACCATCTTAATTTTTAAAATATCGCCCACGTTGCGCTACCTCGCCGAATAATTTCTAAATTATTTGCCTCTATTTGCGGCAATTTCCGCTGGATCTTTTAACTGACAAAGTCCTTCAAGAGTGGCCTTGACTAAATTGTGCGGATTATGAGAACCGAGACATTTGGTTAAAATATTATGTACGCCTGCAACCTCCAGCACAGCCCTTACCGCTCCACCGGCAATTAATCCTGTACCTTCAGAGGCGGGTTTTAATAAAACTTTGCCTGCTCCATAGCTGCCTATGACTTCGTAGGGAATCGTTTTCGCAACAACTGCAACTTTGACCATATTCTTCTTGGCCATTTCCATACCCTTACGAATTGCTTCAGGTACTTCGTGCGCCTTCCCTAATCCGGCACCTATCTTGCCATTGCCATCTCCAACAACAACTATTGCACTAAAGCGAAAGCGCCTTCCGCCTTTAACAACTTTTGCCGTTCTGTTAATGGCTATAACTCTGTCCAGGAGCTCTGCATCTTTCATTTCTTTCTTATCCAACGATTTTTCCCTTATCATGTGTATAGTGTCCAAAAATTGAATTTAAAATTTAAGACCGGTTTCCCGTGCACCATCAGCTAATGCTTTTACGCGGCCATGATAGAGAAATCTACCTCTATCAAAAACAATTTTATCTATACCCAAAGCTTGTAGACGTGTTGCAATCAATTTACCTACCTCTTTGGCTACTTCTGACTTTTTCTTTCCTTTGATTTTTTCAGCCAGATCCTTACATAATGTCGAAGCTGTTGCCAAGGTGGTTCCTTGAACATCGTTTATAGCTTGAGCATAAATATGCCTATCCGACCGGAATACTGAAAGACGCGGTTTTTCCTGCGTTCCGGCAATTTTGCCCCTCACTCTTTTTTCTTTTTTTTCTCTTATTTTTTGTATTTTCTTGGAAGCCAATGTTCCACCTCTTTACTACGATATTAATTTTACCGTTCCTTATTTAGCAGCGGACTTACCGGCTTTACGCCTGATATACTCACCCGCATATTTGATGCCTTTACCCTTGTAAGGTTCCGGTTTTTTTAACGCTCTAATTTCTGCAGCAACCTTCCCGACCTGTTGTTTATCAATACCTGATATGATGATGCTTGTTTGCTTATCTACCTTAACATCAATACCTTCAGGAATTGCATATTGAACCGGACTCGAAAAACCAATAGCTAATTTCAAGTTATTTCCTTCAATTTCAGCGCGATAACCAACACCTGATATTTCCAGATTCTTGGTGAAGCCAGTACTCACACCAGTTACCATATTTCCAATCAAAGTTCTGACCAACCCATGATAAGACCGGGCAGTTCTTTCGTCCGATTTCCTTTCGACAACCAGATTGCCCTCATTGACTGCCATAGTAATGCCTTCCGGTAACTTAGAGGAAAGCGTCCCCTTGGGACCTTCCACTTTAATAATACCGGCACTTTCGCTTATCTTAACATTTTGAGGAAATACAACTGGTTTTTTACCTATTCTCGACATGAACAAGCACTCCTGCTAAATAGCGTTTATTTCAACTACCAGACATTACAAATTATTTCGCCACCAACATTTTGGTCACGAGCTTCCTGATCAGTAATTACTCCACGGGAGGTGGAAAGGACTGAGATGCCATAACCATTCAATACTTTAGGAATACTATCAGCATTAACATAAATGCGTCTACCCGGCTTACTGATTCTTTCTATACCTGTAATCACTGTTCTCTTGGTATCCGGATATTTAAGGACAATCTTCAACATCTGGTGCCCTTTTTCATTTTTTACATTCTCATAACCTATGATATATCCCGATTTTTTCAATACTTTGGCTATGTTCAGGTTAATCTGCGACATGTGAACATTCACACTTTTGAAGCGAGCCTTATTAGCATTCCTAATTCTAGTAAGCATATCGGCAATAGGATCGGTCATCCCCATGCTTTTTCTCCTTAAACCAAAAAATTTACCAACTCGATTTTATCACACCCGGCAACTCTCCCTGCAAGGAAAGTTTTCGCAAACATATTCTGCACATATCAAATTTCCTGTAATATGCCCGCGGTCTTCCGCATATCGGACAGCGGTTATATTCTCGGACAGCAAACTTAACTTTTCTTTTTGCTTTTGCAATTAATGACTTCTTTGCCATCAAATCCCTCCGGATATTCCTCGATTAATTCTTAAATGGTACGCCCATCAGCTTTAACAATACCCTGGCTTCGGCATCTGTTTTCGCTGTGGTCACGATTGTGATATTCAAACCCTTTACTTTTTCCACCTTATCATATTCAATTTCCGGGAAGATGATTTGCTCTTGCAATCCCATGGAGAAGTTTCCTCTACCGTCAAATGAACTGGAAGATATTCCACGAAAATCCCTTACCTTGGGCAGAGCGACATTAACCAATCGATCAAAAAATTCATACATAACTTCTTTTCGCAGAGTCACCGAACAGCCAATTGGCATTCCTTGTCTTAGTTTGAATGTTGCGATAGATTTCTTGGCCTTGGTTATTACCGGTCTCTGACCTGTAATCATTGCCATCTCTTGTACAGCGCCATCAATAATCTTTATATTTTGAATGGCTTCACCTAAACCCATGTTGACAACAATTTTTTCCATTTTGGGTACCTGCATCGGATTCTTGTATTTAAATTCATTAACCAGTGCAGGAACAACCTCTTTTATGTAAAATTCTCTTAATCTTGCCATTTTATTAACCTACATTGATGACTTCACTGCATTTACTGCAGATGCGTACCTTCTTCTTACCATCTTCAAGGACCTTATTTCGCACCCGTACGCCCGCGTTGCATTTTTTGCAGAATAATGCAACTTTCGAAACATGGAGAGATCCCTCTTTTTCCAATACTCCGCCTCTTGAATTCTGATCCGGCCTCTTATGTCTCTTAATGATGTTTATTTTTTCGACTACGATCCGGGATTCCTCGGGAATAATTTTCAGTATCTTGCCCGTCTTGCCTTTATCTTTACCTGCAAGTACTTTAACCTCATCCCCTTTTTTTAATCTGCTTAAGCTCATCTTCTTCCTCTTCGAAACAGGTTTACAAAACCTCTGGTGCCAGAGAGATAATCTTCATAAATTGTTTTGCTCTTAATTCACGAGCAACCGGTCCAAAAATTCTTGTTCCAATTGGTTCCATTTGATTAGAAATCAGAACAGCGGAATTGTCATCAAACTTCAGATAAGATCCGTCCGGTCTTTTCACCTCTTTGACCGTACGTACTATGACAGCCTTCATCACGTCGCCTTTTTTAACTTTTGAATTGGGAATTGCTTCCTTCACTGCGACAACAATAACATCACCCAAACTTGCATAACGGCGCTTCGACCCACCCAGGACCTTAATACAAGCTACCTTTTTAGCGCCTGAATTATCCGCAACATTTAGTATGGTCTGCATCTGAATCATAATATATCCCCATCGAAACAGCTTGTTCGGTAAAAAACAAGCTGTTATTTTGCTCTCTCCAGAATTTCGATCATTCGCCAGCGTTTATCTTGACTTAATGGACGCGATTCAATAATCAGCACTGTATCTCCCACTTTACACTGGTTTTCCTCATCATGTGCCTTGTATTTTACGTGCTTGCGTACATACTTTTGAAAAATAGAATGCTTCACCAAACGCTCAGCTTTGACGACAATTGTTTTGTCCATTTTATCGCTGGTTACTATGCCCTTGATCGTGCGCTTATTTCCCTGATCAGCCATGTTAACTTGCAGCCTCCTTTTCCTTCAGTACCGTGTTAACGCGGGCGATGTCCCTCCTCAAACTACCCAGCTTTGCTGTGGGCTCCAACTGGCCTGATGCATGACGTATCCGCAACTTAAAAAGTTCCTCTGCCAATTCGCTTCTCTTTTGTTTGAGCTCGTTGATACCCAGATCTCTGATTTCCTTAATTTTCATCAGATATCTCCCTCGCTAAAAATTTAGTGGCAATCGGCAACTTGTGTGCTGCCAGGCGAAAGGCTTCCTTAGCCACTTCTACCGTTACTCCCTCCATTTCATAAAGAACCGAACCAGGTTTTACTACCGCCACCCATCCTTCCGGCGCGCCTTTTCCTTTACCCATACGAGTTTCAGCAGGTTTCTTTGTATATGATTTATGCGGGAACACCCTGATCCATATCTTGCCGCCACGCTTGACATAACGAGTCATGGCAATACGAGCTGCTTCAATCTGCCTCGCTGTGATCCAGCCGCATTCAGCTGCCTGTAACCCAAAATCGCCAAAAGAAATCGAGCCTCCTTTGGTTGCCTTGCCTCCCATGCGTCCTTTATGCAGCTTTCTGTATTTTACCCTCTTCGGCATTAACATAATCTAAAACTCCTGTTGCTCTTTACAACAATATTTCTTTCTAGACACAAGCCCGGATTAATCATCCAGCGACACAATTATTACTTTTCGGATTTTGTTGGCAACACTTCACCATGGAAAATTAATACTTTGACGCCAATTAACCCGTAAGCCGTGTGAGCTTCAATAAACCCATAATCAATGTCGGCCCGAAGCGTATGCAGTGGTACCCTTCCTTCCCGGTACCATTCTGAACGCGACATTTCAGCGCCGCCCAGCCTTCCGGAACAATTAATCTTGATACCTTTTGCACCAAATTTTAGGGCATACCCGACGCATTTCTTCATTGCCCGGCGGAAAGCAACTCGTCTTTCCAGTTGCATAGCTACGTTCTCTGCAACAAGCTGAGCATCTATTTCCGGTTTACGCACCTCTAGAATATTTATTATAATTTCTGACTGCGAAAACTTCTCAATATCTGCTTTCAGTTTTTCAATTTCCGAACCTTTTTTACCTATAATGACACCCGGCCGCGCGGCATAAATATTTACTTTAGCTTTGTTAGCGGCACGCTCAATCTCTATTTTTGAAATACCGGCATGATAGAGTTTTTTCTTGAGGTATTTTCTGATCTTCAAGTCTTCGTGTAACGTTTCACTATAGTTTTTATCGGCAAACCATACCGACTGCCACTTCTTAATGAAACCTAATCTTAATCCTACCGGGTTAACCTTCTGACCCAATATCGTACCTCCTTACTTTTCATCCAATATCACTGTGATATGTGACGTTCTTTTCTTAATCCCTGCTGCTCTTCCCTGCGCCCGCGCTCTCCATCTTTTCATCGACGGACCCTGATCAACAAATACCTTTTTAACATAAAGTATGTTTTCATCAATATTAGGATTCTGTGCAGCATTAGCAGCAGCCGACTTAAGAACTTTAGCAATTATCCCTGCCGCATACTTTCTAGTATACAACAGTATATTCTGTGCTTCCTGCACATTTTTCCCTCGTATTAAATCTACCACCAATCTGACTTTCTGCGGTGACATCCTGATATATTTTGCGATAGCTTTTGCTTCCATATGTATTAACCTCAAACACACCCGTCAGAGCGCATGTTTTATTTACGAACTTTCGTTTTCCGGTCACCCGAATGAGAATAAAAAGTCCTTGTCGGTGAAAACTCGCCCAGCTTATGCCCTACCATGTTCTCCGTGACGTAAACAGGAATAAATTTTTTCCCGTTATGCACTGCAAATGTGTAGCCGATGAGTTCCGGTGTTATTGTTGAACGCCGCGACCAAGTTTTAATTACATTCTTGCTACCTTCCGCTTCCATCTTACGAGTCTTGGCTAACAATCTTTCCTCAATATAAGGACCTTTTTTAATCGAACGTGCCACGCTTTTTAACCTCGTCTCTTAACAATATATTTATCTGTGCTCTTGTTTTTTCTAGTCTTATGACCCTTTGTCGGCACACCCCATGGAGTGCAGGGATGCCTGCCACCAGAAGACCTGCCTTCACCACCACCCATCGGATGATCAACGGGATTCATTACGACTCCACGAACATGAGGCTTCTTACCCAGCCACCTTTTCCGACCGGCCTTGCCTATGCTGATGTTTTCATGCTCATTGTTGCCCACCTGACCAATTGTTGCCATACATTGAATAAATATCTTGCGTACTTCACCGGAAGGAAGCCTTACCTGTGCATAATCACCTTCCTTCGCCATCAGCTGACCATAAGCACCTGCTGAACGAATCAACTGACCGCCACGACCAACTTTTAATTCAACGTTATGAATCAACGAACCCAATGGTATGAATTTTAACGGAACGGCATTTCCCGGTTTAATATCAGCTTTTTCCCCGCTGACTATTACATCACCTACATTTAGCTGCGCTGGAGCAACTATATACCTCTTTTCGCCATCACGGTAATTTAAAAGAGCTATTCTTGCAGTTCTATTCGGATCATATTCAATTGCGGCAACTTTAGCCGGAATGTCTGACTTATTACGGCAAAAATCAATAACCCGATATTTTCTTTTGTGTCCGCCGCCTATATATCTTGCAGTAACACGACCATAACAATTTCGTCCACCCGATTTTCTTAATGGTTTCAACAGGCTTCTTACCGGCTCGGCAGCGGTAATTTCTTCAAAATCTGGCACACTTTGAAATCTTCTTCCCGCCGATGTCGGTTTGTATTTAATAATTCCCATTATCTAATCCTTAACTAGTCCTTATATACCTTCAATAACATCGATGCGGTTACCGGCGGTTAATGTTACTACCGCCTTTTTCCAGGAACTTTTCTGTCCCATAATCCTGCCCATTCTTTTCTTCTTGCCTAAAACATTCATCACGTGAACATCAATAACCTTAACTTTAAACAGTTGCTCCACAGCTCGGCCAATTTCCACCTTATTGGCTTTCCGGTCGACCTCAAAAATATACTTATTCGATTCATCCCGGGCCACGGTGCTCTTCTCTGTAACCAGCAATTTTTTTACAATCTGATGTACTTCCATTATGCCAGCAATGCCCCTTCAATCTTTTTTACGGAGGGTTCCAAAAGAACTAAATGTTCACAATTTAGAATATCGTAAACATTAATCCCTTCTGACCGGACCATTTTAACGTTCTTTATGTTCCGTGAAGATTTGTATAAAACTTCATCGTTAATATCTAAAATAAATAGTGATTTTTTGAAACCAAAACGATCAACAACATTTTTAAATGCTTTTGTACTGATTTTTTCCATGGGGAAATTTTTCAGGATCACCATTTTATCTTCTTTGAGTTTCATGCTGAGCACAGAAATTAAAGCCTTCTTCCGTACTTTTTTCGGAACGCTGAATGAGTAATCACGTGGCTGTGGGCCAAATACTATTCCGCCGCCTCTCCAAATAGGTGACCTTGTTGATCCCACGCGAGCTCGGCCTGTCCCCTTTTGACGCCATGGCTTTTTCCCTCCACCACTGACATCTGATCTGCCTTTCGTGGAAGACGTCCCAGATCGACGGGCTGCCATTTGCATCTTGACCACATCGTAAACAACTGCCTCATTGACTTCAGCGCCAAAAACAGCATCGTTTAACTCAATTTGAGCAACTTTATTCTTTTCGATATCAAAAACATCTGCTACTGCCATGATCATAACTCCAGATGTGAGACTTACACACTTATTTTCTTGGCTTGTTTAATAAGTACAAAATCGTTTTTACTTCCGGGAATTGAACCTTTCAACAATATCAAATTCCGATCTGCACGAACTTGCCAAACTTGCAAATTCTGGATAGTTTTACGGACCGCGCCGAGATGACCACCCATTTTTGTACCCTTAAATACACGGGAAGGATCAGCACTGGCGCCAATGGAACCGGGAGCACGATGAAACATAGAACCGTGAGTGGCCCGTCCGCCGCCAAAACCATGCCTTTTTATAACACCCGCAAAACCTTTGCCTTTGGATGTACCGACAACATCAACGAAATCCCCGGCCTGAAAAATGTCCGCTATAATCTCCTGGCCAATTTCATGCTCTTCGCCATCGGTCCTGAATTCCTTAAGTTTCCGGAAAAATCCTTTATTGGCCTTATTGAAATGGCCCTGCAATGGTTTTGTTACATTTTTTTGTTTTTTTCGACCGTAGCCAAGCTGGATTGCATCATAACCTTCCTTGGCTTTGGTTTTTACCTGAACGACAACGGAAGGCTCAACCTCGATGGCCGTGACGCCGATAGCAGCTCCATCTTCTCCAAATACTTGAGTCATTCCTAATTTTTTTCCAATAATTCCCTTCTTCATTATCTTCCAACTTTTTTATGAAATATGAAGCCAATAAACCACATTTTGAAGAATGGTAATAATTCCGTCCATCTCCCAACACACGAATTTGAACTTACGCTTTGATCTCAACATCCACACCGGCGGATAAATCTAATTTCATCAAAGCATCCACCGTTGCCTGCGTAGGCTCAACAATATCAATCAGTCTTTTATGTGTTCTGATTTCAAACTGCTCACGTGATTTTTTGTCCACATGAGGTGAGCGATTTACACAATATTTGTTGATTTCTGTAGGAAGAGGAATGGGACCGGCAACTCGTGCACCGGTCCTTTTTGCTGTTTCTACTATTTCTTCAACAGAACGGTCCAGCAATTTATAGTCGTAAGCTCTGAGACGAATTCTAATCTTCTGGTCTTTCATTGGTCAAATAACCTTTTTTCTCTGTTTCTATTCAATAACCTTACTCACGACGCCAGCGCCTACCGTTCTGCCACCCTCGCGAATAGCGAATCTTAGCTGCTCTTCCATGGCGATGGGGGTAATCAACTCTATGCTCATATTCACGTTATCACCGGGCATAACCATTTCCACACCTTCCGGCAAAGTCGCCACACCAGTCACATCGGTTGTCCGGAAGTAAAACTGCGGACGGTAACCGGAAAAGAATGGTGTATGGCGCCCACCTTCTTCCTTGGTCAGAACGTAAACTGCGGCCTCAAATTTGGTATGTGGCGTAATGGAACCCGGTTTGGCAATGACCTGCCCTCTTTCTACTTCTTCACGCTTAATGCCTCTCAAGAGCAAACCAACGTCATCACCGGCACGACCTTCGTCCAGAGTCTTACGGAACATTTCAATACCTGTTACGACTGTTTTAATAGTCGAACGTATACCGATAATTTCCACTTCTTCACCGACTTTAACAACACCTCTGTCCACTCTTCCCGTAACAACCGTACCTCGACCGGAGATCGTGAAAACATCGCCGACAGGCATCAGGAAAGGTTTATCGGTATCACGTTTGGGCTCGGGAATATATGTATCAACTGCATCCATCAATTCCCAGATGGATTTGACATCAGGCGAATTTCCGTCTTCAGCTTCCAAAGCTTTCAAAGCTGATCCGCGAATAATGGGAATATCATCACCGGGAAATTCGTATTGTGTTAAAAGCTCTCTTAATTCCAGTTCCACCAGATCAAGAAGTTCAGGATCATCAACCAGATCTACTTTATTAAGATAAACGACAATGTAAGGAACCTGAACCTGACGGGCAAGGAGGATATGCTCTCTGGTCTGCGGCATGGGACCATCAGAGGCGGCAACAACAAGAATGGTTCCATCCATATGGGCGGCACCGGAAATCATGTTTTTAATATAGTCGGCGTGACCCGGGCAATCAACATGTGCGTAATGCCTTTTTTCCGTCTCATACTCTACGTGAGCAATATTGATAGTAACGCCTCTTTCCTTCTCCTCGGGAGCATTATCAATAGAATCGAAAGGTCGAAATTCCGCAAAGCCTTTCTTGGCCAAATGTTTGGTAATTGCTGCGGTTAATGTGGTTTTTCCATGGTCTACGTGACCAATGGTTCCTATATTTAAATGCGGCTTCGTCCTTTCAAATTTTTTCTTTGCCATATCAACATCCCTCCTTAACTTTGAATGGTTGCTTCTCTTGTCGTTTAAGCAATATACCCTTTAATTAGAATTTATAATGAGCGAAAGCTTTATTTGCTTCAGCCATTTTATGCACGCTTTCTTTCTTCTTAATCGAACCACCACGGTTATTGGCGGCATCAATCAATTCGCCAGCCAGCTTTTCACGCATTGTTTTTTCCGTACGATCCTGAGCATTTGTAATCAACCAGCGAATTGCCAGTGCTGTACGCCTGGACGGCACAACTTCCGTCGGCACCTGATAAGTAGAACCACCAACGCGTCTGGACTTAACTTCAATCAGCGGCTTAACATTATTTAATGCTTTTTCAAAAAGTTCAACCGGCTGCTCTTTCACTCTCTTTTCAATAATATCAAAAGCACCATAAAGTATACTTTCAGCAGTGCTCTTTTTTCCCCGTTTCAACAGTGAATTGACAAATTTCGCAACCAGCTTGTTATTGTACTTCGGATCGGGCAAAACATCCCTTTTTTCTACTTCCCGTCTTCTTGGCATTTAACTATCTCCGTCTAACTAGGCTTTTTCGCACCGTACTTTGATCTGCCCTGCTTGCGATCAGCAACCCCGACAGCATCAAGCGTACCTCTGATGATATGATACCTTACACCCGGCAAATCCTTAACTCTGCCTCCGCGTACCAGGACAACTGAATGCTCCTGCAAATTGTGCCCGATACCCGGTATGTAAGAAGTAACTTCATAACCACTTGTAAGGCGAACTCTCGCCACTTTCCGCAAAGCCGAATTAGGCTTCTTGGGAGTCGTCGTATAAACCCGGACACAAACACCACGACGTTGAGGCGAACCTCCCAAAGCCGGTGTATTTGTTTTCTTTTGTATTTTATTTCTGCCTTTGCGAACCAATTGACTTATAGTCGGCATCTTTCCTCCCGATCTAGCTTCTCCTGCTATTTTTCTCAGCCGCAGTAAAGCGTTGCTAACTATCAACTCAACGCTTATATGTCAAGCTTTTTCTCCGCCTTATTTAACTTTCTTCAATATTCGTTTCCGTATCCTGTTCTTCGACCTTGATACCCAGCTTTCTGTACATAACCAAACCGGTACCGGCGGGTATCAAACGCCCCATAATAACATTTTCTTTCAAGCCTCTCAGGTAGTCGGTTTTCCCGGAAAGCGATGCTTCGGTAAGCACTCTCGTTGTTTCCTGGAATGAGGCGGCGGAAATGAAACTTTGGGTACTGAGTGAGGCTTTGGTAATACCCAAAAGCAGCGGCTCACCAATTGCCGGACGACCACCTTGAGCCACAATCTTTTCATTTTCTTCCTGGAAACGGTATCGTTCGACCTGTTCATCAGACATGAACAAAGTATCGCCGGGATCGGTTACCCGCACCCTGCGCAACATCTGGCGCACAATAACTTCCATATGCTTGTCGTTGATTTTAACGCCTTGCAGACGATAAACTTCCTGTACTTCATCGACCAGGTACCTGGCCAGTTCCTTTTCGCCTTTAATGGCCAATAAATCGTGGGGATTATTCATGCCATCCATTAAAGCGTCCCCCGGAGTTACGCGATCACCTTCCTGAACACTGATATGTTTACCTTTGGCGATCAGATACTCCTTTTCTTCCCCAATTTCCGGTGTTACGATTATTTTACGTTTACCTTTGGCATCTTTACCATAAGAGACCACGCCGTCTATTTCACTGATAACAGCATAATCTTTTGGTTTACGAGCTTCAAACAATTCGGCAACACGGGGCAAACCACCCGTTATATCTTTCGTTTTAGTTGTCTCGCGCGGAATCTTGGCAATAATATCACCGGCGCGTACTTCATCTCCTTCAGAGACTACGATGTTGATTCCAACTGACAACAGATAGCGAGCTGCGATATTTGTCCCCGCTATTTTAGCGGTCTTTCCTTTGCTGTCTTTAATCGAAACACGCGGTCTCAGATCTCCGCCTTTGAACTCAATAATAACTTTACGTGATAGACCGGTAACCTCATCCACCTGTTCCTGCATGGTTTTTCCTTCGATGATGTCACCGAATTTAATTGTTCCGTCCACTTCAGCCAAGATGGGTATCGAAAATGGATCCCATTCCGCGATTAACTGGCCACGTTTGACTTTATTGTCATCATCTACTTTCAAATGCGCGCCGTAGGGAACCGTATACTTTCCACGACTGCGTTGTTGTTCATCCAAAACGTGCACTTCACCATGACGGTTCATAACCACCAGGTCATTTTCCCTGGTTCTGACTACATTTAAATTAACAAATTTGACAATGCCGTCATGGCGGGCTTCCAAGGTGGAATGTTCCTCAAATTTAGCAGTACCACCGATATGGAATGTTCTCATTGTCAACTGCGTTCCCGGCTCGCCAATGGATTGAGCAGCCACAATACCCACCGCTTCGCCGATATTCACCAGATGCCCGTGCGCCAGATCGCGTCCATAACACATGGCGCAAACGCCATGTTTGGCCCGACATGATAAAACAGATCTGATATTAATATGTTCGATACCGGCACGATCGATTTTTTCGGCTAAGGCCTCATCAATAACTTCGTTTGCATGAACAATAATTTCATTAGTAAAAGGATCTTTTATTTCCTGCAGGGCGACTCGGCCTAATACACGCTCACCGGCGGTTTCAATAATTTCTCCACCTTCCATCAATGCAGAAACATAGATACCGTCAACTGTCTCACAATCCCGCTCCGTAATTATGCAGTCCTGTGCCACATCAACTAATCTTCGAGTCAGATAACCGGAATTAGCCGTCTTTAAAGCCGTATCGGCGAGGCCTTTACGGGCGCCATGAGTAGAAATGAAGTATTGCAGAACGGTTAAGCCTTCGCGGAAGTTTGCCGTAATAGGCGTTTCAATAATTTCTCCGGACGGCTTAGCCATCAAACCGCGCATACCGGCTAACTGCCTTAACTGTTGACCGGATCCTCTGGCGCCGGAATCAGCCATCATGTAAATCGGGTTGAAACTTTCAGCTCTCCGCTTCTTACCGTCGGCTCCGATTATTTCCTCAGTACTGATACCATTCACCATTTCATTTGCAATTTTTTCGGTAGACTGCGCCCAGATATCGATAACTTTATTGTAACGTTCCCCATCGGTGATTAATCCATCCATGTACTGTTTCTGGATTTTCAGCACATCTTTTTCTGCCTGCAAAACAATATTCTTTTTATTTTCCGGAATGAGCATATTACCTACGGCAAAAGAAAGTCCGGAAATTGTCGCATACTTAAATCCTAAATCTTTGAGCCGGTCGGCCAAAAGGACTGTGGTTTTATCACCACAGAGGCGGTAACAATGGTCGATTAAGTTAGCCAGTTCCTTCTTGTTCATCAATTTATTGATGGCATCGAAATCAATTTCCCGGGGAACGATTTCTGAAAGCACAACCCGTCCTACCGTAGTATCCTTTAATTCCGAATTAATCCGCACTTTAATCCTGGCATGCAAATCGATTACGCCTGCATCAAGGGCACAGCGTACTTCTTCCGGATCGGCAAAAATCATCCCTTCGCCTTTCACGCCGTTTTTTGCACGAGTCAGATAATAAATACCAAGAACAATGTCCTGGCTGGGAATAATAATCGGTTTCCCATTGGCGGGGGACAAAATATTGTTAGTCGACATCATCAGGACACGGCACTCTGTTTGCGCTTCAACGGATAAAGGAACATGGACAGCCATCTGATCGCCGTCGAAGTCCGCATTAAAAGCTGTACAAACCAGAGGATGCAGACGAATGGCTTTACCCTCGATCAGCACCGGTTCAAAAGCTTGCATACCAAGGCGGTGCAGCGTTGGCGCACGGTTCAGCATAACGGGATACTCACGCACAACTTCATCCAGTGCATCCCAAACCTCGGCTGTTTCCCTCTCCACCATTTTTTTTGCGCTTTTTACTGTGGTAACGTACCCTTTTTCCAACAGGCGGTTGTACACAAAAGGTTTGAAGAGCTCCAACCCCATTTTTTTGGGTAGACCACACTGGTGAAGCCTCAAATCCGGGCCGACGGTAATAACTGAACGGCCGGAGTAGTCGACTCTCTTTCCCAGTAAGTTTTGGCGGAAACGGCCCTGCTTGCCTTTAAGCATATCGGACAGGGATCTGAGCGGCCGCTTATTTGTACCGGTTATTGCCCGTCCACGGCGGCCATTATCAAAAAGAACGTCCACCGCTTCCTGCAGCATTCTTTTTTCATTGCGGATAATAATTTCCGGAGCATTTAATTCCTGTAAACGCTTCAAACGATTATTACGATTGATAACGCGTCGATATAAATCGTTGAGATCCGATGTAGCAAAACGACCACCGTCCAGCGGAACCAGCGGTCGCAAATCTGGTGGGATAACGGGTAGAACCGTCAAAATCATCCATTCCGCTTTGTTCCCCGATTTACGTAACGCCTCTACAACCTTCAGCCTTTTAACCAGCTTCTTTTTCTTTGTCTCTGAAACAACGCTGATGATTTCCGCCCTTAATTCTTCATAAAGCTTTTCTAAATCAATTTCTTCCAGCAGTTGTCTTACTGCTTCCGCTCCGATCCCGACTACAAAGCCATTCTCTCCGTATTGTTCCACATACTCACTATACTCTTCGTCGGTGAGCAGTTCCTTCTTTTTCAAAGAAGTTTCCTTGGGATCAAGAACAATCCATGATTCAAAATAAAGGACTTTTTCCAGTTCCTTTAAAGACAAATCCATGAGATTGCCTATACGGCTGGGAAGGCTTTTTAAAAACCAGATGTGGGCAACAGGAGTTGCCAGGGTAATATGCCCCATTCTTTCCCGGCGAACCTTGGACTGTATAACTTCCACGCCGCACTTTTCGCAAACCACGCCCCTGTGCTTCATGCGTTTATAACGACCACACAGGCATTCGTAATCTTTTACCGGTCCAAATATTTTAGCGCAAAAGAGACCGTCTCTTTCCGGCTTAAATGTCCGGTAATTGATTGTTTCCGGTTTCTTGACTTCACCATGCGACCAGGAAAGAATCTTTTCCGGTGAAGCAATAGAAATCTTCATGGCGTTGAATCTAACAGGGTTTTTTGGTTTTTCAAAATAGCTGAAAACTTCTTCCACAGCTTATTCTCCCGTACGATTAAAAACTTTAATAAAACTTATGGGCTTTTTATTGTTCTTCAATTAATTCCACGTCTAATCCGAGACTTTGGAGTTCTTTTACCAATACGTTAAAGGATTCCGGCAAGCCCGGCTCAAATGCATGTTCACCCTTAACTATTGATTCGTAAATTCTTGTCCTTCCTGCCACATCATCGGATTTAACAGTAAGAAATTCCTGCAGTGTGTATGAAGCACCATAAGCTTCCATTGCCCATACTTCCATCTCACCCAGCCTCTGTCCACCGAATTGAGCCTTACCGCCCAAGGGTTGCTGGGTTACCAGTGAATATGGTCCTATGGAACGAGCATGAATTTTATTATCGACCAGGTGATGCAGTTTTAACATGTAAATAATTCCGACTGTCACTTCCTGATCAAATGGCTCACCGGTTCTTCCGTCAAAAAGAACCGCCTGTCCCGTTTGCGGCAATTCTCCCATCGTTAATAATTCACGAATTTTGCTTTCCGGACAACCATCAAAGACGGGACTCGCCACAAGCATTCCTTTTTTCAAGCGGTCTACAAACTTTTTCGTATCTTCGGCGGAAGCTTGATCAATAAATTTATCAAAGTCAGGCGATGAGTAAGTTTTTTTCAATTCGCTCTTGATATAATCAAGATTATTCTGTTTTTCCAAAAGTTCATTTAAACCCTCGCCGATCGTTTTCGCTGCCCATCCCAGATGTGTTTCCAAAATTTGTCCGACGTTCATACGCGAAGGCACGCCCAGCGGGTTCAATACAATGTCTACTGTAGAACCGTCAGCAAAATACGGCATATCTTCTTCAGGTAGTATTCTGGACAAAACACCTTTGTTACCATGCCGTCCGGCCATTTTATCGCCGACAGAAAGCTTTCTTTTAATGGCGACATAAATTTTAACCATTTTGATTACACCCGGCGGAAGTTCATCACTGGCTTTAGCTTTCTCCAGTTTTTCTTCATAATGAGCCTGAATAAAATCAATCTTTCTCTCCAAAGCGGAAAGCAAACTGGTTAATTTTTCTTCGGAACCGTCATTTTCGGCAATGGTAATTTCTTTCCAGTAGGTGAAAGGTATCGCCGACCATATTTCTTTAGTGATTTTATCACCCTTTTTGAGAAGAATTTTCTTTTTGATATCAGTGACTTTCCCTGCAGAGGTCTTCCCGACAACAAGTTTCGTAATATCTTTTCTAACTGTTTCGGTCAGGATACGCAGTTCATCATCTCTATCTTTAGTTAACTGTTCAATTGCCGCCCCTTCAATTGCCTGAGAACGTAAATCTCTTTCGGCGCCTTTGCGTGTAAATATCTTGACGTCAACAATCGTACCTTCGACTCCCGGAGGTACACGCAGAGATGTGTCACGCACATCGCTGGCCTTTTCTCCGAAAATCGCCCGCAAAAGCTTTTCCTCGGCAGACAGTTGTGTTTCGCCTTTTGGAGTAATTTTACCGACAAGAATATCACCCGGTTTGACTGAAACACCGATGCGGATAATCCCGCTTTCGTCGAGATCCCTCAGGGATTCTTCACCGACATTAGGAATGTCTCTTGTTATTTCTTCTTTGCCCAGCTTCGTATCCCGGGCCATTGTTTCAAATTCTTCAATATGTATGGATGTATAAACATCTTCCCGGACAATCCGTTCACTGACCAGAATCGAATCTTCGTAGTTGTAGCCCCCCCAGGACATGAAGGCAACCATGACATTACGTCCCAGAGCCAGCTCACCATTGTCCGTCGCCGGTCCGTCGGCAAGAATTTCTTTTTTCTCTACGCGGTCGCCGACATCGACTATCGGTTTTTGGTTAAAACAGGTATCCTGGTTCGAACGCTGATATTTAGACAGCGTATAGATATCCACTCCTGTATCCACACCACCTTCTTCAGGATGATCGGCCCTTACTATGATCCTCGAAGCATCAATACTTTCCACAATACCTGCCCGGCGGGCGGATAGAACCGCTCCGGAATCACGGGCAACAACGGCCTCCATGCCCGTTCCGACTACCGGCACTTCCGGGCACATCAGCGGCACTGCCTGCCTCTGCATATTTGATCCCATAAGGGCACGATTGGCATCATCATGCTCCAAAAACGGAATTAAAGCTGCCGCCACGGAAACAAGCTGATTGGGCGATACATCCATCAATTTAATATCTTCCGGAACCACGGAAATAAAATCATCGCCTTTTCTAACGGAAATCAGTTCTTCAACAAACTTGCCGTTAGTATCCAATTGACAATCAGAAGGCGCAATGATTTGATTTTCTTCTTCAATAGCCGTCATGAAGCGGATGTCTTCCCCTACACGGCCATCGTCTACCAATTTATAAGGAGTCTCAATGAAACCAAACTCGTTAACTCGAGCATAAGTACTCAAGGAAACTATCAAACCGATATTCGGTCCTTCCGGAGTTTCCACAGGACAGATACGGCCGTAATGGGTGTTATGAACATCTCGTACTTCAAATCCTGCCCGCTCCCGCGTTAAGCCTCCGGGCCCTAATGCCGATAAACGACGCGTATGCGTAATTTCGGAAAGAGGATTCGTCTGATCCATAAATTGCGAAAGCTGACTGGAACCGAAGAACTCGTTAACTACGGCAGAGACAGGTTTTGCATTAATCAGGTCATGCGGCATCATTGTTTCGATATCCTGCAGACTCATTTTTTCCTTAATGGCCCGTTCCATACGTACCAAACCGATACGATACTGATTTTCAATCAGTTCCCCGACTGACCGCACGCGCCGGTTTCCCAGATGATCGATATCATCAACGCTGCATTCGCCAACACCATTTTTTAAATCGACAAGATATTTGACGGCTGCGAGAATATCTTCGTTGCGTAATACTGTAACCGTTGTCGGCACGTGTAAACGCAATTTGTAATTCATCTTGGCGCGGCCAACATCCGATAAATCGTAGGTTTCCGATTCAAAGAACAGGCTCTTGAAGAATTTTGTTGCTGTTTCGGGAGTAGGCGGGTTGCTGGGACGCAACCGGCGGTATATCTCTAAAACAGCATCCTCGGCGGTATCAATTTTATCCATCAGTAAAGTGTCACGGATGGAAACATTATCCAAATCCTCATCCAGCTGGATGAATTTCAATTCGGAAATGCCTTTTTCCCGCGCAACTTCTATACCATTAAGAGGCAACTCCTCATTACAGCGGAAAATAATCTCTCCGGTATTCGGGTCGCGAATATCGGAAGAAAGAATCTTACCCGCCAGATCAGCTTCCTTAACGGGAATATGCTTTACACCAGCGTCAATTATTCTTTTTAAAAGGGGCCTGGTAAACTTACGCCCCTTTTTGACTATAGTTTCCGCAGTCTTAGGATCAATAATATCTTCCGGCGTTTTTTGACCGATCAGCGATTCATCGATGGTGACGTAAAGCTTTTCACCCTCAATGGTTGTCTTTTCAATATTATAAAAATAATTCAGAATAAATTCAGTCGAATTACCCATCGCCTTGAGCAGAATGGTTACAGGCATTTTTCGACGGCGATCAATCCGCATGTAGAGGAGATCCTTGGAATCAAATTCCAGGTCCAACCAGGAGCCTCTTATCGGAATGACCCGCGCCGAGTAAATCAGCTTACCGCTGGCAACTGTTTTACCCTTGTCGTGATCGAAGAAGATGCCGGGCGAGCGGTGTAACTGGCTGACTATTACCCGCTCCGTTCCGTTGACGATAAATGTTCCATTTTCCGTCATCAACGGAATTTCACCAAAGTAAATTTCCTGCTCTTTTATATCGCGTATCGGCTTTGTTTCATTCGCTTCACGGCTAACCTTGCCGTCAGCAAGACGATCCGTATCAAAAACAACGAGCCTGACAACGATTTTCAAAGGAGCGGCGTAGGTCATTCCTTTTTGAATGCACTCTCTTACATCGTACCGGATATCACCAATCTTATAACTAACAAATTCCAAAGAGCATTTTCCGCTGAAATCCGAGATGGGGAAAACACTCGTGAAAGCACTTTGCAAACCGATGTTGGTTCTTTTAGCCGGCGGCAAATCCTTTTGCAGGAATTTCTCATAAGATCGTGTTTGGATCTCTATCAAATTGGGTATATCCAGCGCTTTTTTTACCCGGCCATAGTTTCTTCTAAAATTGCCCATAACATCCTTAAAATAATATATTCAAATTATATTATTTAATTTCTACTGTTCCACCAACTTCTTCAATTTTCTTCTTAATATCTGCTGCTTCGTCCTTGGAAACGCCTTCTTTAATCGGCTTGGGCACACCTTCCACCAAATCTTTGGCTTCTTTCAAACCCAAACCGGTAATAGCGCGGACGACTTTGATTACCTGGATCTTTTCTGCGCCAAAACCGGTGAGAATAGCGTTAAATTCCGTCTGCTCTTCTACAGGAGCCGCAGCGGCAGCGGCACCGGGGGCGGCAGCAGCCATCATCACGGGTGCGGCAGCGGAAACACCAAATTTTTCTTCCAATTCTTTAACCAGAGCGGAAAGCTCCAATACAGTCATATTTTCAATGAATTTTACTACATCCTCTTTCGTAATCTGATCTGCCATATTCTTATACCTTTCTGTATGTTTTGTTAATTTGCAGTCTGTTTCTTATCACAATAAGCATTGAGCACTTGAACAAAATTTCTCGGTACACCGCTCAACACTGTAACCAGTGATGTCGGTACCGCGGCCATAACGGAAACCAGCTTCCCAAGCAAAACTTCTCTGCTGGGTAACTCGGCCAGGCTAGTAATATCACTCTTGTCTAATATTTTACCATCCAGTACACCAACCTTGATTTCTAATTCCGGATTTTTTTTGGCGAAATCAATAAGGGCTTTTGTTGGTTCTACCGGATCTTTGTAACTTAAAACAACAGCGATAGGCCATTTGAAATGATCTGCAAGTATACTGAATGCCGTGTCTTTCGCAGCAATATTCAGAAGGGTGTTTTTCACAACCTTCAGTTCAGCATTTGATTTGCGCAGTGCTTTTCTCAGAGTTTCCATCTTTTCGACATTCATCTTGCTAAAAGTGGTTAAAATGCCGAGATTGGCCTCTTTGAGTTTTACCTGCAGTTCGGATACAACTTGCTCTTTCGTTCTCCGATCCAAATATATCAGCCTCCTTTCAATAATTTTTCATTATTACGAGGCCGGAGAATATAGCCACATACAGAATAAAAAACGGCAATCCAATTTTCAATCCGATGCCCGCTTTCCAAAAATTGTCTGCCTTAATAAAACAAAGCAACTCTTTTTATTATACGAGTCTCGGCAGGCCGTACCACGTTTAAACTTCTGTACCTGCTATCTTCGACCTTATTATCTCTATTTTATATTATCTTCCGCGCATTAAGCGTTTTTAATATCGAGAGGATCAATTTTCACACCGGCACCCATTGTGCTGGAAAGGGCAATACTCTTAATATAAGTCCCTTTGCTTGCAGCCGGTTTTAATTTGATAATTGTCTCCAGCAACGCCATGATATTTTCTCGTAATTTTTCCGCTCCAAAAGAAACTTTCCCAACGGGAGAATGAACAATTCCGGCTTTCTCCACGCGGAATTCAACTTTACCGGCTTTCAGTTCCTTGACGGCGTTGGCTACTTCAAAAGTTACGGTCCCGACTTTCGGATTGGGCATCAAGCCGCGGGGGCCTAAAATCTTACCGATTTTACCTACCGCGCCCATCATGTCGGGTGTAGCAACCACCCGGTCAAATTCAAACCAGCCGCCTTTTATCTTTTCAATAATCTCATCATTCCCTACTAAATCGGCGCCGGCATCGAGGGCTTCCTTTTCCTTTTCACCTTTGGCAAAGACCAGAACTTTCACTGTCTTACCCAAACCATTAGGCAAAACAACGCTTCCCCTGACCATTTGATCGGCATGGGCGGGATTAACTCCCAGACGGACAGCGGCTTCCACCGTCTCATCAAACTTGGCATCTGCCATTGATACAACCATTTCCGTAGCCTCTTGAAGCGTGTAACGCTTAGTCGGCTCAACCTTTGCTTTTGCTGCTAATATGCGCTTGCCTCTTCTTAACATGATCAAACCTCGTTTAATTAACTTACAACTTCGATTCCCATCGACCTAGCCGTACCGGCAATTATTTTGACGGCGCCTTCTATATTTACAGCATTCAAATCATTAAATTTCAACTCAGCAATTTCCTGCACTTGCTTAGCCGTAACGGTTCCTACTTTTTCTCTCTTCGGATCACTTGCTCCCTTGGCAATTTTTGCCGCTTGCTTAAGCAACACGGAAGCCGGCGGTGTTTTGGTAATAAAGGTAAAAGACCTGTCGGCATAAACAGTAATTACAACGGGGACAATCATTCCTTCCTGTTTTTGCGTCAAGGCATTATATGCCTTACAAAACTCCATAATATTGACGCCGTGCT
>JBDKUX010000082.1:0-10966 GCA_039679455.1 Smithella sp. | reverse complement strand
TATAGTTGCAATTATCATCGGCTGGAACTATGGCGCCATGTTCACGCTGTTCCCGGCCACCTGTGCGCAGTATTTTGGTGCGACGGCGCAGGGCTCCAATTACGGATTGCTGTTTACAGCATGGGGCATTGCAGGGTTTACATCGAGTTTACTGGCCGGCAGAATGTTTGATATATTCGGAACTTATATGATGTCATTCACTGTCGGCGCTGTTTTTGTCGCGGCTGGTGTTCTTGTATTTTTTACACTCAAAGCACCGGAGCATAAATCTGCCTGACAGCTGCAGGGCGTAACACTTTTAAAGATTTAATATCCAACTAAAGTGCCCCGGTAAAATACCGGGGCACTTTAATTTAAACTATGAATCACGGGGGGAACTTTAAAAAATAAAGGCCGGCATCTACTATTTTTTTTTGTCTATTTCCAGTCTTACAGCCATTCCCAATTTTTGCAGGACATAGGGTTTTCTCATATAGCCTCCCGCTCCCAGAGCGTAAGCGTCTTTGACACGTTCCGTTTCGGAGATTATTTCTTTCCTTGCCGCAGGGAAATAAAGAGTGAAGGTACTGCCCTTTCCTTCCTCGCTCTGAACATTGATGTATCCCCCATGATCCTCGACGGTTCCCCAGACAACGGTTAATCCCAATCCCGTCCCGCTTCTTCCCATCATCTTTCTTGTATAAAACGGTTCAAAGATACGCTTCAAATCAGCAGCAGATATGCCTTCACCCGTATCAGAAACGGAAAGAACCACATAGTCGCCCTCACGGACTTTGTCATATCCCTGAATTGCTTTATCCAGTTATTTATTAGCAGTTTTAACGGTTATAATACCGCCATTCGGCATCGCCTCGCATGCGTTTAAAATTAGATTAAACAATGTCTTGGAAAGATGTATTGATGAACCGTAAATATTCAGAAGATCAGGTTCAATGTCTACATTAAATGTTACAAAAGAATGGCAGAAAAACAGTTTTGTGAACTCCGGCAACTGCCGTGTATCGGCAATAACTCTATTCAGATTAATAATTTGTCTGTTTGACACTCCACGTCGGGCAAAGGTCAGCATATCATCCACGATCGCGGCGGCTCTTTGTCCCCCTTTCATAATGATTTCAAGTTGTGATTTTGTCGAGCTTGCCATATCTGCATTTATCATAAGCAGTTCCGAATAACCGACAATAATACCGAGTACGTTATTGAGATCGTGGGCTACGCCGCCGGCCAATGTTCCCAGTGCTTCCATTTTCTCCGCCTGCCGTAAACGTTCCTCCAGAATTTGCTTCTCCTCTTCAGCTCTTTTGCGTTTGGTGATATCCGTTACGACAGTCAATAGACAATTTTTGCCCCCAACTCTGTTGCTGGATGAATTGAACAATCCATATTTTAATTCACCATCCTTGGTTCTCGTCGGCATTTCCAGGTTTTCAACGTATCCTTTTGTTTTAAATTCATTTATAAAGTTCGTTCTTTGTTCTGCAGTGATATACCCCAGACCGGTTGAGGTATTGCCGATGATCTCTTCCCGTTTAATTCCAACAATCTTTACAAAGGCTTCATTTACTTCTATATAGCGGCCATCTTCGATGTTAGTAATCGCCATAGGGGTTGAGTTTTCCAGAAAAGCCGTTTCAAATCGATCTTCCTCTTTCCTGAAAGGTTTTTCAAAGTCTTTGGACGCGACAATACTGCGCAGGTAGTTAAGTTCAGAAATGAGTTGGGCTTTAGTTTTCCGTGCAAGATCCATCTGTTGTCCCCCGGTTACTCTAAAACCAGCCGATTAATGATGTGCAATACAACCATAATGACGGCTCAGACCACAGCCTTCAACCGATGTTCAGCAAATTAATGTTTCGATCAGTGGAACTTTAAAAAGGGAGATACGTAAGAAAACTGTGTTGCTTAAATTGTATTATAAAAATGCAGGCATATAAAGTCAAATAATTACAGGGTAATTCCACCGTCCCGACCGCCTTGCAACGGGCTGTTCAAGTAAATCTATAACCGGATCAGGCAATTTCTTTGCGCGTATCCGCAGTTTTGTTTTCTGTCTGTATTCTTCAATGGCTTTTACAGTGCCCTCGAAGCCCGTCTTGATTCCTTCTTTCAGATTGGCATGATTCCAGTGGTAATTTACTGCGCCATAATTCATGTTGATTCTAACTAATCTGGCCCGGTTATCACTTCTTCCCGATCGCAGATAATTAGAAAAAATTTCAACATCATCATCGGAAATTGTATCGAAAGGCAACATAACGGCAGTCAGGGACGCTTCAATCAGGTTTTGCGGAGGCTTCGCCTGTTGATAATCGGCAATTTTAACCACCCAGATTTCATCGATCTCATCTTTATGATCATGTTCCAGCAATGTATTCAGTTCAACCGTATTAATTACCGCTCCTTCACAATACCTGTCGGGACTGGAGCCAATTGTTCTATTTTCCGTATATTCCAGAACACTGGAACCGGCCATTAAGGCGTCTGCGCTGATAGGAGCATATTCTCCATGATTTTTTCGATTGACAAATCTTTCCAATTTAACCTTTGTCATATTGTAGGCATTCAAATAAACGAGTTTTTCATTATTGAAAAGATTCTCCAGGTTGATGTTTGCTTCAACAAAATCAGAGCTGTTGACCAGTCCGGCAATACCGCTTTTATTGACCTTGTAATTCATTTCGCATAAAAATCTGTAAAAGGGATTGAGGGCCATACCTTCGGAGATGCGGTAATTGATTTCGTCGACGGTTTTAGGCGGATGGCTTTGCATATTTTGGAAATATTCAGCAATCCGTTCGAAGAGAAATAGATGCCGATAGGTTCCGGGCTCCATGACCTTTTGGAGATACTTTTGCATATCTCCAAAATAATCAACCCGAAACACTTTATAACAAATAGGGAAACTTTCATAAATATCATCAGGAATGAAAATTTTCTCAAAAAAGAAATCTTCGACCTGTTTTATTCTGTCTGATCCCGCAGGCAGGCTGTTATAAAGGCAGCCTACCCAACTGCCCACGCAGGCGCAGGAAAAAATATCAAAATCTATTCCTTTTTCTTCAAATGCCTTCAGGGCGCCAATTTCAATACCTACAGCCGGCCCGCCGCCGGAAAGGGCCAAAGCTTTTTTACCCGAAGTTATCTCCATAGTTTTCCCTACCCCCTTCAGAAACTTAAGCTGATACTTTGAGTATAAATGAAATTATTTGCGATACGACATCGGCTGCACCCACTTTTTATTTTCTCCATCATAAAACCATTTATCGGGGAAACCGCGGCGGGCGGCAAACGACGGGCTGTCCGCCCAATGGAGCAGTTCTTTGTAGGCATCATGCAGTTTACGGAAACCAACCGCATGACCACCGCTGTCAGGATGATGAATTTTCGCCTGGGTACGGTATGCATTTTTAATAATTCTGCGTAAATCAACAGAATGCAGATCGGCTTTATTAATTTGCAGGCAATTGAGTGATTCCGTCTTGACAGTGGGAATCCTTAATACTGCAGGCTTGACTGAAAGGAGCGAGGCTGCATGTCTGGTTGCCATCTCCAGAACTTGCCGCGACGCCAGATATTTTTTATGTGTCCGCTTCTCTTCCTTCCACCAGACCTCGCCCAGCATATTCGTCATCTTACTGAACTCGTCAGCCGGGTTGAGTCCGGAAGTTCGTATTTGCGTATAGCGGAATATTTCTCGATGTCCGCGGGGAAGGACATCCATAATGATCGCCGCATCGGAAAAGTAAAAGGTTGCATAACGGGCGTTTAAAACCTGCAACAAACCACTTCGGAAATTCAGCTTCTGCCGCAAGTTCTGACGGCAGCGAACAGAACAGTATTTGCGGTTCTTCATATTTTCCACAGTTCCGCAGGAAAGACAGCGATTCTGCTCTCTTTTCGCTGCTACAATAATTTCGTTACTTACCGCCGTGTTTCCCATATACAGCAATCATTTTCCGGTTAAATGTCCAAACCGGTTACTTCTTTTCTGCGGCGAGATAACCGCGCGCCAGATTGACATTGACATGGATAACGCCTGAATTTAAATCCTTCATCGCATAATCATCGGTAATAACGGGCAGATTGTCGGCGTCAGCCTGGGTCTTAATAACTGATCCGGCGGGAACGTAGCGGCCGTCGGCGACTTTAACACCCATCAGGACCGATGCCGGCTCCAGAACGCAGTTTTTCCCGACAAAAGAACGGAATACCAGCGACTTCATGCCGACAAACGTATTATCCAGCACAACCGCCGGGCCGTGAATCTGCACCTGATGAGCCAGAGAAACGCGGCTGCCTACATAAACCGCATATTTTTTCCCGTCAACTTCCATCAAATTCTTTTCTACCACTTTACCCTTCAATTCAGTCTCCAGCGCATGGATGACGACGCCGTCCTGGACATTGGAATCATCGCCGATGAAGAGGGGTTGCCCTTCATCTCCGCGCACTGAAGCACAGGGTGATACCATTATATTTTTCCCCAGAATGACATTGCCAATAACCGCCGCCAGGGGATGCACATAGCATGAAGGATCAATAAAGGGCTCCAACGCCTGAGTGCTAAAATCAGTAACAACATTTTTTCCAATCATTTTCTTATCTCCACACTTAATTTATTTTTTCTTTTTCGCGCCTGATCAATTCCTGCCAGACTGCCTGAACTCGTTTTTGAGTATCGGCAACCGAGGACTGATTATTGATTACAATATCCGCCATGCCGACCTTGTCGCCGATGGGCATCTGATTTTTTATCCTTTTTTGAGCTTCTTCCTGTGTCATACCGTTGCGGGCCATAAGCCGGATAATTTGTTCTTCGGGCGGTATCATCACGACAATCGTCAGGTCAAACAAAGACGGCATCCGCGCCTCAAACAACAGCGGGATATCGGACAAAACAATCGCCCGGGCATCACCCGCCGCTATCTTTTTCAGACGCGCCTGCCATTCCTCATAGACGCACGGATGAACAATATCATTTAAAGCTTTGAGCTTCTCCGGATGATTAAAGACAATGGCGGCGACTTTATTGCGGTCGATCTTTTGATCCCGCCCTAAAACATCATCCCCGAAATAGTCGATGATTTTCCGCCAGGCCGGCGCCCCGGGCTCCTGAACTTCATGCGCGAGCTTATCCAGGTCGATCAGATAAGCGCCCAAGCGCACGAACATCTCCGCAACAGTTGATTTCCCGCAGGCTATACCGCCTGTCAATCCTACATTTAACATTACTTGGTATTCATCTTATAAATTATAAGCAGGCCGTCCAGGGTCAGCATTTCCTCGATTTTATCGATGGTTTTTGTTTCTTTGGCGACAACCTTGGCCAATCCTCCGGTGGCGATGACCAGTGGTTCGGTTTTCACTTCCTCCTTAATACGCTCTACGATACCATCTACAAGGCCGGCATAACCAAACATTATTCCCGCCTGCATTGCGGATATCGTATCCTTGGTAATAATCGTTTTCGGCCGGCTGAATTCAACACGCGGCAGTTTTGCCGCCCGCTGGAAAAGAGCTTCACTCGAAATTACAATTCCCGGAGCAATACAGCCGCCCATATATTCGCCTTTTTTCGATATGTAATCAAACGTTGTTGCTGTTCCAAAATCAACGATGATAGATTCCTTCTTATATTTTTGATAGGCGGCAACAGCGTTTACAATCCTGTCAGCGCCTACTTCCTTGGGATTGTCATAAAAAATCGGCATCCCCGTTTTAATCCCCGGGCCTATGATCATTGGTTTGATATTGAAATATTTGATACTCAGCTGCTCCAGGATATTGATCATCGGCGGTACAACACAGGATATGATAATGCCGGTAATAGCCCTTACTCTTCTGGTTTTACTTCGGCTGGATTTGTACAAATTATAGATGAGCATACCATATTCATCAACGGTATGGCCTATTACCGTACGGATGCGCCAGTCATAAATCAGTTCGTCACCGTCATATAGCCCCAAAACAGTATTGGTATTGCCCACATCAATTACTAACAGCATATTTATTTTACTCTCCTTATATAAAAACGTTACATCTTTGGCGGAATAAGGGGCTGCAACCCCTTGTTCAATATCGTTGCGTCGCCCGCAGATATCTTCAGCTTTTCGTTGTCCGGCGTAAGAATTATCAACGAACCGTCATCGGCAAGATCAAGAGCTTTTCCAATTATTTTTTCGTTTTGCAACATTATCTGAACATCCTGTCCGATCATCGGCGCCAAGTCAAGCCACCTTTCTTTAATGGCAGCAAAACCGTTTTGCAACAGTTTTTTATACCATTTTGCGAAATTTTCATACAGGCTGATTATCAGATCATGGCGGTTAATCTCCCGCCCCGTTTCTGAGCTTAAAGACATGACAATATCACGCATTTCCATTGGAAATTGACTCGTCCGGATATTCACATTAATGCCGATGCCCACAACAACAAAATCAACATCCTCCCCTGCGGTTTTCATCTGCGCCAGAATGCCGCAGATTTTCTTTCCTGCAATCAAAACATCGTTGGGCCATTTAAGTTCAACCCGGCCGGAACAATGCTGCTCAAGAAGCTCGGCCACGGCCACACCGGCGACAAGCGAAATCTGCGGTGCATCCGCCGGCAGGAGATCGGGACGCAGGATAAGCGAAGTATAGATATTGGAACCGGCCGGTGAATGCCAGATTCGCGCCATGCGTCCCTTGCCTTTGGTCTGGCTGTCGGCAAGGACAACTGTTCCTTCCGGTGATCCTTCCACTCCCAGACGAAACGCATCATCATTGGTTGAGCCGGTTTGAGGAAAATAATAAAGTTTATGTCCTATTAATTTCCCGGCCAGGCTCTTTCTAAGTAAATCTTCATTCCAATTCATATGGCAACCTGATATTACAGATCAATTAAGAACGTCAAGGGGAATTTATCCAGTAATAATTTGATTCCTTAATAAAAATATATTATTTTACCTCTCATTTAATAGGGACAAAACCGATCCAGTGTGTGTGATCCAGTACGTTAATTGTTGGGTATTATAATCAACAACAAAAGGAGGAGAAGTGAAATGCGGAAACGAATGTTAGTTATCATGGCAATGACTCTGTTAATTACGGTCAGCGCAGGCGCCGATGAGTTTACTCTGAAAAGCAGCGACCTCGAAGGACAGTTGACTCTGTCTCAGGTGTTTTCCGGATTTGGATGCAGCGGCAAGAATATTTCACCCTCGCTGAAATGGCTCAATGCGCCCCGTGACACAAAAAGCTTTGCGGTCACCGTCTATGATCCCGACGCTCCCACCGGCAGCGGATGGTGGCACTGGGTGATCTTTAACATCCCGGCCCGAGTTCACGAATTAAAAACCAATGCCGGGCAAATTGAAAAGAAGCTGGCTCCGGCAGGAAGCATTCAAAGCATCACAGACTTCGGCAAACCGGGGTTCGGCGGCGCCTGTCCTCCCCAGGGCGACAAGGCTCACCGTTACATATTCACCGTTTATGCTCTCAGTACGGAAAAACTGGACTTGGACGAAAAAACGCCGCCCGCAATGGTGGGGTACTTCTTAAACAACTTTACCATCGCCAGGGCGTCTCTCATCTCTTACTATAAGCGCTGAAAAGACATAAAAAAATGAAAAAAATAGTCTTTGTTGTAATTATCGAAGAAATTCACGATCAAAAAATGTACACCGATTATATCAAACAGGTCGTAAGCATAATCGAGACACATAACGGTGAGTATATTGCACGAAGCAATAAGATAACGCCATTTGCCGGAGAAAAACCACAGAGATCCATAGTTATTGGTTTTGATTCAATGGACGAAGCACGAAATTGCTTCTTTTCAGAAGAATATGAAAAAATTAAGCACTTAAGAGAAAACAGCACGGAATCAAGGGCTTATTTTATCGAGAATGAATAAAAAATAAAACATCCCTTGATTCCTGATGACCGCAGTCAAGATATTTTGATTCACCAATTTTCTTGATGTCCTTTTTGAAAAATTTAAAACGAGACGCTCGGAAATTCTAATGCAATAATTTTAAACAGGCAGGTAAAACATGGATTGCAAAAAAGAATCTAATTTAAAAACATGCAAATGCTCTTATGAACCATGCGGCAGGAAAGGAATCTGCTGCGATTGCATCGCATATCATCTTCCGAAAAGACAGCTGCCGGGATGCTTCTTTTCGAAAGACGCCGAAAGAACATATGATCGATCATTTGAACATTTTGCCGATCTTGTTGCCAAGCGGATAATATAGGCAAATCAGTTAAACTGCGTAAATAACAAAACCTTTCATCACCTTCAAAGATCAGTTGCGAAAAGTATAACATGGAACAGAAAGACTACTATCAAATTTTAGGACTGGAGAAGGATGCCGGTGAAAAGCAGATCCGCGACGCATATCGTCGTCTGGCCCTGTTAAACCACCCGGACAGGAACAAAGACAACCCGGCGGCGGCGGAACGAATGAAAGAAATTAATGAGTCCTATGCCGTGCTTTCGGATCCCTCCAAAAGAAGGGAATACGATGCACTCAGGCAGACTTACGGATCAGCTGCTTACAACCGATTCCGGCAGACCTATTCCGATCAGGAGATATTCAGGGGATCGGATATCCAGCAGATATTTGAAGAATTGAGCCGTGCCTTCGGTTTCAGGAACTTTGATGATATATTCAGAGAATCGTATGGCGCCGGATATCGGACTTTTGAATTCAGGAGACCGGGTGTTTTTGGCCGGGTTATTGTTGGCGGCTTCGGCGGTGGACAAGACGCTGGGAGACATGCTCAAATTGGCGGGTATCTGGGCAGGCTGATCCAATACGGTCTAAAAAAGAAATGGGGGATCGAACTGCCTGAAAGGGGCAAGGATTTACGAGACATCATGGTGCTTTCCCCCGATCTGGCCAGGCTTGGCGGAAAGATACAGTATGTACACAAAAAGACAGGCAGAGAGTTACTGGTAACCATCCCTCCAAATATTAAAGCGGGCCAACAGCTGCGCCTGAAGGGAATGGGGGAGGCAGGCCACGGTGGTGGAGAAGCAGGAGACCTTTATCTAACAGTCCAGATAAGGACATCCCTGATCCGGAAAGCAAAAGATTTCATCTCTAATATGCTGTCTTCCGGGAGGTCATAACAAAGTTATTTTTTGTTGAGAAAAGAGTGGCGGCATAACAACGAGTGATGGACATGATGTAATGCGCATGCCTGATGCGCGATGAAGGGAGACTCGCTATGGCGGATACCGGGATTAAGCAAGAGATGATGCTTCTGGGAAGGCTTATGGCGGTTATGGCGCCGGATGGCGGGAAACCGCCGTCACGGACTGTTGTCAGGCGGCGCATCATCGACCTTCTCCAAAAAGCCAAGGCGGAGGGAGAATATTCCGCAATCGTCTCGGCGGTCGTCAAGTTCGCCGGAATTGAAAACCTCCTCCCCGCACGCTACGCGAAGTTTAACGCCCCTGTCGTCGAGGGAACAATATTCATCATTTCATCGCTCCCCCTGGCTAGGGTTGCGGACAAAATCGTCGATCAACTCTTCCTCGATCCCGGCACACCGCCGGGAAAGCGGCTCTTTACTCTTGTTGAGGGTATGCCGTCTCTCCAGAAACTTGGTCAAGTCATCTGTCGAGATCCGGACCTTGATCCGGAATTCAAAAAAGTTCTCATTGATCTCGAAGACAATATCGTTACGCTGACCTTTCGCACAATGAAGGGGGTACTTGAAAAAGAGATTGCAGGCATTCGGCGTCCTTGCACAATCATTCCTGAAAAGCGCATACTTGCCGAGGCGAGCGTATGCGCCGTCATTCCGGCAAGCGTTGAGATTGAAAACGGGATGCGTTACACCTCCGTCCTGAAACTGGTAAAACCTGCGGTCAGGAAGAATCTCCCGGAGGAACTGGCGCTGCTGGAGCGTCTTGCCGATTTTCTGGACTCGCGCAGACAAGACTGGGAACTCGGCATCTTCAGTTTCCGGGGAACGCTCGATCGAGTCAAGCACCTCCTCGAAAACGAGGTCAACCTCGCTATGGAACAGAAAAACATGGAGAGGGTAAGATCATATTACGCCAGGAATCGGTCGGTCATCATACCTTACGGGATTCCAGTTTCCACTCCAACCATGACGGTCATGACAAGGATCGATGGAAGAAAAATCACGGATGTGGCAGGGTTGACGGACAGACAGAAGCGCTCTCTGGCGGAAAGGTTGACGCGGTTGTGTATCTTGAAGCCGCTTCAGGATTTAAACGAGGAGACTATCTTTCACGGTGACCCGCACGCCGGCAATATCGCCTATACCTTCGACGGCGACCACCCGAAAATTATTTTTTACGACTGGGGAACGATGGGGATACTGACGCTTATCGAGCGGTTCGGTCTTGTCTGTATTTCACTCGGATTGATCATGGGCAACAGGCAGATGGTCTTCTGGGCATCCGATGTCGTGACAAAAGGGCAGCTCTCATCGGACAGTGAACAGCGTCATGATACGATGAAACTGATTGAAGAGGCAATATCTGGGATGTCCGGGAAAGTGGGAAGTGTTATCTCCACACTGGAAACATTGTTTGAGCGCTTCACCTACCACGGAATCATTTTTTCTGCCGATCTTATAATGTATCAAAAGGCAATGCTCACACTTAAAGGTGTGATCGCCGATATATGCCCCGGCTTTGATCGGGGTGACTACCTCATCCGGGCGGCTATGATCACCTTCCTCAAAGATATTATGCAGCTGAAAATGTTTAAAATAATCATGAAAGACGCGGGTGGCGTCTATCAAAGCAGTTTGTCGCTCTTAACCCAGCTCCAGAAGTCGTTCATTAGACTCATGCGCTAAAGGGAAATATTATACTAAGTTGCATTCAATATATTATTAACAATCCAATTGAAGCCGGTTAGACTTTGCACTCTGGCATTATCCTTTTCCAGTGAAAGGAGCGCTTCGACAAGAGTATCTTCTACTGCGTCAAGGCT
>JBDKUX010000081.1:0-6074 GCA_039679455.1 Smithella sp. | reverse complement strand
TTAAGGGCCCGTAGAATAAAAGAGGTTAGGTGAAAAGGAAAAAAGGTTGAAGTACCATCACAACCATTTTCAGCTTTAACGATCTGTATAAAGAAATATTCTTGACATCTTCCTTAGAAGAGGAAGTTACAAATACCACGTCAACCCGAAAAAATGCGCTCGAAAATCCGCACGTTTCATCCCATATACAATAACAGGGAAACCAATTATTCGAGGAAATCATGGAGAATGGATAAATTGATACTCTTTGTTCAGGAAGTACCCGGATCAATTGGCGTTAGTTTTCCTTGACACTTTCCTCTCTTGACCGTTATGTACTTTCGTCATTTAAGAAAAGCCGTTGATACAATAATAATATAAGGATGAGACTGTTTCAAAACCGTATAAAATTGACTGTTTTGTCATTCCTGCGAAAGCAGGAATCCAGTATGGTTAAATAGTTCCTGGATTCCGGGTCAAGCCCGGAATGACACGCAGGGGAATTATGCAGGTCTCGGGATACCACCTGAATGGAAATAATCCTGATTATAGTTTTAATTCTGACTGCCGTTGTTCTTGTGCTCCAGATCTGGCAGCTGAGGAGCAGAGCCGTTGATCTTTCCCCGCTTATCGGCAAACTGGAAACTTTGCAAAATCTTCAGGAAAGGACCGACCGTTCCATGCGGGATGAGATTGCGAAATTTCGCGCCGAAATGCAAACCGGCGCTCATCAGGAAAGAGCGGAGCTGGCCCAGGCACTGACGTCGTTTGGCGATTCCGTACAGGCGCGCATGGCGGAAATCGCCGGCCTGCAGCACAACCAACTGGAAGGATTTGCCGCTCAGCTGTCCCTGTTAACCACGACGAACGATCAAAAGATGGAAGCTGTGCGGCTGATTGTCGATGAAAAACTCAAACAAATTCATGAAGACAATGCCCGCCAGCTTGACCGGATGCGTGAAACCGTTGATGAAAAATTGCAGGGCACACTGGAGGCAAGACTGGGTGAATCCTTCAAACAGGTATCCGAGCGCCTCGAACTGGTGCATCAGGGTTTGGGTGATATGCGCTCACTGGCGGCGGATGTCGGAGATCTGGGGAAAGTCCTGAAAAATGTAAAACTGCGCGGCACCTGGGGTGAAGTACAGTTGGGGGCGCTTCTGGAAGAAATGCTGGCCCCGGAACAATATGCCAAGAACGTCAAAATACACGAACACGGCGGTGAGCTTGTGGAATTCGCCATCAAACTTCCAGGCCACGGGGATTTGCTTTCCGAGCATGTGTTAATCCCTGTTGATGCCAAATTTCCGGTAGAAGATTATTCGCGGCTCCTGGATGCTCAGGAGAAAGCCGATACGGCGGCTGCGGATGATGCGGCCAGACAATTGGAAGCAGCCATTAAAAAGGCAGCCAGGGACATCTCCCAAAAGTATCTGGCTCCACCCCGAACGACTGATTTCGGGATTATGTTTTTGCCCTCCGAAGGACTTTACGCCGAAGTAATCCGCCGGACCGCCTTGATTCAGCTTTTACAGCGGGATTATCATATCGTCGTGTCCGGACCTTCCACCTTCGCTGCTTTTTTAAACAGTCTACAAATGGGTTTCCGCAGCCTCGCCATTCAGAAACGATCCGGCGAAGTCTGGAAGGTGCTCAGTGAAGTCAAAACCGCATTCGGCAAATTCGGAGATACGCTGGATGCCGTCCATAAGAGGCTGGAGCAGGCTACCAATTCGGTAGACGACGCCCGCAGGAAATCAAAAACAATTCAAAATAAGTTACGCTCCGTGGAAGTTCTGCCGGAAACATCCGCCGCAGTTCTGACTGAAAATAATGATGATGACGGAATCTAAAAAAAGAACAGTTCCGCTTTTTTAAAGGATTCACGAGCTTTGACGCCGTTCATTTTTGATGGACCAGTAAAAAGTCATAAAAGCGGCGATTTACAGACGGCCTTGTAAAATACCCTAAAGGGCACGCGAGGCTGCAGGCAAGGCGCGCGAATCATTTGGAATGAGGCATACTTAGCGTATGCCGCTGTGACAAATGAGGAAGCGCAACGCAGCATCCGGCCTTTTTACGAGGCCGTCCATTTTTTTGTTTGACACGGTAGCATATATGTGATTTACGATTGCACGCAATTATTTAAACATATCAAGTAGTCTTGAGTGGCAGGTGATCGGCGGAAACGATTCCAGTATGAATAGCAAATTAAGCCGGAAATATTACGGCTACGGTAATTACTATTATTATACTGTATTACATCGATCTACCCGACACTGAGACAACTCAAAATAGGTTGCAAAAAAGCCACGGGTAGATAGAAACCGTGGCTTTTTGTTTGTAACAGACCGCCTGACGATGGTAATTTTGTGCGGCTTGTTGCTTTGAAGCTGGTAAAGAAGTAATTTTCTAAAAAAAGGAGGGTTTTATGTCAAAAAAACTTTTTTGGATTGTTCTTTCAATGTTGTTTCTGTCTTTCACGGCCGGATCAGCTTTTGCCGCTCCTCCGATTAAGATCGGGGCGCTCTTTTCCGTGTCCGGACCGGCTTCATTTTTAGGTGAGCCGGAACGCAACACCGCCAAAATGATGGTGGATGAAATTAACAAGGCCGGCGGAATTAAAGGCCGCAAACTGGAACTTATCGTCATCGATACCCAGGGCGATGCCACAAAAGCGGTTCAGGGAGCCAACAAACTTATTAAAGATGATAAAGTTTCCGCTATCATCGGTCCCAGCATAACCGGCGATACCATGGCGATAATACCGGTCGTCGAAAAAGCGCAGATACCCCTTATTTCCTGTGCTGCCGGTGTCAAAATTACCGAACCCGTAAAGAAATGGGTTTTTAAAACTGCTCAAAACGACGCCCTGGCGGTGTTAAGAATATTCGACTACATGAAAAAGCAGAAAATCAGCAGGATTGCCATTCTGACAGTTTCCGACGGTTTCGGTTCTTCCGGAAGAGAACAGCTTGTTGCCAAGGCCAAATCTTTCGGTATCCAAATAGTTTCCAATGAAACTTACGGCCCCAAAGATACGGATATGACGGCTCAATTGACTAAAATTCGCGCCAGCAAGGCCCAGGCCATTGTCTGTTGGGGAACCAACCCCGGCCCGGCGGTTGTAGCCCGAAACGTCAAACAGTTAGGCATCACCCTTCCCCTGTACATGAGCCATGGTGTTTCCTCCAGGAAATTCATCGAACTGGCCGGTCCGGCCGCGGAAGGCATTATTCTGCCCTCAGGACGCGTTATTGTCGCCAATCAGCTTCCCAAGAGCGATCCGCAGAAAAAAACGCTGCTTAATTATGTAAATAATTATAAGAAGTACTATAAAGTAGAAGGCGATCATTTCGGTGGTCATGCCTATGATGCCATTATGCTGCTGCAAAATGCTATCTCACGCGGCGCAGATACACCCGCAGCCATTCGCGATCAACTGGAAAAAACTAACAAGTTGCCCGGCATCGGCGGAACTTTCACGTTTTCTCCCACCGATCATGCCGGCTTAACCAGTGACGCTTTTGTGCTGGTGCAAGTCAAGCAAAACAACTGGAAACTGATTAAATAAGCTTGTATTTTTTAAATAAGAGCAACGCAGGCCTGCAGTTTGCGTTGCTCTTATACTTTCAGCTCGACTACGGAATAAATGGATAATTCCCAGCAACTATTTCAATATATTTTATCCGGTCTTTCCAACGGTGCAATTTATGCGTTAATCGGTTTTGGCTTCGCTATTATTCATAACGCCACCGGAATCATTAATTTTGCTCAGGGTGAATTTGTCATGCTGGGCGGTATGTTCACTATTTTTTTTCTGTCTTTTTTCCATCTTCCCCTGGTTCCGGCAATTATTTTGTCCATTCTTTTTTCCACCATGGTCGGTATTGCTTTTGAAAGGCTGGCGATCCGTCCGCTTAAAAACGCCAAACCTTTGAGCATGGTGATTATAACGATCGGCGCCAGTATTCTGATCCGCGGCATTAGTATGGTGGTCTGGGGAAAAGATACGCACGCCCTCCCCGCTTTTTCCGGAAATGAACCGCTTCATATCGCCGGAGCTACGATTCTGCCGCAGCATCTCTGGATCTTCGCCATTACCGTTGTGATCATCATCGCCAATAAAATTTTTTTTAATTTCACCATCGCCGGTAAGGCCATGCGAGCCTGCGCCTACAACAGTCAGGCGGCCAGCCTCGTCGGCATCAACGTCAAGACAATGGTTCTTCTTTCTTTTGCCATTAGTTCGGCTATCGGTTCGATGGCGGGAATCATCATTGCGCCGCTGACCATGACTGCTTACGACGTCGGCGTCATGCTGGGGTTGAAGGGGTTTTGCGCCGTAATTATCGGCGGCATGAGCAGCGGGTTGGGAACAATCATGGGCGGCCTGCTTCTGGGGCTACTCGAATCACTCGGCGCGGGCTATATTTCCGCCAGCTATAAGGACGCCATTGCTTTTATAATCTTATTGTTAATTCTCTTTGTCCGCCCGCAAGGCTTATTTGCGACAAAGGAAACGGAAAGAGTTTAGTCGACACGCGGAATATGACAAAAGAAAAACGCGAAATAATAATGTTTCTGATCTTCACGCTGGCTGTGATGGTTTTGCCCCTCTTCCTCCAGGGCAGCTATTTTATGAATGTCCTGGTGTTTATCGGCATTAACACCATGCTGGCCGTAGCTCTTAATCTTTTGATGGGCTATGCCGGCCAGATTTCGCTGGGCCATGCCGCTTTCTTCGGATTAGGGGCATATGTTTCGGGAGTGCTGACAACCCAGTATGAACTTAATCCCTGGTCAGCCCTCGCCGTGGCAGCTTGCGCCAATGGCGGACTGGCCTTCGTTATCGGGTTCCCCATTTTAAAATTGAAAGGGCATTTCCTGGCGATGGCGACGCTGGGTTTCGGAATCATCATGTTCATCGTTTTCAATGAAACAGTCGCCATCACCGGAGGCCCTTCCGGACTTTCCGGAATTCCCAACCTTAATATCAGCTCCCTGGTTTTCGACAACGATCTGCACAATTACTACCTGATCTGGACAGTTACGTTGGTTACAATGCTGTTGTCCATCAATTTGTCGCAGTCGCGCATCGGCCGGGCGCTCCGGGCCATTGCCGATTCGGAAGTGGCGGCGCGGGTCATGGGCGTCAACGCCCGGGTTCTCAAAGTTCAAATATTTACCGTTTCCGCAGTGATTTCAGCTATTGCCGGAAGCTTATATGCCCACACCATGACTTTTATTTCTCCGGCTTCTTTCGGGTTTAATTTTTCCGTAGAACTGGTAACAATGGTGATCATCGGTGGCCTGGGCAGCATTTACGGCTCCTTCCTCGGTGCGGCAATTTTAACCATGATGCCGGAATTCCTGCGGGTTTTACAGGATTTTGACATTATCGTCTACGGTCTGCTGCTCGTTATCATGACCATGTATATGCCCGGTGGCCTGATCAGCGGTTTCAACCAGATAACCGGATTCATCAGTGGCAAAATAAAAGGCAGGGGCGCCGGTCATGCTTAAACTCCATGGCATAACTAAAATATTCGGCGGGCTTACCGCTCTTGAAGATGTATCCTTGGAGGTTCAAAAAGGTTCAATAACCGGCGTTATCGGACCTAATGGCGCCGGCAAAACAACTCTCTTTAATATTGTAACCGGCCTTTACACGCAGACATCCGGAGAGGTTTATCTGGGCGAAAAAAATATTTCCTTTTTTGCGGCGGAATCGCTGGCCCCGCTAGGTCTCGTGCGCACCTTTCAAAACGTAGAACTCTTCGGGCGAATGACTGTGCTGGAAAACGTTATGGTCGGGCTTCATACGAAAAGCAGCAGCGGCATTGTTTCGTGTGCTTTTAAATTACCCTGGCAGATCAGAGAAGAGAAACAAATCCGGGAAAAGGCCATGCACTGGCTGGAATTTACCGGGCTGGCCGCTGAGGCCGGGATCACGGCCAACAATCTTCCCTTCGGCAAAGGACGGCTTCTGGAGATCGCCCGTACGCTGGCCGTGGAACCGCAGCTTATCCTGATGGACGAACCGGCCGCAGGATTAAACAGCCTGGAGACGGCTGAACTGGCGGAGCTCATTC
>JBDKUX010000080.1:0-10649 GCA_039679455.1 Smithella sp. | reverse complement strand
AGGAGACGGCGACCCTCACCCGGGAAATGTCCGAGTATTTGAAAACAGTCCCGGAGGTGACGGATTATCAGGCTTACGTGGGAACAGCCTCGCCCTTCAACTTCAATGGTCTGGTGCGCCACTATTTCCTGCGTTCCGGAAGCAACGTGGCGGACATCCAGGTAAACTTCGTCGCCAAAGGTGACCGCAACGATCAGAGCCACGACATCGCTAAGCGCCTGCGGCCGGAGTTGAAGCGTATTGGCGACCACTACGGCGCTAGAATAAAGGTGGCTGAACTCCCGCCGGGCCCACCGGTATTGAGTACTCTAGTCGCCGAAATCTACGGTCCTGATACGTCGCGGCAGATCGAGATCGCCAGGCAGATAAGGGATATCTTCGATACAACAGATGGCGTAGTCGATGTGGACTGGTTTGTGGAGGATGACCAGCGGAAGGTGACCTTCGAGGTAGATGAGGCAAAGGCGGCGGTAAGCGGCATCACAACGGAGGCTGTTGCCCGAAGTCTCCGGGTGGCCGTGGCTGGCGGAATTGCGGGCATCGTTCACATGGACAGAGAAAAAGAGCCCGTGGAGATCTTCCTGCGCCTGCCTCTTGAACAGCGCTCTGACCTGAACGCCTTGAAAACCCTGACGATTCCATCGTCAACCGGACAACTTGTTTCCCTGGCGGAACTGACGAAGTTCCGCGAAGGGATCGAGGAAAAGACAATCTACCACAAAAACCTCAAAAAGGTTACCTATGTCACCGGCGACCTGGCGGGAACGGAGGAAAGCCCTGCCTATGCCATCCTGAAAATGAAGGACAGGATCACGGATCTGAAACTTGCTGAAGGCTACGAGATGAAGCAATACTATGCAACCCAACCGTGGCTTGAAGATCACTACAGCATGAAGTGGGATGGTGAATGGCACATCACTTATGAGGTCTTCCGGGACCTCGGCATTGCCTTCGCCGCAGTGCTGATCATTATCTACATTCTCGTAGTCGCCTGGTTCAAAAGCTTCATCACGCCCATCATTATCATGGCCCCCATCCCGCTTACATTGGTAGGAATCCTGCCCGGACACTGGATTTTCGGTGCTTTCTTCACAGCGACCTCCATGATCGGTTTCATCGCCCTTGCGGGTATCGTCGTCCGGAACTCGATCCTGCTTGTGGATTTTATTCAAATGGAATGGCGGAAAACGGGAAATCTCCGTCAGGCCGTCATCCTGGCAGGGGCCGTCCGCTTCCGTCCCATCATCCTGACGGCGGCTGCGGTTGTGGTCGGATCCTTTGTTATGCTTTTCGACCCCATCTTTCAAGGATTGGCCATAGCTATGATGTTCGGGGCAGTAGCCTCGACGGTACTGACCCTTGTTGCAGTCCCTCTTCTCTACTATGAATTCTTTAAAAACAAACCCGGCCCGGCAGATGATGGAGGAAAGGATGACGAAATAAAGAAGATGCCAGTCGTTTATTAAGGGCCACTCTGACTTGAAGAGTAGGCTGAAATCCATATTAACATAAATGTAGCGAGTCTTTAATTATGATCAATATTATGCTGTACATAGCTTTGGGATTAGTCGCCGGCATTTTTAGCGGATTAATAGGTATCGGTGGAGGAGTAATTATTGTACCTGCACTTATATTTTTATTTGGTTTATCGCAACACCAAGCTCAAGGGACAACGTTAGCATTGCTTGTTCCACCTATCGGTATTCTTGCTGCGTGGCAATATTATACACAAGGATATGTGAATGTGAAAATAGCCGCTTTCATATGTATTGGTTTTTTTCTTGGCGGTTTGCTGGGCGCTAAGTTTGCAACAGGATTGTCAAATGCACTTTTAGAAAAGATATTTGGTGCAGCAATGATATTAATTGGTCTAAAGATGCTGCTGGCAGAATAAGTATTCACAGGCTGACATACGCTAGCATTAATAAAAAGCATAATTTAATTTTTTAAAATACAGATTTCATGATCTTAAAAAACCTTTGAATGTAAAACTATGGATTAAAACGCATGGGTAATGAGGCATACATCATCCATTTTGGATATATTGTTATCCTGGTGAGTACTTTCTTTGCGGGTGAGGCAATTCTGGTGTTGGCAGGGTTTCTGGCGCATCAAGGCTACCTTACTTTTTCTCTCGTTGTTTTGGTTGCATTCACTGGTTCACTTGTCAGCGATCAACTCTATTTTTTCCTGGGACGGAAAAAGGGTTTAGCGTATCTTGATAAACACCCTTCATGGAAGACAAAATCAGAACGTATCCGGAATCTGATGCAGCGGCATCAAAATCTTGTTATTCTTCTATTCAGGTTCGTCTATGGTATCCGCTCCATTACTCCATTTTTAATTGGAGTAAGCGGTGTCTCCTCATTTAAGTTTTTGGTGTTGAATGCCGTTGGCGCTATAACGTGGGCTATAGCGTTAACCTCTTTGGGATATGTTTTCGGACATGCGGCTGAGCTTCTTCTCGATGATATTCAAAAGTATGAATTCATTATTATGGGGTTTATAATACTGGTTGGTTTGGTGGTTTGGATGCTGGAATCTCGTGCAGAAAAAAAAGAGAAAACTTGAATATACCTCCTCCTGGTGTAGTGTCTCAATTATATCTTTATAGAACGACACCGCAGAGAATAGTTCTGCGTTCTCGCAGATGCTTGCTTGCGGCGGAGGGTATGTCCCATAATGCCATGGCCAAACAATTGAACACTTCTCGCCCGACGGTTCTTTTGCGGACAAACCGATTTCGCCAACAGGGTCCTGTGGGTTTGCCCCAGGATGCTCCCCATGGCCCAAGTCTGAAGAGGATTAGTGCCGCTATTGAGGAATACGTCCGTTGCCATAATGAAAATCCTAAACCCTTTGTCTGGACCAAGAGTGCCGAAAGTATTCTTGAAAAAATTGCTCATCGTAAATCTGTTATCGAGACACTACACAAGTCATCGCGGTAGCATCATTGAATTGGAATTGGAATAACTCCAGCAGGATAATCAGACTGGTCCCCCGCACCTCGTAGTCAAGAATTTCTTGACAGACAAGACTGCCTTCTCTACACTTATTTTTAAAAAGGCAGGTTCTTTATCAAAATCAAATATTAAAAATAATATCGAAGGGATTATCTTATGCCTCAGCCGGATATACAGGAAAAGAAAACATGCCTGGTTGTTCAAGGTTTCGGTGAGAAGACTGATTTGACGGACGGCCGTAAACTGAATCTCGATGCGTCGTATCAGGTGATCAAGGAAGCCGTGGAAGAGGCTGGTCTGAAATGTCTGCGGGCAGATGAAATTGTCCATTCAGGTACGATTGATGTTCCCATGTATGAACAGATTCTTCATGCAGACCTCGTTATCGCCGATTTATCTACTTACAATGTGAATGCAGCTTATGAATTGGGAGTTCGGTACGGTCTCAGACCCTATGCGACCATCATCGTTGCTGAAGAGAAGTTCAAAAATCCATTCGATTTCAGCCATATTGTTATTCGCCGCTATAAGCATCTGGGTGAAGATATTGGCGTCAGCGAAGCCCGCCGCTTCAAGGAAGAATTGAAGGAAGCCATTCAAGAGATCGTGGCTTCGCAAAAGACGGATAGTCCCATCTACACCTTTCTGAGTAACCTGCATCCACCGGTGGAAGAAGCAGGATTGGAAAAATTGCCGCAAGCATCAGAGTCCGGTTTGCCTGAACCGTCTGAACAAAGCCTGAAGGCGCTCTTCGATGCAGTAAATGAAGCAAGGAAAAACCGCGATTTTGCTTTGGCAAAAACACTACTGCAGGTATTGTATGAAAAGCGTCCGCATGACGAGTATGTAGTAGAGCAATTGGTGTTGGCGACATATAAGAGCAAACAACCGGATCAGAAAACCGCACTGGAAGAAGCCCGTACTATTCTAAAAACGCTTAATCCCGAGAGCAGTAATGATCCAGAAGTACTCGGGCTCTGGGGTGCCTTGCACAAGCATCTCTGGGAAATTACGAGCGAGCCATCCAATCTGGAGGAATCCATTGGCGCCTATGAAAGAGGGTATTGGCTGAAGGTTGGTGTTCAGGAAAAAGGGCATTATTTGAATCAGGTCAATTACAGTGGAATCAATCTCGCACTTCTATTAAACGTTCGCTCGGCGCTGAATGAGAAAGCCGGTGAATATGCCGAAGCTATCGCCGATTTCATTCAGGCTCGCCGGATACTTCGTGAATTGCTTAGAATCTGCCATAAAGCCCTGGAAGATGGACCGGCATCCGAATCCGAACGGTACTGGATACTTGCGACCATGTGGGAGGCGGCTGCAGGCCTTGAGGACGATGTTGAGGCTGCTCAATGGGAGCAGGAAGCAAGGAAAGTATGCTCCCTAAACTGGATAGAGAGTACGCAATTGCGGCTCGATAAATGGAAGGAACTGCTGGTGAATTCGCCCCTGAAACATTTGCAGGGCTAGAGCGATGTGCTGTTGTGATGGCTTCCATTAGTCTGATCCGGAGGATTGAGCGGGGAAAAGCAAAGATCCGTCGTTTGTTGACAAAAACAAGGAGGAAATGTCATGTCATACAGGGACAGGATTAACGCGGACGGACCGAAGAAAATTCTGGCGCTTGACGGCGGAGGGATACGCGGGATGATAACCGTCGAAATACTGGCCGGGATAGAAGAGATGCTGCGGAATGCTCTTGGACGTGAAGATTTTGTGCTTGCCGATTATTTCGACTACGTTGCCGGCACAAGTACGGGGGCGATTATAGCAACATGCATATCGCTGGGAATGCCCGTGGCCAAAATTCGTGAGTTCTATATCAACAGCGGCAAAGAAATGTTCGACAAAGCCTTCATTCTGAAGAGGTTCCGCTATAAGTATGAAGACGAAAAACTGTCCGAAATGCTGCGGGAGGTTGTTGGGTCCGACACAACCTTTGGCAGCGACAAACTGAAAACCCTTCTCCTGATTGTGATGCGAAACGCCACGACAGATTCTCCCTGGCCGTTGTCCAACAACCCCAAAGCAAAGTACAACGACTCTAAACGCAAAGACTGCAATTTGAACCTTCCTCTCTGGCAGCTTGTGCGGGCCAGCACCGCCGCCCCGGTTTATTTCCCGCCCGAAGTCATCAAACTGGACCAGCGCGAGTTCATTTTCGTGGACGGCGGTGTAACTACGTACAACAATCCTGCCTTCATGGCTTTTCTTATGGCAACCCTGGAACCCTACAATCTGGAATGGCCCACGGGAGAGGATAAAATGTTGATCGTTGCCATCGGCACCGGAACAAATCCCAATGCCAACGAAGACCTTGGTCCAGACGAAATGAACCTCTTTTACAATGCTTCTTCCATTCCCTCGGCTCTTATGTTTGCCGCCCTGAACGAACAGGACTTCCTCTGCCGCGCCTTTGGCAAGTGCCTGTCCGGTGACATCATGGATCGCGAGGTGGAAAGTATGATCGGCAAAAAGGGTCCGCTGCCCGAGAAACTATTCACATACATGAGATACAATGCAGAGCTGACGGCTGAGGGACTTGCCGCCCTGAGGCTTGCTGATATCAATCCCCAAAATGTTCAGAAACTCGATTCCGTGGAACATATCACCGATCTCCAACGGATCGGGCGCGTCGTGGCCGGGACGAAACTGGACATCGAGCATTTTCGGCCGTTCCTGAAGTGATTGCCAAAGGGATGATTCGTTTTGGTTTTCATATCTCCATTGGTGGCGGGTTTGTGGAGGCTGCAAAGAAGGCTCGAGCGCTCGGCTGCCGGACCATGCAGATATTCACCAGAAATCCCCGGGGCTGGGCTCCGCCCCGGGCCATTGATCCTGACGAAGCGGCGATATTCCGCTCTGCCCTTGCCGATTATGGAATTGATCCCCTCGTTGTTCACATGCCCTACCTGCCGAATTTTGCCTCCCCGGATGAGACTCTTTACGAACGCTCTGTGGCTGTACTGGCGGATGAGCTCGAACGGGCAAGGCAGCTCGGAGCGGGTTATCTTGTTCTCCATGTCGGGCACCGGGGAAATTCCTCCGAAGAAGAGGCTTTCTCCCGCGTGGCTGCTGCGATCAACCGGGCCTGCGGCAGCGTTTCCCAAGCGCCGATGCTGCTTTTGGAAAACACGGCCGGTCAGGGCACTGAGATTGGATCCAGTTTTCTGCACCTTGCCCGAATCATGGACATGATCGAACATCCCGAGCGCGTCGGCATCTGCTTTGATACCGCCCACGCCTGGGGAGCGGGCTACGATCTGGCCACGCCTTCAGGCATTGCCGATACCCTGGCGGAATTGGACAAATATCTCGGGTGGGATCGACTACGTCTGATTCATCTGAACGACGCCAAAGCAATTTGCGGCGCCCGCATCGACCGGCATGATCACATTGGCCGGGGGCTAATCGGCCGGGAGGGTTTTCGTCTCCTCATCCACCATCCCCGGCTGTCACCACTGCCTTTTATAATGGAGACCCCCAAGAAGTCGGAAGAGGATGATCGGGAAAATATGAAGGTCGTGAAAAGATTGTTTGGAAGGAAAGATACAGCAAAAAATTTTCAATACTGATGCCAAGTCAATTTCAAATTCATTTTCATTGACATAATGTAATCGAATTGCCTCAAATCGGAGCGTTTGAGAAAGTTTTCACACCGGCCAATCGGGGCTTTCCTTCTTTTTGCCAAACCACTTAATCGTCATATAAAGTAAATACGGATGGAACAGGGCAGTCTTGAGGCGGATGAGCCTGCTTTTTGAGGTCACACCGCTTAGAAGCTTGTCGAATTGATCAAAACTCATTGTCCTCATCTTGCGAATGATAAATCTCTCCAGAACGATTTTCTCCAACAGATAGCTTTGCAGCTTTTTCTCATAAGCGGCAACCCCCTTCCTGCCGCCGCTGATGGCATCGAGAGCCAGAACGCCGCTTAAACAAGCCATGTCAATCCCACCGCCATGCAAAGGGGATGTCAGTCCTGCGGCATCGCCCACAAGCAGGATATTATCGTAAATCAAATGCGGCAGCATCCGGGTTAAAGCAAAGCCACCGCCTTTTTCGATTACGGTGGCGTCACTCAGACATTCCTCATACAGGACATCAGCCAGCATTTTTTTCAAATCCAGTTGATCTTTGCCGCAAGTTCCGCGCACAGTGCAAACCACACCTGCATTGGCCTGCCCGGCATCTTTGGGGAAAATCCAGTAATATGCCGGTTGGAGGTTGGCGGGAATGTTCGGGGAAAAAATAATCTTGATTCGCGGCATAAGCGCGCTGAAATTTCCCGCCAGAACAAGCTGATACGCCAGAAGATACTCTTTGAAATAATCATCCGCAAATTGATAAGCTCTGGAAGTCGTCGACGGGGCTCCACTGGCGTCAAGAATCCAGTCATATTCCTTCTGCATCTGCAGTAACCGCGTCGGGGTGATCTTCGTATTTTCAAAAATGACAACGCCCAGACTTTGAGCCTGGCTCGCCAGTTCCTGCTGCCAGCTCCGGCGGTCCATCATCCATAATTTTCGATACCGGCTGGCTGGGAAAGTATAATTCTCACGGCCCTTGAAGACGATTTCATTGACGGGGTACAAAAGTCCCTTGCCCGGCTGGTTCATAATGCCGAGCGAATCAAAGATGCATTCTCCGCAGACAATACCCTCTCCAACCTTGTTTTTTTCGAAAAGGTCAACCTGAATGTTTTGCTTTATCGCCCCGAGCGCCGCGTATAGTCCGCCCGGTCCGGCTCCAATAATTGCTATTTTCATAATCCCGTAAAAGTCATGGTCGGTCTTTCTTCAAAGCCTCCAAGTATACTTTAGCCTTGAACTCCTGGTCATGATTCCTGCTCTGTCTTTTGTTCATTTAACGCCTTCTCCGTTTAATATTATATAACAGTTCCTCTACTTATGTCTCTGTTAAATTTTGCCAGACCAGCTCTAAACCTGTTGGTATATTGACAACCAGACTTGCGATATTTTACTTAATTAATATTCTTCAAATAAATAAAACATCAATTGAAAAAATGTTTAAAACAACAAACTCAGATTAATAACACAAGTAACAAGGGAAGAATTTAACAAAGATAGGGGAGGGAATAAAAATGAAGAAATGCATTATCGCAAGTGTAATGGTGTCGATGTTATTTTTTTGTTTATGTGGATGTGCCTCCTTGAGCTGTAACGAAGCCATGAAGCATGAAAGTATCTGGAAATCATGGGACCACGTTTATTTCAGTTATTCTGGATACAAGAATCCAACACCTGATGCAATCAAGAAATCTGCAGAGGAAGGCTGGTGGGGATGTCCTACGGAAGTGGAGGTAAATAAATAATCCTCCTTTTAGTCACATCAATCAAGACGGTGTCTTGTCTGATGCGACCCCGAAATATGCACGTAATGCATTGTAATAACTAAGGAATGTCATGATCAGGTCTGTTCGGCTTGTTGCTTAAGCGTTTATTCATGACATATCAAATACAAAATAGCCATATCATCGCATCGGGCGCAAAAACTTGCAGCCAATGTTGTGAGTTGAATTATAAAGAAACAAAAACAACCGTGAACACGTCTTTCCCAAACATCTTTACAGCCGTTCATTGAGCAGCTTTTCCCTGTTTGCCAAGCATTGTTTCAATCAGGAAACATTTTACTGCTTTATCGTCATGTCTCTGTATAAAAGTGAAAAATGATTCGTATTGGTTTTCATATATCCATAAGTGACGGGTTTGTGGAAGCTGCAAAGAAGGCCCACATACTCGGCTGCCCGACCATGCAAATATTTACCAGAAATCCCCGGGGATGGGTTTCGTTCTGGGCCATTGATCCTGCCGAAGCGGCAATGTTTCGGCCCATTCTTGCCCGTTACGACATTGGTCCTCTCGTCGTTCACATGCCCTACCTGCCTAATCTTACCTCCCCGGATGAGATCCTGTACGAGCGCTCCGTGGCAATGCTAAGGGATGAGCTGGAACGGGCGGGACAAGTTGGAGCAAGTTATCTAGTCCTCCATGTGGGGCACCGCGGAAATTCATCGGAAGAAGAGGCATTTGTTCGTGTGGCCGTTGCGATCAAATCCGACTGATTCATCTGAACGATGCCAAAGCAACCTGCGGCGCCCGCATCGACCGGCACGATCATATTGGACAAGGCCAAATCGGCCAGGAGGGCTTTCGCCTTCTTCTTCACCAGTCTCAGCTGTCAAAGCTTCCTTTTATAATGGAGACGCCCAAGAAGCCGGAAAGCGATGATCAGGAAAATATGAGGGTCGTAAAAAGATTGTTTGGAAAGAAGACCCGAATTTAATAAATACAGAAACTTCGGATAATCCGGAGTTGGCAGACACCTTTTTTGATTCTTGGGATTTGCTGATAACATTAAGATGAAAGAAAATGGTGGCTGTTGCGGTTTAAATTGTGTTACAGAAGTCACAATATTTGTAAAATGAGAAACAAAAAAACAAGTATTTCTTCAATCCTCTTACAGAATGCAATATACGCATGTTAATCCTCTTCAAGGAAAGGAAATAGCTTGATGATTACATTGTCTTCCAAGCTGCCTAATGTTGGCGTTACAATCTTTGCCGTGATGTCCAAACTGGCCAATGAGACGGGAGCCGTCAACCTCTCCCAGGGCTTTCCCGATTTTGATGTGGATCCGGAACTTTGTAATCTGGTCCGGAAATACATGGAGTTGGGATATAATCAATATGCCCCCATGCAGGGAGTTTTGGCTTTAAGGCAGCGCATTGCTGAAAAAACAAAAGAAATATACGGCGCTTCGTATGATCCGGAAACGGAAATCACCGTAACCTCGGGGGCGACGGAGGCCCTCTTTTCCGCCATAAGCTGTGTGGTGAACCGCGGAGACGAAGTTGTGCTGTTCGAGCCGGCCTATGATGCCTATGCCCCTGATGTGCTGCTTTCCGGAGGAATCCCGGTTTATGTGACTCTGAAGTATCCTGACTATCATGTCGACTGGAATGAGGTGAAGGATGCGATAACCAAAAAGACAAAACTTCTGATATTGAATTCACCCCACAATCCGACCGGCACCATACTTAGTCCCGAGGACATGGCGGCCCTCACGGATATCGTTGCCGACACCGGCATCTTCATCATTTCCGATGAGGTTTATGAGCATATCGTGTTTGACGGCAATCGTCATGAAAGCATGACCAGATATCCGGATCTCGCCCGGCGGAGCTTCGTTATCAGCTCTTTCGGCAAGACATACAGTACCACCGGCTGGAAACTGGGCTATTGTCTGGCCCCCAAACAGCTTTCGGTGGAATTTCAAAGGGTCCACCAGTTCGTGACATATGCTTCCAATACACCGATCCAGTGGGCCTATGCCGAATTCATGCAGAAAAAGGATAAGTATCTCACCCTTGCGGATTTTTATCAGGAAAGAAGGGATCTGTTTCTTTCCCTGATTAAGGACTCACGGTTTAAGCCTCTGCCCTGCCGGGGAACATATTTTCAAATGCTTTCCTATGAATCGATAAGTAATGAGAACGATATTGATTTCGCCAGGAAACTGACAACCGAATATGGAGTGGCGGCCATTCCTCCCTCGGTTTTTTACTCCAGAGGAGATGACCACAAAGCACTTCGGTTCTGTTTTGCCAAAAAAGATGAAACCCTGATTAAAGCTGCGGAGAAATTATGCAAGATCTAACAG
>JBDKUX010000079.1:0-10738 GCA_039679455.1 Smithella sp. | reverse complement strand
TATTGCTCCGGCAATTAAAGATATAAATTTTATGCGGCATATTTAACCTTTGGATGTTTGAAATAATTTTGAATGTGTTTGGGCCGCTTCGCAATGGATTGCATGAACGATTTTGTTTTATGTTCCAGTTCTTTCTGATTTCGGGCAGGTAACCCGGAGTGAACACCTTGTTTCAAATCCCCGTTGAGGTATTCATCGGGATTGAGTTCCGGCGAATAGGAAGGCAGATAGAATAATTCTATCTCTTCTTTGTGAGCAACCAACCATTCTTTAACAATTTTGCCATGATGAGAGCGAAGATTATCCAAAATCAAAAACACCTTGCGCCCGGAATCCTTTACCAGTCGGGACATGAACTTGATAAGCAACTGGCAGTTCATAGTACCTCTATACATCATAAACCGCATCTTTCCTTGATTGGTTATAGAGGAAATCATATTGATACTGCTCTTCTGTGCTGGAAGCTTAATAACCGGGGCATTACCCTTGGGCGCAAATCCTCGAACCCGATAAGCATCCGTCTGAATTCCGGTCTCGTCACCCCAGTGAATCTCAGCTTTTTCTTTTTTTGCCAATGCTGTAATCTCCGGATACTGGATATCCAACCAGCGGCTAACGGCCTCGGTGTTTTGCTCATAAGCACGTCTGACAGGCTTTTGTGGTGTAAATCCCCATCTCTTCAGATATTCCCCAACGGTCCGGATGGGCATGCTTATCCCATATTTCTGTTTTATCAACAGCTTAACCGCTTCTCGTGTCCACAAAGCAAAAGAAAGCTTCAACTGATCCGGTGTGCGATCAATCAAACAACGCTGTATCTCTTTTTCCTGCTCAGGACTAAACACTCGCTGATCACCATATTGACGGCCACGTCGCCCTATCTTGATTGCAGTGCTACCCTCCTTACTATAGCGCTGCCATATGGTGCTGCTGTGGCTTGCGCTGATACCAACGGCTTCAGCTACCATCTTGTTGGAAAACCCTTGCTTGCGCATCCGGATAACTTGCTTACGCATTTCGTATTGTGTCTGTGGACTATGTTTACGTGCATCTATCTTTTCCATGCATGCTCTATAGCATATTTTGTAATATTATTTAAATATTTATTTGCCGCGGTAATATTACACTCCCAAGAGCTAACCCTGTCGACGCCTTTACAATGGGTGGCATTGTGAAGGATTCTGGACTTACTATTGAAGAGTTCAAAAAATTATTATAGCGATAGATAAAAGTTCACTTTGACAGCATTCTGCTTTCGTTACGTATGTGCAGTCGGTGGAGTGAAATAATATTTGATATCGGTATTTGAAAGGTATAATATATATACCATGAAGCTTGAGTTTGATCCCGAAAAGAGCAAGAATAACAAAAAGAAGCATGGAATTGACTTTCTTGACGCACAAGCGCTTTGGGACGATCCCGATTATATTACAATTCCTGCTAAAACGATTGATGAACCAAGATTTCTTGTTGTTGGAAAGATTGAGGATAAGCATTGGTCGTGTGTTATAACATACCGAAATGAAAACATTAGGATAATTTCCGTAAGGCGGTCTAGAAAAGAGGAGATTGATCTATATGAAGGCTAAGGAATTCGATAAAAAATTTGACGCCGGTGAGGATATTACAAAATATCTTGACATCTCGAAAGCCCGAAGACCTGAACAGGAACAAAAAAGAGTGAATGTGGATTTCCCACTATGGATGATTCACCAATTGGATAAAGAGGCGAAACGCTTAGGGGTACCTAGGCAGTCTATCATCAAAGTCTGGGTGGCGGAAAGACTAAAGAAAGCATCCTGATTTTTATGCTCCACGGAACAGTGAAGCCAAGAAAGACGGCCTGATTTGTCGAACAACACGGCTTTTCTCCTGATCTATCCGGGTTTACTTACGGTTAGCAAAAAAAGGAATAAAAAGTTCACTTCGAAGCAAAACTGTGGCCGCCTCCTTCAACAACTTTAATTTCTGCAGGGTATTTTCCTGAAAACCTGCTTTTCTAAATTGGCACATTGTCATCTTTTCTAATTTATGACATAAGTACGGCAGGCTAAAGACTGAAGGCTCAAGTAAAAATCTTTGAAATACGTGAGCCTGAAATCGTTGTTCCTTCAGCCGTCAGCCTGATTACCTATAAAACATGGAGGTTTATATTGCCGGCAAAAAACAACGAATCAGCTCATCGTCTTCTTTTGTGCATCAACGCCATCTTACAAAAAAAAGCAAAAGATATCGTGGCTCTGAATATTAAAGAAAATTCTTCTTTTGCTGATTATATGATTATTTGCAGCGGCGCCACCGAGCGCCAGAATCAGGCTCTTTGCGGAGCCATCCAGCAATATTTGAAAAAAGAGGGAATTCTGCCGCTGGGAGTGGAGGGGGAAGCCTATGGGCAATGGATTCTGCTCGACTATGACGACGTAGTTATTTCCATTTTTCTGGAATCGCTGAGATCCTTTTATGATATCGAAAATTTGTGGGATGTACCCCGGATGAATATTGACGAAAACGCCACCGAAATTAAAAAGCTGCCCAAAGGAATGTAGTGGCCTTAAGAGAACTTTTAAACGACGTCGGCGACATTATTTTCCCACCCCAGTGCGTAGCTTGCGCCGAGATTATCAAACAATCATCAGAAGGGGTATTTTGTCCCTCCTGTCTTTCCAAAATCAGTTTTATTACCGGCAGTCTTTGTCCGATTTGCGGATTACCGTTTTTAGACAGCCCCGCCGAAAACCACATCTGCGGCGACTGTATCCATAGTCCACCCTATTATGCGAAAGTCCGTGCTGTGGCAAGCTTCGAGTCAATTATTATGGAAGCAATTCATAAATTCAAGTACGGGCGCAATATATCCATAGGCAGCGCGCTGGGCTCTTTCATGGCCGGTTTTTCTTTTCCGGATTTTGTTTTTTCCGAATATTCTCTATTGATCCCCGTACCCCTGCATATTAAAAGACTGAGAGAACGCGGTTTCAACCAGTCGCTTCTGCTGGCGGAAGAAATAGGGAAAAAGCATCATCTTCCGGTAAATTTTTCCTTGCTAAAAAGGTGTAATTTTACTTTAACTCAGACCGGTCTCAATAAAGCCGAAAGAGAAAAAAACATTCAAGGGGCTTTTACAGTCACGGACAAGAATAAAATCGCCGGCAAATGCATCATTCTGGTTGATGATGTTTATACTACGGGATCGACGATCAATGAATGCGCCAGGGTATTAATGAAGGCCGGAGCAAAAAAAGTTGCGGCCTTAACGTTGTCCCGCGTAATTCGTAAACCGGCATAATTACAGGGAGTTGCAATGGATAAAATTTTGGACAGACAAATACTCAAAGAAAAACTGGATTCTTTGCGCAAAGAGGGGAAAAAGATAGCCTTTACCAACGGATGTTTTGATATTTTGCATGTCGGCCATGTCCGTTACCTCCGGGAAGCAAAAAAAACCGCCGATGTTTTGGTGCTGGCGCTCAACAGTGACTCTTCTGTACGTTCAATCAAGGGCGAAAAAAGACCGCTGGTCAGTGAAGAAGAAAGGGCGGAAATTCTGGCCGCCCTGGAATTTATTGATTTTGTGACTGTATTTCCGGAACTTACGCCGCTGGAATTGATTACTTACTTAAAACCCGATATTCTTATTAAAGGCGGCGACTGGCCGGAAGATAAAGTTGTAGGCAGAGATGAAGTAAGGAAATGGGGTGGATGCGTCATTCTGATTCCGGAGGTGGAAGGCAAGTCAACGACAAATATTGTGGAAAAGATAAAAAATGTATATTGCTTAAATAAATAAAGTAATTTAAGTATTTTATCGACAGTTAATTTTTTTCTTTACAAAAAAAAATCCATTATGTAATAGAGGCAAAAAATACGTTAGCTACACGGGGGGAGTGGTACCATTGGAAAAAAAATCACCTTTAAAGCCGGAAAAACTGGAAGTATTTCGTGCGATGCTTGTCCAGAAAATCAGTGAGCTATTGAGTGAGGCGGGTAAAACTGTTTCGGAAATGACCAGCGGCAAAGAGAATTTTCCCGACCCCAACGACAGGGCATCTCTGGAATCCGACCGCAACTTTGAATTACGCATCCGGGACCGGGAGCGCAAGCTCATCCTGAAAATGCAGGAAGCAATTAAAAGAATTGATGATGGAGTTTATGGCATCTGCGAAAGCTGCGGCGGGCCAATTTCCGAAAAAAGACTTATGGCAAGGCCCGTGACCACAGAATGCATCGAGTGCAAAACCAAGCAGGAAAAAATTGAAAAGCTCAAAGGCGAATAAAATTAATAAACATAATAACTAAAAAAACGCTCCGCTTATGGGGCGTTTTTTATTGGATCTAAATACATATGTTTATAAATATTGCTTTAAATATTCCTGCAGACAAGCTCTTCACTTATGAAGTCCCGACTGATTTTGCAGATCAGATTGCCGTCGGCAAGCGTGTATATGTTTCCTTCGGAAGAAGAAAACGCACCGGTTTCATTGTAGAAATCAACAATTCCTGTATTCTGGAAAAAGTTAAGCCGGTAAGCGAAGTTCTTGATGAAGAACCGCTTTTCAGCGAACGTGATCTCCGTTTTTATCAATGGATCGCCAATTATTTTATGTATCCTCTGGGCAAAGCACTGGCTGAAATTATACCCGCCGGTGCGGAAAAGAAAGAATTCCTTTGGATTACCCCCTTGCCTTCGACAAATGACATTTCCCTCACGCAGGTTCAAAAAAAAATTTGGGAATTATTGCAGCAATATCCTCAAGGCATTGCTCTTGCCGGTCTTACCAAAATCAGCGGTTCGAAAAATATTTCGGCGGCAATATGCAGTCTTCAATTAGCCGGGCTTGTGCAAATTGATGAAAAGCAGAAAAAGCAACTTGCTACATTGACGGAAAAAGTTGTGAAAATCAGCAATATTGAAATTAACGAAAAAAAGTTAACAAAAAGGCAGGACGAACTTGTTGCTTTTCTACAGGAGAGGGGAGAAATGCCTCTCCCTGAATTGATCAGACAATCCGGCATCTCCGGCGATGTCATTAAAAGGCTTCAGGATAAAGGAATAATTGAACTTTCTGAAACAGAAAAGATACGTTCCATCGATATGGAATCCTTGAACGGAGAAAGCACAACCAAACATATTTTAAATACCCAACAACAAAAAGCGTTTCAGGGGATTTCCGCCCATCTCGAAAAAAATATTTTTAAACCCATATTATTGCATGGCGTCACGGGAAGTGGAAAAACCGAAGTTTATTTGCATGCCATTGCCCGGGTGCTGAAAAATAACGGCAGCGCCATTTATCTGGTCCCGGAAATAGCTTTAACTCCCCAGTTAGTTTCACGCATTCAAGAGCGCTTTGGCCGGGAACAGATTGCCGTCATCCATAGCGACATTGCCGAACCAATTCGCTACGACCAGTGGCGGCAGATCAGACGCGGCCGGATTAAACTGGTGATCGGCGCCCGTTCCGCCCTTTTTGCCCCGCTGCCGAATTTAAAACTGATTATTGTTGATGAAGAACATGATGGTTCCTATAAGCAGGATGACCGGCTTTGCTATCATGGAAGGGATATGGCGGTTTTAAGGGCAAAACTTGACGAGGCTGTTGTGGTGCTGGGATCAGCAACACCCGGCCTCCGCTCCTATTACAATGCTCAAAATAAAAAATATTCCTACCTGGAAATCTCCCGGCGTGTGGAAGATAAGCCGCTGCCTGAAATTGAAATTATCGATATGAAAGCACAGTCGGCATCTCAAGACAAGTCCTCCATTCTTTCCAACGATTTAATCTCCGCAATAAAATTGACTCTTGCCCAAAAAGAGCAGGTTTTACTTTTTCTCAATAAGCGCGGTTTCGATACATTTCTGATTTGCGCTGATTGCGGCTATAACTTTCGCTGTCCGAACTGTGCCGTATCTCTGAAGAGCCATGCCGCCGAAGGCGTCATCAAATGCCACTATTGCAACTACACACAAAAAGCAATGCCGCTTTGCCCCTCCTGCGGCGGGAGCCGCATTTTGAGCTATGGCACCGGCACACAAAAGCTGGAGGCTCAGGTAAAAAGTCTTTTCCCGGAAGCCCGCATACAAAGGATGGATTCGGATACTACGCGGGCCAGGGGGGCGCAGGAAAAAATACTTCGAAAATTAGAGGGGCGCGAAATTGATATTCTGGTGGGTACTCAAATGATCACCAAGGGACATGATTTCCCATTCATAACCTTAGTCGGCGTCATCTGTGCCGATACGTCTTTGAACATCCCTGATTTCCGCGCATCAGAGAGAACTTTTCAGCAATTGACGCAGGTCGCCGGACGCGGCGGACGCGGCGCCACCCCCGGCAAAGTGATTATTCAGACTTTTAATCCGCAGCATTTTGCTTTAAAACATGTTCAAAATCATGACTACAAATCTTTTTATAAAGAGGAAATCGATTTTCGTAAAGACCTGAAATATCCGCCCTTTAGCCGGATTATCAATTTGCGCTTATCGGCGACAAACAAGGAAACACTTTTAGATCAGACAATGATCCTGAAAAACACAGCTCAGAAATTATGTGCTCAATACGGAAATCAGATAGAAATAATCGGCCCGGCGGAAGCTCCTCTCGCCAAAATAAAAAACCGCTGGCGCTGGCAAATGCTTCTCAAAAGCGAAAACGCCAATGCCCTGCATCAGCTTGCCCGCAAGTTGTTGCAGACACGGGGAAACAACTCTGTGAAGATCACTGTGGATGTGGACCCGGAAAATTTTATGTAATTAAGATCTTTCAATTCTTTTCATCTCGACAGTTTTTTAATTACATGCTAGCGTAGTTTAAATTTGATGTCCGCTGAATGCTTGTTTTGTGGTTATATACACAAGGTTAAATCATCTAACAAAAGACTTTGAAATCGTTAAAGGACAAACTTATGAATAAAGACATTTCTATTTTAGTTGCCGACGACAATGAGATGATGTCAAATCTCATTCGGATTATGCTGGAAAAAAACGGCTTTAATAACATTATAGAAGTGCGTGACGGGATGGCTGCTTTTAACACTGTCAAAGCTCAAAAGATTGATTTGATTATCGCCGACTGGCATATGGACGAACTATCAGGAATAGAGCTTTTGAAAAAAGTCAGAGCTGACGTTAAAATCAGTAACACGCCGTTTATAATCGTATCGGTAGAGGGACTTGATGTAAGCATCGATACGGCTTTTGCGCACGGAGTCAATGATTTTCTTTCAAAACCTTTCACAATGGAAGATCTTATCAAAACAGTAACAAAAGTTTTGGAGACATCGTCTTAACTAACCTCAAACACTCATCAGGTGAACCATGAATGTTGTATACATCAATGCCTTCATCGAAGGAAGCATCAATGTGCTGAAAATAATGGCGTCCATTGATGCCACTCCGGGGAAACCCTATCTAAAAAACGACCTTAACGCGCGGGGTGATATTTCCGGTTTTATCACTTTTTCCGGATCGGTGACCGGATCTCTGGCTTTGAGTTTTTCCAAATCATGCCTTGCTAAAATCATATCCAATATGCTGGGTGAAGATCAGGAATCAATGGAAATGATGGAAAACGCAGCGGGCGAGCTGACGAATATGATATCCGGTGATGCGAGAAAGCGATTACAAAGTCAGGAGCTCGTGATTTATGCCGGCATTCCGACTGTTTTATCCGGTAAAAATCACTTGATAAAACATGTACTGGATGGTCCGAGTATTATTATTCCCTTTGAAACCCCTTTTGGTGAATTTGTAGCGGATGTGAATATTAAAGATGTGAATTGAATCACCCGAAAACCATATTATTATAATTATTGTCGTAATAAATAATAAGGCACGATAAAATCAGAAAGAAACCGGTTTAGGTATTAAGTAGAATCATGGGTAATGTTAAAGAACCATTAATGCACCTGGTTGCGGAACTTCCGTTTTTTGCCTGTTTCGAAAAGGCGGAAATCAGTATGCTTCTGGATGCCGGAAGTTGGGAAAAGGTCGCTCCCGGAAGCCGGATAATCACAAAAGGCGAAATTGATCTTAAAATGTTTGTCCTGGTTCAGGGACAAGCTGAAGTTGTTCTTCATGAAAAAGTCCTATCCGTATTGGCCACCGGAGACATCTTCGGTGAAGTCGGTTTGATGGGCGCTCCGCGCATGACCCACGTGGAAGCAAAGACGGATTGCCTGCTTTTGTCCTTTGACGCCGAACAACTTAACAACCTTCCTTTGGAACTCCAGGTGATATTTCTGAGGCAAATTTTGTTCGCGACTTTTGCCCGCCTCCAGAAAATCAATCAATGGGATTGGCTGCGCCTGCACACCAGAAAATCTTAGTAAATAATCTCGTATTTTCCGGTACTTAACCATGGACATCTTCTTTTATGAAGTATTTGCAGAAGAAGAAAAAGCATTAAAAGAACTGCTGGGCAATACCTTCTCGTATGATTTTTCTCCCAAGACGATACAGGAGTCCGATCATTCAACGCCACCTGCCCGCATCATCAGCATCAGGACGCAATCTGTCGTTCCAGACGTCTGGGCAGATAACATCTATGGCATACTGAGCCGCAGTACGGGATATGACCACCTCACCGCGTATCTGGCAAAAATAAAAAAGCCTCTGCCCTGTGGTTATCTGGAAGAATACGCAACGCGCGCGGTTGCCGAACAGGCGATAATGTTGATGATGGCGCTGCTGAGAAAACTCCCGCAGCAGATGCGCCAGTTTTCTTCATTTAACAGGGACGGCCTTACCGGAAGGGAATGTGCGGGTAAAAACCTGCTTGCTGTCGGAGTCGGACGCATTGGCGGTGAAATCGCCGCTATCGCCCGCGGCCTCGGCATGAACGTAAAAGGTGTAGATCCCGTCATAAAACATCCCCACATAGATTACATTGATAAAATTGAGGGAATTCGCTGGGCGGACATCGTAATTTGCGCGATGAATTTAACGCCGGAAAATAAGGGATACTTTTCCTATGATCTCCTCAGACATGGTAAAAAGGGAATCATTTTTATCAATATTGCCCGTGGAGAGCATTCTCCGGCTGCTGATTTGCTGCAGCTTTTAGAGGAAGGTCACCTGGGTGCATTGGGGCTGGATGTTTATGAAAACGAATCCACTGTCGGTGTTTCCCTGCGCAATCGCATGGCTTACCAGTCCCGGGAAGCGGAAATCATCAGGAAGATGATGAACTACCCTAATGTAATCCTCACTCCGCATAACGCCTTTAATACCTGGGAAGCAGTTCAACGCAAAGCACAGTTTACCGTGGAACAAATCACATACTTCCTTAAACACCATGATTTTAAGCTGAAACAGGCCTGTAAAAATTAAACAGGCTACGTCTCCCTGGTTATATTCATTGCCATTAATTTAACCGAGTCGCAAAACAGGACATCCATACTTTTATCGGAAACAATTCGTTCAACAAAACCCAAACCAAATACGGAATGATTAACTACATCCTTTGTACTATATTGATCGTGAATAGAATAATCCTTTATAGTCACTGAACCGTCCATGTTACGATTTTTAGTATCCCACTGCAGCGGAGCATCATTGACTTTAACTTTAGCGGCATTAGTCTTTTTTTCTGTTTTTTCTTTACGAGCAGCAGGTTTGTGGACAACGGTTTTTTTATCAACCGGTTTAAGAGGGCGGTATTTATGCTCTGCACCGCAAGTTTTACATTTGACTTTACTTACGGCTCCATCGACCTTAGACATTATAACATGGGCAAGCATCAGTTTACATTTCGAGCAATATGCATCGATATTTTCACCAATTTGAGGCACTTGAATCTCCTTCGCATTTATTATGACAATAGTCGTTTCGCTTTGACTGCCGGACAATAGAACGAGTGATCTCATATGTCAATTAAAGAATGAGCTAATCAATAATGTACAGGATTGAAAAATTGAGATTGAAAAATTTGAAGCCGATCAAGACGGCGAAGCTGCCGATAATTACGGATACATGGGTAATGCCGCTGAGCTGCCCCAGTCTCCTGCCGGTTTTTCCGTCCCGGGCCAGCTCCATACCAATACTTTGATTTGTGGGCAAAAACAAATGCTGGCCGATGCTGAAAATGAAAAGCCAGATCAGCATGACAGCAAAGTTTGGCGAATTAATACCGATAAACAGTATCCCTGAAGGTTGCATCAACTATACTCTGGGAAAATCCAAACACAAACATTACTGCAAAAAAAGCTGCAAATCCCGTGGTAAACTGATCAACCTGTTTCTTATTCGCTGAATAATTTTAAAGTCACGCTATAAAATACTGGTCAAAAATATTTTTCCTGACGATGAAATCAAGCATTGATGACTTTTTGGTTTTTAACTATTTTTTCATCCAATCCTGATAATGCAGGATAATTCTATGAATTGCATTATCCATCATATGCATAGTACGGGTGACGCTGTCCACGGCCTGCTGATGTTCGACAACCGTAGTAAAAACGGCCTGAAATTCTGCAAAAAGCCACATTTGCCTGCGCATCAAGACCAGTGCATAAATGGCCTCATGCAGAGGAATGTTTTCTTCATAGCAAGTCTTTGCATATTTGAGAAGATACGCCTCTGCCTCTTCATATGTACTGACGGACATCAGCCTGTTTCTTAACTGGTGATAAAATTCAACAGCCCTAGGAATCAACTTTTCTGCAGGCACGTTATGATACGAAGGTGTCCGTTTATTTTTTTTAACTTCCACCACCCACTCTTTGGCAATCTCTTCCGCAT
>JBDKUX010000078.1:0-48228 GCA_039679455.1 Smithella sp. | reverse complement strand
AGATTTAGCGGAAAATTATGCCGAATATGGAATCATGATGAGAGTAGTTGTCGAAGAATGCTCTTTTTAAATTTTTCTGCCCGAAATACCGGATAATCAAGATCCCAAATCCGACAGACTGCTAGTGGAGACCAACGCTTTTTAAAGGACTTATATCATGAAGAGATTCTGCGGCATCGAGAATAGCCAGCAGGTCTTCAGCGGTCTCGGTATCCATCCCGTGAAATTTCGATGTTTTATTTTGTTCGTAAAAGCGTCGAGTACGACTATCAGCCCACGATATTATCATCGCTTTTTGTGTACTATTAAAACTGTAGTATGGCAAGGAGAATAAATTAAGGGAATATACGAGGGACAGGAGCAAGGACAAAGGATAAAGGTTCGAGGATAAAAGATTCGTGACGGGCAAATAGTAAATAGTAATGAGTAAATGGTAACGGGTGAATAGTGACGAGTGTAGACAATGCTAAAAGACTAACCACCCTCGTCGCTGTGCGACACCCCCGCTGGCGGGGGACAAGATAAAACCAATCAACAATTTTTTGTCTCTTATAAAGAGAAAGAAATGGTTTTTACCGTCTATAAAAAAGAGATAAAATTATTATCATGGAAAGACGAGTAAATAGTAACGTGTAACGAGTAGATAGTGAATAGGTTGAAGTGCCCAGTCACTCGTAAATATATGTAGACACATTGTTTATACTGTGGTAAGCTTTCTAAAAAATGAGGAACAATAATGTTGGCAAAAACTTTGAAGTGGGGAAATAGCCTGGCATTGAGAATTCCTAAGCCCCTTGCCAGTGAATGTGGGCTTGAGGAGAATACACCTGTTGATATTCATGTCGAAAATCACAAATTGATTATCATACCGGTAAAAAAGCAATATTCTCTGGAAGAACTTCTTGCTGAAGTGACTCCGGAAAATATCCATACTGAAGTAAGTACCGGTAGTCCAGTTGGTAAGGAATTGCTGTAATGTCATATATTCCCGATCGTGGCGATGTCGTGTGGATAAACCTGAATCCTCAGGCAGGACACGAACAATCCGGGCATCGTCCGGTGTTGGTTCTCTCTCCGGCATCTTACAATGCTAAAGTGGGTCTTATGTTATGCTGCCCCATAACCACCCAGACAAAAAACTACCCCTTTGAAGTTGCTATCCATGACAATCCCAAAGTAAGCGGCGTGGTGCTTGCAGACCAGGTGAAGTCCCTGGACTGGCAAGCCCGATGTGCAAAAAAGAGAGGAAAAGTATCTCAGGCAGTACTGGATGAAACATTGAGCAAACTGAAAGTGATCATTGAGGAATAAGGGTCAAGGTTCAGGGACAAAGGTGAATGGTGCATAGTGAATAGTTACGAGTGACGAGAGGCAAGTATCCACCTCCGACACTTCGTGACACCTCCGTCGGCGGAGGACACAAGTAATTTTAATATTCATAAAATCATGATATTGCTTCACTTAGTTTGCAATGACTGGGGAAAGGCTTTTTTACGAGACCAGCAACTATAAGTTATCAACTTTTAAGAGGTAAGAACAAATGACAGGTATTAATAAAGGTATAATTTTGGCCGGCGGCGCAGGCAGCAGGCTTTATCCTATTTCGCTGGTGGCCAGCAAACAGCTGCAGCCTGTTTACGACAAGCCGATGATTTACTATCCCCTGGCCACTCTCATGATGGCGGGGATTCGGGATATTCTTATAATTTCCACGCCGCAGGATACGCCCCGCTTTGAAGCTTTATTAGGCGACGGTAGCCGTTGGGGGATACAGCTTGCTTATAAGGTGCAGCCCGAACCCAAAGGCATTGCCCAGGCTTTTCTGGTCGGCGAGGAATTTATCGCCGGTGAGGCCGTATGCTTAATTTTAGGAGACAACATCTTTTACGGCAAGATGGAACTGAACAAAATTGTCAAAGAATTTCAAGACGGAGCGCTTATCTTCGGTTACTATGTCAACGACCCGGAACGCTACGGCGTTGTGGAATTTGATGCCGGTGGAAAAGCAATCAGCATCGAAGAGAAACCGAAAAAACCCAAATCCAATTACGCCGTACCCGGATTGTATCTCTACGACCGGCATATTACCGAAATAGCCAAAGCCATGAAGCCGTCGGCCCGCGGAGAGCTGGAAATAACGGATGTTAACATGGAATATCTGCGGCGCGACATGCTGCATGTTATTCCCCTGGGGCGCGGCATCGCCTGGCTGGATACCGGAACACACACCAGCCTTTTGGAAGCCAGTCACTTTATCGGCACCCTGGAAGCGCGACAGGGATTGAAGATTGCGTGCCTGGAAGAAATCGCTTTTCGCCTGGGTTACGTTGATGAAGAAAAAATGAAGCAGGTGATCGAAGAAACGCCCAAATCATCCTATCGCGATTATCTGGAAAGGATTTTTAAAGAGAAATCATACCATGAATATCGTTAAAACCGCCATTCCCGATGTCCTCATCCTGGAGCCGCGCGTATTTGGCGATGCCCGGGGCTTTTTTTATGAAAGCTTTAACCAGAAAGTCTGGCAGGAGATAACGGGTTTACAGACGATCTTTGTTCAGGATAATCATTCCCGCTCCGGGCGAAATGTTCTGCGCGGTCTGCACTACCAAATTCAGCAGCCTCAGGGAAAGCTGGTGCGGGTTGTTTCCGGTGCAGTATTTGATGTGGCCGTAGATATTCGGATTGGTTCCCCCACTTTGGGCCGGTGGGTGGGAGCGGAGCTTTCCGCGGAGAACAAGCGCATGCTGTGGATTCCCGAAGGTTTCGCTCACGGGTTTCTTGTGCTGTCCGAATTTGCGGAATTTCTCTACAAAACGACGGACTATTGGGCACCCCGGTATGAACGGACGATTATCTGGAATGATCCCGATCTCGCCATTGCCTGGCCTTTAAGCAATCAACCGATACTTTCGGACAAAGATAGCAAAGGGCTGACATTCAAAGAGGCAGTCTTAAAAGAACAGTAAAAATGTGCTTGCAGAAAATGATATATTTCGTGCAATAGTCATTGCAGAAAATACGCACAATGGGTATTTATTACTCGACTAACTGATCGCTATCATCCCCCCAAGGCATACATTCTGAGCGCCAAAAACGTAACTTTTTCTAATAGCCGTCATCATCTTCCGTTATATATGGCCGCCAGGCTGAGATAAAGAACAAAGAACGATGAACAAAAAATTGGTGACGAGTAAATAGTGAATAGTGACGAGAGAAAAGAGAAAAATATCTTACTTGTAACTATTTACAATTTACTCGTTACTTGAAAATCCTCCCTTATAGAAATTTTCGAACCACCTCCGTCACTGCGTGACACCTCCGCCAGCGGAGGACACCAGACGTATGTTCGGAACGACAATTCTTGTATTGGAAGTAATTATGCAAATAGAAAGCGAGACTGAATGAAAATTGCGCAAGTTGAGAAGCTGAGACACGTCATCATTATTGCCGCCGTTTTAGTCGCAACGATCATCATGTATAAACCTTTAACCGGTCTTTTTGCATCAAATTTATACCGTGACTACCATTCTCTGATCCCGTTTATACCTTTAATAAGCATCTATCTTCTGTATCTGAAAAGAAAAGAGATCTGGGGGAAAATGCAAAACAGCTTCGGACCGGGGGTAGCGGTTACTATTGTCGGGTTGATTTTATTTGTTGTGGGGATGATTTATGGCAACACCCTTAATCAAAATGATTACGCAACGGTGCAGATTTCTTCCGCTTTGATAATATTCTGGGGGGCTTTTATATTGGCCTACGGGATGAAGGCTTTTGTGGTTGCATTGTTTCCGCTTTTGTTTTTAATTTTCATGATTCCGCTGCCGGCAACTGTTATGGAGGAGATCATCGTTTTTCTTCAGAAAGGTTCCACGGAATTTGCCAATTTACTGTTTCTGGCCTCCGGTGTCCCTTTTGTACGGGAAGGATTTGTCTTCAATCTGCCGAGCCAGAGTATCGAGGTAGCGCCGCAGTGCAGCGGAATTCGCTCAGGTTTAGCACTTTTCATCACTGCTCTTTTGGCAGGTCATCTTTTTCTGAATACTTGGTGGAAAAAGCTTCTTTTTGTTTTGTTCGCCGTACCGGTCACCATGTTTAAAAATGGCATCCGGATTACCACACTGGCTTTGCTTAGCCACTATGTTGATCCGAGAATCATCGAAAGCCCGCTTCATCGGGAAGGAGGAATTCCCTTTTTTATTGTGGGCTTATTATTGATGGCGGTAATTTTGTTTTTTTTGATAAAGAGTGAGAAGAGAAAAGCAAGTAAATTGTGACAAGTGAATAGTGACGAGTTACGAGAGAAAAATATCTTACCCGTTACTATTTACTTGTCACTCGTCACAATTTACTCTTTTTAAAGATAATAAACTATGAATATCAACATCGTGATAGCCTGGGTTGCAGCAGTGTTTACGGCGGGGATTGCTGTTACGGCCTTTTGGCAGGATCGGCATTCCTTTGTGCACCGGATTTTCGCCGCGGGAATGCTGTTGTTCGCCCTCGATGCAGGATTGGTCGGCGTCTTTTACCAAGCGCCATTCACTACACAATTTTTGCTGCGGCAATGGCTGCAGCCGCTTGTCGCCTCTTTGCTGCCTGCCGTCTGGCTTCTTTTCAGTATTAGTTTCGCCCGGGCCAACTATACAGAGCAGGTATCTCAATGGAAATGGGTTCTTCTTGCATCACTGGCGCTGCCGGTTGGTCTGTTGACTTTCTTCAACAGTCAATTTTTTGTCTGGTCATCCTTTGCAGAAGGCGAAGCGCTGTCATTTATCCGGATCGGCTGGGCAGGTTATGCCTGGCATCTGGTTTGGATTATCTGCTCCATAATGATTCTCATGAACCTGGAGCGGACTTTCCGTCATGCGACCGGTCACATGAGGTGGCAGACGAAGTTTATGTTTTTGGGTATCAGCGCCGTTTTTTGCGCTCATCTGTATACGGACAGCCAGGTTCTCCTTTTTAACGCCATTAACACGGAACTGAACGTGCTGGGTCTGGGAATTCTGCTGATTGCGGATCTCTTCATTCTGCGTTCTCTGTTCCGGGGAAAACCTCTGAATGTTTCCTTTCATCTTTCCCATCAGTTTTTGTACGGCTCTTTCACCATCACCATTGTGGGGATTTTTTTTATCCTGGTGGGCGTTTTTGTCTGGGTTTCTCTCCATTTTCAATGGATCAGGAATTTTCATGCCGCCATTTTCCTGATCCTGATGGCCCTCATCGTGGTTGCCGCCTTTTTCATGTCCGACCGCCTCCGCATGCAGCGAAAACGCTTCATCAGCAGGCACTTCCAGCGACCCCAGTATGACTATCAGAAAATCTGGGAGCAATTCACCGAACGAACTGCTTCGGTGACGCGAATGCCGGATCTTTGCGACGTGATTGTCAAAATGGTTTCGGAAACTCTGGAAATCCTCTCCGTGAGCATCTGGCTGGTTGATGAAAAGCAGGAGCGTTTGTCTTTTGGCGGCTCGACGGTTCTGACGAAAAAAGACGCTGATACCGAAAAATTGAAATTCAGCGAAAAAAGTAGTACGGATTTGATCCGGGCTATGTCCGGTCAGACCATGCCGGTTGATCTGGAGGGCCACAAAGATGACTGGGTGGAAGATCTTAAGCTCATCTGTAACGTTGAGGAAACGAAAGAGGCAAAGATAAGGTATTGCTTGCCTCTCAAGGCGGCTGATCATCTTATCGGAATCATGACCTTGAGCGAAAAAGTGTTTTACCAGCCCCTTTCTTTTGAAGAAACTGAGCTCATGAAGACCATTTCTCATCAAGCGGCGGCGGCTATGTTGAACCTCCGGATGGCGGAGCAGATGCGTCAAAAGAAGGAGATGGAAGCCTTTCAGACGATGTCCTCTTTCTTTATGCACGATTTGAAGAACCTGGCCTCAAAGCTTTCCCTGGTGACGCAAAACCTTCCGGTGCACATAGACAACCCGGAGTTCCGTGCCGACGCCATCCGGACGATTACGCAAAGCGTTGCCAAAATCAACACCATGGGCAGCCGGTTGTCCCTTCTTAGCCGGAAACTGGAACTGACATGTAAAGAGACCGATTTGAATGATCTGGTGGCAGTTGCGGTATCCGATGTCAAAAGCTTTGTAAAGGTTCCCCTCGCTCAAAACCTGGGTAAGGTGCCGCCATTGTCCATAGACAGTGAACAAATTTATAAAGTTATCGAAAATCTCCTGATCAACGCGAACGATGCTGTCAAACAAGACGGGCGGATTAGTATTGCGACAAGCAGCCATGAGAACTGGGCGGAAATCGCTGTGCAGGATAACGGCTATGGTATGTCCAGAGAATTTATTAAGAAAAGTCTGTTTCTTCCTTTTCAGACGACCAAGAAGCAGGGAATGGGCATCGGTCTTTACCACTGCAAGACCATTGTCGAAGCGCACGGCGGCCGGGTCGAAGTGGAAAGCGAAGAAGGAAATGGAACAACCTTCCGGGTGCTGTTGCCGGTTAGAAATAAATAGTGACGAGTAACGAGCATGTAGTAATCAGCAAAAGCATCCTTTCACTCGTAACTTGTCACTCGTTACTATTTACTATCTTTGAGGTATTAATTTGAAAAAGCCTAAACTTTTAATTGTCGATGATGACGAGGATCTGCGTTCGCAGTTGAAGTGGGCCTTGTCTCAGGAATTTGACGTTGTTCTGGCCGAAGATCGTCCCAGCGCCCTGGCGGCGATGAAAAAAGCGCAGCCTGCGGTGATTACCCTGGATCTGGGTCTTCCGCCTCAGCCGGCAGGAGTAGACGAAGGTTTTGCCGCGCTCGATGAAATTCTGGCGGAGAACAGCAAAGCGAAGGTGATCATCATTACAGGGCGGGGCGAGAAAGAAAATGCCCTGCGGGCTATTGAAAAAGGAGCCTATGATTTTTTCTACAAACCTATCCAGTTGGATGAGTTGAAGATAATTCTCGGCAGGGCCTTTTATGTTTCCGGGCTCGAACGGGAACAGCAGACGCTGAAGAAGAAACTGGACGGCAGCACGTTCGAAGGAATGCTGGGAACCAGTTCGAAGATGCAGGAAGTTTATGCGATTATCCGCAAGGTGTCCGCCACGGATGCGCCGGTCTTGATCATGGGAGAAAGCGGCACCGGCAAAGAACTTGTCGCTCGCGCCATTCATCGCCTGAGCCTCAGACAGGCGAACCCTTTCATTGTGATCAATTGCGGGGCGATTCCGGAAAACCTGCTGGAGAGCGAGCTTTTCGGTCATGAAAAAGGCGCCTATACGGGAGCGCATATCCAGCGGAAAGGACGCGTCGAAATGGCTTCCGGCGGCAGCGTTTTTCTGGATGAGATCGGCGAACTTCCCACTTTGCTGCAGGTTAAGTTGCTGCGTTTCCTTCAGGAGCGGGTGATCGAACGGGTTGGCGGGCGGGAACTGATCGATGCGGATGCCCGTGTCATTGCCGCCACCAACCGTGACCTGAAAGAGGCCATGAAAGAAGGCATTTTCCGGGAGGATCTGTATTTTCGTCTCGGCGTCATTACGATTTCTTTGCCACCCCTGCGAGAGCGGGAAGGGGATATTGTCCTGCTGGCCAAAGCCTTCCTTGATCGCTATGCGGATGAGAACGGGAAAAAAATTAAGGGCTTCGGTGAGCGGGCGCTGGACACCATCATCAATTACAATTGGCCCGGCAATGTCCGGGAACTGGAAAATCGCATCAAGCGGGCCGTGATTATGGCTGAAGGAGTAAAAATTACGCCGGTGGATCTGGATATGGAAGAATTTGCGCCTTCTCCTGAGCGGACATACGAAAACATGGGGCTTAAGGAAGCCCGCGAAAAAATGGAAAAAGAGCTCATTACGAGAGCTCTCTCCCGCAACAGAGGCAACCTTTCCAAAACCTCTGTCGATCTGGGCATCAGCCGCCCAACGCTCTATGATATGATGGCAAAGTTAGGGTTATTGAAAGAGTAGTTTTTTGTTTTGCCATTAGTAATAAAGAAGGCAGGGGGGTGTGAAAAATACTTGGAGAATCATAAGCTTTAGGTGATAATCGAAGGAAAAGGAGGTTTTTCTATTTTCAAATGTCGGAATGTTTTACAGTTTTATTAAGAGGGGAAGAATTGCCACCATGTTTTGCCTTGCAATACTTAGTCTTTAAAATATAAATTCAATATAATTGATAGGTAAGGGCTATAGATGATAATTTATTTTAAATATACCTATGCGGGCACGTTACTTGCTTTTCCTGAAATCAAAAGGTCAAAACGATGATATAAAATAAATAAGGGGGAAGATGATGAAGATAATTTGTAAGATAGCTTTAATCATGGCGATTTGCTTATTGCTGGGTATATCAAGTGCGTTTGCTACCAATATCACTATTTATGATAATAGAGTTGACAGTATGAGTTCTAATTCTTGGTATAATAGTACAAATGAGGATCAGGAAGTTGAGCCAAACTGTATCGCTACACAGAGTTGGGATTTGGAAGCTTTTTATTTGAAAAATTACACATTAAGTATGGTCGGTGGATTTGATTTTAAAAACGGCGTTAACAGCTATAAGTCCGGCGATATATTTATTGATACAAATGGCGATGTTACATGGGGTACTGGATCAAACAGTTGGATGAAGTATGAATATGCAATTAAATTAGATTTTAATACAAATACTTATTATGTGTATGATATAAAAACAGATGGTGGAACAATAAACAAAGTTGAAGAATCACTAAATGAACCCGAATCCAATCCATTAAGTTATACTCCTCAAGCAGGTTATAAGACTTCTGGTAGTTTTACCTATGGATCAATTAGCACTTCGGAATTTTTGGGGGCCAGTCACTATATAGTAGATGGTATTGATCTGTCATTTCTTGGAGCCGGAACAACTATTATTGCACATTTTACAATGGACTGTGGCAATGATACTCTTGTAGGCAGGGGAATTGTACCTGAGCCCGCTACTATCCTTCTCATTGGTCTCGGCTTGCTCGGATTAGGTGTTTCTTCAAGGAAATTCAAGAAGTAAGCTATTAAGAAATAATAGTTAAAAAAGCCCGCGCAACGCGGGCTTTTTTTAATTGTCTTTTCGCTTGCTATTATCTTTTTTGCGAAGAAAGAAATTCAAAAACGTTTTTGCCGTTTGCCAGACCAGCTTTGCCATTCACTTTCTTCTAATGTCGGCATCTTTTACAAAGTGGAATCAGCACTAATTCCTTTGTAATTCATTGTATTCATTATATTAATTGTGAACATTGATTGCTATAAAATACAGATCGCTATCATTATGTCGGATTTTCTTACAATATAAATATAATTCGAGGTAATGTTATAGAACAGAGGTGTTTTCAACACCCTTTTAATAACTATTTCCCCCCGGCCAGTTCTTTTGAACGTTTTGTCGCCGCTTCCACTGCGGCAATCAGTGTGGCGCGGATTTTTCCTTCTTCCAGCGCCTGGAGTCCGGCTGCGGTAGTTCCTCCCGGTGAGGTCACCATATCTTTTAATTGTGCCGGATGATTGCCTTCTTGGAGACACAGCGTCGCTGCACCCAGCATTGTTTGAGCAGCCAACTGCAATGCCAGATTCCGTGGCAGTCCCATAAGTACGCCGGCGTCGGACAGTGCTTCAATGATGACAAAAAAGTAGGCAGGACCACTGCCGCTTAATCCGGTCACTGCATCCATCAACTTTTCTTCCACTTCCACCGTAATTCCTACGGCGTCAAAGATGGTTCGCGCCAGCTTGATATCCTCGTCGGTGGCGTTGGTACCTTTGGCTACCGCAGTTGCCCCCGCTGAAACCAGGGCAGGAGTATTGGGCATTACCCTGATAACGCGAATTCCCTTGGCTAAATTGCTCTCCACAAAGGTGGTTGTTATGCCCGCGGCAATGGAAATCACGGTCTTCGATTTATTAACGGCAGGTGCAATTTCCTTTAAAGTTTGGGCCATGTTTTGCGGTTTTACGGCCAGGATTATAATGTCGGCATTCTTTACAGTGTCTTTATTCTTGTCGGACACTTGCAGCCCCATCGTGTTGCTGAGAATTTTCAGGCGCTCCACGTCGATATCAGTAACGGTAATATTTTTTCCGGAAATAATTTCCCGGGAAATTAAGCCCTGGGCGATGATGCTGCCCATCTTTCCGCCGCCGATGACGGCGATTCTTTTATCTTTAAGCATGTTTCGATCTCCTTTGATTGCTGTATCTTTAGTTCCATTTGGTTTATCACTTTCCACGGCATAGAGTATCCTCCGTGCCGTATAGTGTAAACCATGTTTCCGGTTTGTTTTGTAAACTATCTTACCAGTTTGTACCCCTCCCCCAACCCCCTCCAGAGGGGGACAAGTGCCTTCATTGATCTATCCCCGGCAATGATGACATGCCATCCGGCGGAGGACAGGAAGTGGTAAATTCCTTAAATCAAAGGCATTAGGTTGCTATTGGTAATTAATCCAACTTATACGAGAGAGCAGATTGGTCTGTCAATACAAATCCTTACCATTTGTACATTCTTCCATTGCATAAAGTGATGCTTTTGTTATATGCCTAATCAATTTATGATTAAAATAATTGATATTGATGACATAAAAATAGCCTGCTGGCTGAATCCCGGCGGGTTTGAAGAGCAAAAGCAAAGCCTGGTTTTTGTTCACGGCTCCGGCGGTGAACACACCTCCTGGGTTTATCAATATTCCCGGCTGCACAAGCAATTTAATATAGTCGCCGTTGACCTGCCGGGGCATGGTTTATCAACAGGCGACGGTGAAAGCGATGTTGATCGCTATTGCCTCTGGATAAAAAAGCTGCTGGATGTTTTACGGCTGACAAAGCCGGTTTTAGTCGGCCATTCGCTGGGAGCGGCCGTTGTCATGAAATTTGCTGTGCTTTATCCGCAGGATATTATAGGAATTGTGCCTGTCGGCGGGGGCATAAAACTGCCCGTCAACCCTGACTGGCTTGCGGGGCTGAAAACGAATCCTGCTAAAACTGTTGAGCTGGCCTGCAAGTATTCGTTGGCCGAGCAAAACCGGCCTAGGTTTTTGGAGGCGTTGAAGAAAAGTATGGCTAAAGGCAGGATGGATGTTTTCTTTGGCGATCTTACGGCTTGCTGTAAGCTGGATTTAATTGCTGACATCGATAGAATTAATTTGCCGACGCTGGTAGTTTGCGGAACGGAAGATAAAATGACGCCGGCCTCTTTTTCCCGCCGGATTGCCGAGAGCATCAGCGGTGCGAAATTGTGTCTGATTGAAGGCGCGGGGCATATGGTCATGATGGAAAAACCGGTGGAATTTAATGCGGTATTAAGTGAATTTGCAACCAAACTGATAAGTAAATAGTTACGAGTGACGAGTAAATAGTTAAGGTGAATTTTTTAATCAACGTTTGAAAAACTGCCCCTCGCGTCTTTGCGAGGCGCGAAGCGACGCGGCAATCTCTTTATTATTCATAAGATCATGAGATTGCTTCACTTCGTTCGCAATGACATATGTGCCGTTTTTCAGATGTCTCGATGAAAATAAAAATATGCTGCAGTTGTGTTCCGATAGAACAATATTAGGAGGTTATAATGTTTGTTTTTGGTAATTTTATCATTGGTCTGGCCAAAGTTATCGATATTGTTTTGAGTCTTTATATGTGGATTATAATTATTCGCGCCTTGATCTCCTGGGTAAATCCCGACCCCTATAACCAGATTGTCATCTTCCTGAACCGCATAACCGAACCGGTTTTAAGACCGATCCGCCGCAAACTGCCTTTTAACAGCATGGGGATGGATTTTTCACCGTTGATCGTTATCCTGGTTATTATTTTTTTACAGTATTTTCTGGTGCAAACAATAATCCAGCTTGCCCAACGTCTATAATTCTCACGGAAAGGCAATTCTTTGTGACCCCGAAGTTTTCCGTTAAAGAATCCAAAAGCGGCCTGACTTTTGACATCCAGGTAACGCCCCGCGCGTCACGCGCCGAAATTGCCGGCACACAGGATGACGCCCTGAAAGTTAAGGTTACTGCTCTGCCGGTGGAAGGTGCGGCCAACGAGGCATGCATCAAGCTGCTGGCCAAAGAACTCGGGCTGAAAAAAAGTCAAATGGAAATATTTGTCGGCAGCAAATCGCGCCGGAAAACAGTATGTGTAAAAGATATAACCAAATCAGAACTGGAAAAAAAGATAGAAAATGCTTTAAAGGCATAAAATAGTTCATTATTATGGGACAAGTAAAAAACTCGGAGAATTCTAATGTAGCAAAAGCTGCGGGAGTTGTAGGTATCTCGACGATGGTCAGCCGGGTATTCGGCTTTCTTCGGGATATGGTTGTGGCCGCTTTGTTCGGTGCAGGACTGGCCTCGGATGCTTTTTTTGTCGCTTTCCGCATTCCCAATCTTTTGCGGCGGCTGATCGGCGAAGGATCGCTCACCGTTTCTTTTGTTCCTGTTTTTACGGAATATCTGCAGAAGAAATCCAAAGAAGAAGCCCTGGAACTGGCCAACACCGCATTTACTTTATTGTCGATCATTCTGGTTTTCGTTTCCGTGCTCGGAGTTTTGCTCTCCCCGCTTGTCGTTACCCTGATTGCCCCGGGGTTCGTCAACGATCCCGATCAGTTTGCCCTGGCTGTTTTTTTAAACCGCTTAATGTTTCCCTATATTTTCTTTATGTCGCTGGTGGCTTTGTGCATGGGCATTCTGAATTCTTTCCGCCATTTTGCCGCTCCTGCCCTTTCTCCCGTAATATTGAATATCTGTATGATTATTGCGGCGCTGACGTTGCGCGGCTTTTTTGCCGAACCAATCACCGCGCTGGCCGTCGGTGTTATGATCGGTGGTATTTTGCAGCTGGCTATGCAGTGGCCTTTTATTTTTAAGTACGGTTTGAAAATCAAATATAAATTCAACCTCCATCATCCGGGAATTAAGCAGATTACCCTTTTACTGCTGCCCGCAATTCTGGGAGCCGCCGTCGGCACGATCAATGTTTTCGTCGGCACGATTCTGGCCTCACTGCTTCCCAAAGGCAGCGTTTCCTATCTTTACTATGCCGACCGCATTATGGAATTGCCTTTGGGCGTCTTTGCCATCGCCATTGGCACAGCCTCGCTGCCCAGTCTTTCGGCACATGCTTCCAATGGTAATATGGATGATTTGAAATCAACCATGTCTTTTTCCCTGCGGCTGATGCTTTTTGTGACCATTCCGGCCATGGTGGCCTTAATGGCGCTGAACCTGCCGATCATTTCGGTTTTATTCCAGCGCCGCGCCTTTGATGTCCATGCCGCAACGCTGACAGCCCAGGCCTTATTTTGTTATGCTTTGGGCTTGTGGGCTTTTTCCGTGCTGCGCGTCATCACAGCCGCTTTTTATTCCCTGCAGGATGCCAAATGGCCGATGAAAGCTGCGGTTATTACCCTGCTGGTGAATCTGGGAGCCAGCGTTGCCCTGATGTATCCTTTAAAACACAACGGTCTGGCTTTGGCCAACTCGCTTGCGGCGATAGTGAATGTTGTCGTCTTAAGTATTGTCTTGAAGAATAAAATCGGCGCATTTTTAGATCGTAAATTTTATATTTCCCTGGGCAAGATAATTATCTCCTCGCTGGCGATGTGGGGTGTAATCCTGTTGATAGATTTTATCATTCCCTGGAACTCAAACGGGCAGTTTAAGGCAAGGCTGATGTACCTGATTATTGCGATTACAACAGGAGCAATAACATATTTTACCTGTGCCTATCTTTTGCAGAGTCCGGAAATCCATAGTATTATAGGGCAGGTAAAAAGAAGATTTAAGCGCTGAGGGAAATGGAAAAAGGACAAAGATATTGACTTCACCTGTTCAAAATGATAGGTGACTTCATTCCTAACATTAAATTATCAAGATAAATTTCTGGTGCTGAATCATGCTGGATATTAAATATGTAAGGCAAAATGTTGAGTTCGTCCGCGAGAAGATGATTCAAAGAGGTCAGTCCATCGATTTTGACCGTTTTGTCTCTCTCGATAATGAGCGCCGCGATATTTTGATGGAAGTCGAAACGTTGCGCAGCGAACGCAACAGTGTCTCCAAGGAAATTGGCGAGCTCAAGAAAAAGAAAGCGGATGCAACTTCCTTAATTGCCAAAATGGGCGAAGTTTCCGCTAAGATCAAACAGCTGGACGAACGCTTGCGCGTAACCGAAGAAGAACTCAGCGCCTTCGTCCTCACTGTGCCGAATATTCAGCATGAATCCGTTGTACTGGGTCGCGGGTCGGAAGATAATCCGGTTGTCCGCAGCTGGGGCGACAAGCCGGAATTTTCTTTTACGCCGAAAGAGCACTGGGAAATCGGCGAAAACCTGAATATTCTTGATTTTGCCCGGGGAGCGAAAATTGCCGGGGCACGATTCACTTTATACCGGGGTTTGGGTGCAGCCCTCGAGCGGGCTTTAATTAATTTCATGCTCGATTTGCACACCGGCGAACATGGATATACGGAAGTGCTGACGCCGTTTATGGCGAACCGCGAAAGCATGACCGGCACCGGCCAGTTGCCGAAGTTTGCCGAGGATCTTTTTAAAATTGAAGGAATGGATTATTTCCTGATTCCGACGGCGGAAGTTCCTGTAACCAACATTTTCCGTGATGAAATACTGGAAGAAAAGAAACTGCCTGTTTATCATGTGGCTTATTCTCCGTGTTTCCGTTCCGAGGCCGGCTCTTACGGCAAAGATACACGCGGTTTAATCCGTCAGCATCAGTTCAACAAGGTGGAAATGGTCAAGTTTACAACGCCGGAAACATCATATGAAGAACTGGAAAAACTGACCGCTAATGCCGAGGAAATTCTGCAAAAATTAGGAATTCATTACCGCACGGTCAGTCTCTGTACGGCGGATTTGGGTTTCTCGTCCGCCAAGACTTACGATGTGGAAGCCTGGATGCCGGGGCAAAATGCTTACCGTGAAATTTCTTCGTGCAGCAATTTTGAAGATTTTCAGGCCCGGCGCGCTTCGATCCGCTTCCGCCGCGAAGAAAGCGGCAAGGTGGAATTTGTCCACACTTTAAACGGTTCGGGTCTGGCTGTGGGGCGTACTGTTGTAGCAATTTTGGAAAATTATCAGCAGGCCGACGGCTCCGTGTTAATTCCCAAGGCTTTACAGCCTTATATGAGGGGTGTGGAGCGGATAGCCCTCTGAGATAAGTGTCGTTGACTTAAACACTATACAGTTCCCTCTTTTCTAAAGAGGTTGTGTCATAATTAAGGATGCTGCTTGCGTTTTCTTCATGATGTCCCCCGCTGGCGGGGGTGCAGGAGGTGGACGCTTTTGATGTGATTGTAATTGCAATCGGTTACGGATTGGGAGTTCTCGATCCACCTCCGTCACTGCGTGACACCTCCGCCAGCGGAGGACATGAAAAGGTAATATTTGCTGTTATGATACAGGCTCTCAAGAGGGATTGGGAAGAATTTTTAAAAAGCAGTGATGGCAGAAAAGATATAAGAAAACGTAAAAGCGTGATTGAATAATTTATATGGAGGGATGGCCGAGTGGTCGATGGCGGCGGTCTTGAAAACCGTTGACCGAAAGGTCCGCGGGTTCGAATCCTGCTCCCTCCGCCAGATATTCCAGGGCATTTGTTAAATCAACTAAATGACCTTGCTTTAATAACGAAGAACCTGTAAAAAGGTTTTTCCTGAAGAAAAATTAACAGCTGAAACAAACGGAGAGATGGCTGAGTGGCCGAAAGCGATCGCCTGCTAAGCGATTGTACGCCCTATAAAGGTGTACCGCGGGTTCAAATCCCGCTCTCTCCGCCATTTTTTTATCAGCGCTACCTCTTTGTTCATATTCCATTGATTTTCTATCAAATAATATAATTTTAATTGTTAAGGCAGTTTACATACATGATTTTAGGGAAAAATTTCGTTTTACTGGAAACATTACGGCGGGACAAAAACAATTTTCGGCATCTTTTGTTCACTGATCCCGTCGATATAATAACCTGCTATCAAAAAAAAGATATTTTGCATTCCTTTCGGAAAATAGACGATTACCGGCAAAAAGGCTTTTATATGGCCGGTTTTTTATCCTATGAACTGGGATATCTTTTAGAAGACGTGTTAAATCAATATGATCCGAAGCAGGATTACCCGTTGATGTGGTTTGGTGTGTATAATAAACCTCGTCGACTGGCTAAACCGCTTACCCCCGGCAATAATGATAAGTACTATTTATCAAGGCCGATTCTGGCAACAAATGAAAACGAATACGAAAAAATTATCAGTAAAATTAAGGATCATATCGGCAACGGAGATACTTATCAAATAAATTACACAACAAAATATAAATTCAAATTCATCGGTGACATATTTACTTTTTACAACAGGCTTAAGGAAAACCAGAAAGTTTCCTATACCGCACTGATCAATCATAACAATAATTACATTGTCTCGCTTTCACCGGAGTTGTTTTTCCGAACCGACAAAAATGGTTTAATTTCTGTTAAGCCCATGAAAGGGACGGCCGGCAGAGACTTGCCAGCCGACTGGCTGCCGCAGGATGAAAAAAATATAAGTGAAAACGTGATGATTGTTGATATGCTGAGAAATGATCTGGGCAGACTTTGCCAACCGGGCACAGTGAAGGTCAGCAGGCTTTTTGATGTCGAAGAATATGAAACGTTATGGCAAATGACTTCGACTATCAAAGGCAAATTAATACCACGAATCAGGTCGTTAGAGATAATCAAAAGCCTGCTGCCATGCGGCTCCGTCACGGGCGCTCCGAAAATCAATTCCATGAAAATTATCCACTCCCTCGAGAAGGAACCGCGCAATATTTACACCGGTGCAATCGGCTATTGGGGGCCGGACGATCAATCAATTTTCAATGTCGCAATCAGAACGCTTAATCTGAAAAAGTCCGGCGGAAGGAAATACGATGGAGAGATGGGCGTAGGCGGTGGAATTGTTTATGATTCTCTGGCGAATGAAGAATATAAGGAATGCCGGATTAAGGCGCAATTTCTGTTTCGCTCTGCCCCCGATTTTTCGCTGATAGAAACAATGCTCTGTACAGATGGAAAAATCAAATACCTTAGCCGGCATTTGCAACGTTTAAAATCGTCGTCGCAATATTTTAATATACCCTGTAACATTACAGCATTTAAAAAAGTGGTAAAACAATATGCGGCGCCGCTGGCCGGCCGCCTGCGTTTGCGTCTGCTTTTGAATGCCGCGGGCGAAATATCTCTGGAACATTTACCGGTGATTACGGATAAATCAACGCAGCGGCATGTCGTTCTTTCCCGGCATAAAACAAATTCAAAGGATCCCTTTTTGTATCACAAAACAACTTTGAGAAAATTATACGATTCTGAATATAGAAAACATGCGAATGCAGATTGCCGGGATGTAATCTTTCGCAACGAAAAAAATGAAATTACCGAAGGGGCAATATCGAATATCTTTATCCGGAAAAACGGGAGCTACTATACACCGCCGCTTGGCTGCGGCCTGCTGGCGGGGATCGAACGGCAGGCAATGATGAAAAGACTGAAAGCAAAAGAAAAGATATTATATTTAAATGACTTGAAAAAGGCGGAGGAAATAATTTTAACTAATTCCGTTCGCGGAGCGGCAAAAGTAACCCTGATGACATAAAATGAGTATATTTTATTTTTGCCTCACGGCAAATTATGTGCTATAGGCTTGCTTCTTAATTTCAAGGTAAATTTTGCGCCCATGGCTCAGCTGGATAGAGCGCCAGACTACGAATCTGGATGTCGGAGGTTCGAATCCTCCTGGGCGCGCCATTAAATAAAAGGGATTAGCCTGACACGGTTAATCCCTTTTATTTAATGGCGCGATAAGAATTCAGAAAACCTTATTGCGGGGCGACTTGTTCCTGAAGGCTCGGTATTTTTGAATCAGACGAGGTGAATCATGAAAAAAATAATATTGAGTTACATTATTATCGCATTTTTTCTTTGCCTTCCCGGGGCCTGGGCAGCTGGTTCCGGAAAAGTTGTAACGTTTAAAGGGTATCAGGGCATTGAAATAGGAAAATCAATCCAAGGTATATCCAAGAAAACCGGCTTAATATTTATTAAAGACTCCGACGCTGAAGAAGATTTTGAATGCACCTATGCCCGAACACCTTCTCTGCCGGGAATCTACTTCATGCTGGTAAAGGGAGTTGTCGCCAGGATTGATGTGGACAAAGAAAATTATACGACTCCTGAAGGTGCAAAACTCGGCGACAGTGAAGAAACCATTAAAAAATTGTATCCCCGGGCGGAAGTGGAAGGGCATAAATATGTTCCGGAGGGGCACTATTTTACGGTTCGATCATCTGACAAACGCCGGGCCATCATCTTTGAAACAGATGGAAAGAATGTTACTACGTTCCGGATAGGCCGTATGCCGGAGGTAGAATGGGTTGAAGGCTGCTTCTGATACCAGGTCGCCCTCTTCAAAATCTTTCTACATACGCTTCGCGATTCGGTTTTGGCGATGCCTTGCATCTGAAACTTTTTGAACAGTCTGTGAAACACGGGGTTTTCAATAGCTATTCATTGTCCGTTCCATCCATGTATTTTTGCGCAATTTCCTTGAACTGATCGGCTACCTGCAGAAAAGCTTCCACTACCTGGGCGTCGAAATGGGTTCCCGCGCCTTCCTTAATTGTAGCCACTGCCTTTTCGTGAGAATAAGCCTCTTTATAAACACGTCTGCTGATCAGCGCGTCATAGACATCAGCCAGAGCCATGAGTCGGCCGGAAATTGGTATGTCCTTTCCCGCTAATCCCCGGGGATGACCGGTGCCGTCGTATTTTTCATGATGAGTGTAAGCGATTTCACGGGCAAACTGTAGAAACGAGGATGGTGTCTGAAGCATCTGTTCTGCGGCCATTATGGCATCGTGCCCCAGGGTTGTATGGGTTTTCATGATTTCACTTTCTTCGGGTGTATGTTTCCCTGGTTTGAGCAGAATCTTGTCGGGAATCCCGACTTTGCCGATATCATGCAGCGGCGCTGATTTTGCCAGCAGGGCAATATTTTCATCGGTCAAAAAATTCCGGAAATCGGGGTGGTTCTTCAATGTTTCGGCCAGCAGCCTCATGTAATGCTGGGTGCGCCGGATGTGGTTGCCCGTTTCATTATCGCGTGTTTCGGCCAGCGACCCGATGGCTATCATGGCTGCATCCTGGATACGGTCTATTTCCTTCGTTCTATGGGCCACTTCCTGTTCCAGAAATTCATTCTTATCCTTGAGAAAGTCGCACATTTTCTTTAATTGCAGATGAGTTTTTACCCGCGAGAGAACTATCGGCGGGCTGATCGGCTTGGTAATGTAATCGGCGGCGCCCAGTTCAAAACCCTTCTGTTCATCCTCAACCTGCGCCTTAGCCGTAAGAAAGATAACAGGAATATCCGCTGTTTGCGGATTGCTCTTGAGGCGGCGGCATGTTTCGTATCCATCCATTTCCGGCATCATAATATCCAGCAGAATCAGATCAGGCGGATCGTTGGACAAAACTACCTGCAACGCTTTTTTCCCGTTGGTGGCAACCTTTGTCCGGTAGAGACCCTTCAAAAGAGAAGTAATCAAGGCGATGTTTTCCGGTGTGTCATCAACAATCAGGATCGTGTCTTTTCTTGTTTCTTCCGCCAGTTCAACCATATGTATCTCCTGCATTTCCTGTAATACCAAGTTGCATTCTTTGCCTAATTTTGTTAGCTGCGTCGTCGGCTTCCTCAACGTATTAATAATACGCCTGCGGAGCCTCCTCCTTGCCGCCGCGTTATGCTTTGAATGCAACTTGGTATAAATTTTTCCATTAACATGCTTTGCAGCACTTAATGCAATGGCGTTTTTGCGTCGACCGGTTCATAATTGTCAAGATTTTTTTTAATTTTTCATAGTCAATTGCCGACAAAGAATACGGCTTCGTATCGATTATACGAAACCCGCAATACAGTCGTTTGCTATTTTTAATATTCACTGCTATGAATTCGACATTAAACAAATGACCGTGAAATCGATCTGTTAAGGGAATAGTAAATGAATGCACATCATGAATTATGCGCAATTATCGGCGTTGACAAGGGAAAATGCGTCAACTGCCACGCCTGCATATCAGCCTGTCCGGTAAAATACTGCAACGACGGAAGCGGCGATCATGTTACCGTTAACCCGAATCTCTGCATCGGCTGCGGCAATTGTCTGTTGCACTGCTCGCATAAGGCCAGATATTACACCGATGATTTCGAAGAGTTTCAGAAAAATCTGGGCAACGGGGAAAAGATGATTGCCATCGTAGCCCCTTCGGCTGCAGCAAATTTCCCGGGACAATACCTGAATCTTAACGGCTGGCTGAAAAGTAAAGGGATAGAAGCCGTATTTGACGTAAGCTTTGGAGCGGAGCTCACCGTAAAATCATATCTGGAACATCTGAAAAAGAATCGTCCACAGGCAATGATTGCCCAGCCCTGTCCGGCAATCGTGACCTACATCGAAATATATCAACCCGAATTGATCAAGTACCTCGTTCCCTGCGACAGTCCGATGGTTCACACCATCAAGATGGTAAGGCGATATTATCCTGCGTACAAAAACCATAAAGTCGCCGTCATCTCGCCGTGCATGGCCAAAAAAAGGGAATTCATGGAGACCGGATTAGGTGACTATAACATTGCCTTTCTGTCCATTGACCGTTATTTGAAGAGCAACAGGTTATCCTTACAGGATTTTCCCAAAGCAACTTTTAACAATCCTCCTGCTGAAAGGGCCGTTTTGTTTTCCACGCCTGGCGGTCTGTTGCAGACGACGGAGAGGACGTTTCCCAATATCCGTCACAAGACGAGGAGGATTGAAGGCATCCCCTTAATTTATGATTATCTGAAAAAATTGGATTCCGTAATCAACACCGGGAAAAGTCCGGTCCTTATCGATTGTCTGAACTGTGAGATGGGATGCAACGGAGGAACGCTTACACTGGCACAAAAAGAGGCCCATCAGGATGAAATCGAGTTCTGGATCAGGCAGCGCTCCAAGGAAATGCAAGAGTATTACAAGAGCATCAGCTATGACGATGAAATGATGTCTTCCAAACAGGTTGAGGATACTATCGCCAGATACTGGGAAGAAGGCCTTTATATCAGATCTTATTTTGATTTGAGTAAAAACTTCGGCTTGAAACAACCGGACAAAGGTGAACTGACTAATATTTTCGCGTCAATGCATAAATACAATGCAGCCGACATTTATAATTGTACCGCCTGTGGATACAATAGTTGCGAAGGCATGGCCGTTGCCATATTCAATAAATTGAACCGACCGGAGAACTGTCACTTTTACCTCCAAAAAGAAACGGAACTTTCCCATCATGAAATAATAAAAAACGAGGCCAAATACCGCAGCATTTTTGATAACTCGACAGGGGGGATTTATCAATCCATGCCCGACGGCCGCATTCTGACCGCCAATCCAGCTTGTGCAAGGATACTGGGATACGATTCACCGGATGATATTTTAAGCAGCATCAAACAACTGGGACAAGACCTTTTTGTATCCCAGGAAAAACGAAATGAACTTGTGCGCCTGATGGACAAACACGGGTTTGTGGAAGGGTTTGAATATAAGGCCTATCGAAAGGACAGAAGCATCATAGACGTATCAATCAACGCCCATGTTGTCCGGGATGCAAATAACAATTTCCTCTGCTACGAAGGCATACTGGAAGATGTTACCGAAAAGAAACGTATGAATGAGTTAAAAATAGCCAAGGAGGCGGCGGAGGCGGCCAGCCATGCCAAGAGTGATTTCCTGGCCAATATGAGCCACGAGATACGCACCCCCATGAATGCCATTATAGGCTTTTCCAACCTGGCGCTGAAGGCTGGACTGAACCCGCGGCAGCACGATTACATAAGCAAGGTACACAATGCGGGAGTTTCCCTGCTGGAAATTATAAACGGCATCCTTGATTTCTCCAAAATTGAAGCCGGTAAACTGCAAGTCGAAAACATCGAATTTGTTGTCGACGCAGTTCTTAATAATGTAGCCACTGTTGTTGCGCAAAAGGTGCAGGAAAAAAATCTGGAATTTCTGTTTAACATATCTCCGGAAGTCCCGTCCCGTCTGGTAGGCGATCCTCTCCGGCTGGCACAGGTGCTGACCAATCTGGTCAACAACGCGGTGAAATTTACGGAGAAGGGCGACGTGGAACTGAAGGTTGAACTCGAGGAAAAGAATGCCGACCGGGTTAAAGTTCTTTTCTCCGTGAGGGATACAGGCATCGGAATGAAAAAGGAACAGGCCAGGCAGCTGTTTCAGGCTTTTACTCAGGCTGATTCTTCCACAACACGCAAATACGGCGGGACCGGTCTGGGGTTGAGCATCAGCAAGAGTCTCGTAGAGTTGATGGGCGGTAGAATATCAGTGGAAAGCGAAGAGGGAAAGGGCAGTACATTTTCTTTTGCAGTCTGGCTGGGGATGGGGCTCCGGGAAAAGCAAAAGCGGCAGTTAATCCCCGCGGAGATTAATGGCTGGCGCGCGCTTGTTGTGGATGATAATCAGTCGGCGCGGGAAATAGTAGCCGGGATGCTCGCCAAATTTCCCTTTGAGATCACTAATGCCGCATCCGGCATGGAAGCTGTGGCCGCTGTGCAGGCAGCAGACGAGAGCAATCCGTTCAAGCTGATTCTCATGGATTTGAGCATGCCGGTGATGGACGGTATTGAAGCAACGCATATCATCAAGGAGAAAGCCGGGCTCAAGAATGTTCCGGCAGTGGTGATGGTGACGGCATATGGCCGGGAGGAACTGCGGGACCGCGCCGATAAGGCAGGGGTTGACGGTTTCCTCGACAAGCCCGTGTGTCCCTCTATGCTGGTGGATACAATTATTCGGTTGTTTTCAATTAAGGAAGATAGGATTACGAAGAGCGCCTCGCCCGTACCCTTGCCTGATGATGAAAGGGAGTATAATCTTCAGGGTGCTTATGTGCTGCTTGTTGAAGACAACAATATCAATCAGCAGCTTGCTGTTGAACTTCTGGAGAGTGTCGGGGCGACCGCAGATGTGGCGGACAACGGGCGCGAGGCTGTAGATAAACTGTGCAAAGCAAAAGTGCCGCCGTCTTATGACATGGTGCTTATGGATATCCAAATGCCGGAATTGGATGGCTATGAGGCAACCCGGATAATCAGGTCGGATGCGCGCTTCCAGATATTGCCGATCATTGCCATGACCGCCCATGCCATGGAGAAAGACAAGCAGAAGATACTGGAGGCGGGAATGAGGGATCACATCACCAAACCCATCGATCCGGATCGCATGTTCAGGATAATGGAAAAATACTATCATAGAAATAAAGGTACGATTATTCCTGCCGGTAAAAGGAGAATCGATGTTCAAGCAGCGGTTCCGACCAGGGTATCACCAATACCGGATATTCCCGGCATTGATACTGCCTCCGGGTTAAAACGCGCTGCCGGCAACGGGAAGCTTTACTTGAATATGTTGAAGAAGTTTATGGACAATTACGTAGATGTTCCCGGAAATATCCATCAAGCGCTTGCAGCGGATGACAGGCAGCTGGCGGAGAGACTGGCGCACACGGTGAAAGGTGTTGCCGGCAACATCGGTGCGGTTGGTGTACAGGAAATGGCGCAGGAGCTGGAGCGGTCGATTAGGCAGAATGATTCAGCCGTCCGGACCGAACAAATACGCCAGCGGTTTGCAGATGTTTTGATGCTGCAGATTGCCAATCTTCGGGCGAATCTTGGTGATGTCCGAGAAGAAAACCAGTTTGCTCCTGCCAGGGTTATTGATCCCGGCCTGATGAAGACAATGATCACGAATCTGGAGACATTACTAATGGCCGACGATACGGAAGCGCTTGATTATTTCGAATCCGTGGAAAAGGAATTATCCGCTGTTTTGCCTGCTGCGGACTATAATAATTTAAAAAAATCTCTTGTTGATTATGAATTTGACGCGGCCTTGCAGGCGTTGAACCCGACGCTGAAAAATTTACATTGATCCGAAGGCATCTTGACCTCCGCCTTACGTTCATGGTACTTTATCTCAAAAAAATAAGGAGTCCCGACAATGAAAGAACGACTGAATACATTGGAAGTTGCTTTGAAGAATGAAATGCGGGAACATGAATTTTATGAGCAAAATGCCAAACGAACAAAGAATCCTGTCGGCAAGGCCATGTTTGAGCAAATTGCGGCCGACGAGCTTGAACATTACGAACGTCTGAAACAGCTTCACGACCAATGGGAAAAAGAAGGAAAATGGCCCGAGACCGTTCCTTTGAAAGTCAAAGATACCGTAGTCGGAAACGTTCTGAAAGATTTTCTGAAAGAAGCCAAAGAGGCGCCGGCGACGGATGCCGATGACTTGAAAGCCATCCGGACAGCTATTGATTTTGAAGCAAATGGCGCAACTTTTTATGCCCTGTTGCGCAACAAGGTTACTGATCCGAAGGAAATAGCCTTTTTTGATTTAATGGCCAATATTGAGCATGAACATTATGTTTCTTTGAAGGAGCTCGAAGAATTTTTTATAGATCCCGTCGGCTGGTTCCGGCGGGTCGAAAAAACCGGGTTGGATGGAGCTTAGTTCTCTGCAAGTATGTCGTTTTATGATGGCCGTTTTGTCTATGGATTGTTGAGAGGGGGCGAGTAGATCACGGTCCCCTTTCAACATGTACATTTCTCTCTAACCGATGGGAATGACATTTATTGGATTTCTTGGTAACCGGCCGGCTGCGCAGCAGCACGTAGGTTGCTCCCGCCCCTCCGTCGTACGATTGAGCGCTGGTATAAGCGATAACCCGTTTAAGCCAGTAGCTTTGGTGGAGCCATTCGCGAATTTTGTTTTTCAAGACCGGCTCTCCCCGCGAAGAAAGACCGCGTCCATGAATGATAAGAACAGCCCTCTTCCCGGAATTAATTGCATCATCCAAAAACGATTCAAAGGCTTCTTTCGCCTGCTCCGCATTCATTCCATGAAGATCGATATGAGCCTGGATGGAAAAGTCCCCCCGGTGCAGCCGGCGGGCGAACTCCCGGTGGCTGTTGTAGCCTGTTCCTTCGATATATTCAGGGGTGTCTGATACGATAAAACCATCTCCATGATTGACAAGTTTGACCAGCTGAGATACTGTCTCATCTTCATTTATCCGACTGAAATTTTCTACCCGATTTATTTCAGCATTTTTCCCCGCAGCATGATTTTTTGCTAGGGGACTAACCCCGGCCATGGCTTTCCTAAACAACTCTTCTTCCGATGGATTATTGGATACCGTTTCCTTTTGAGTCTCTTTTCGTACAGGCGCTACGGTTGTTGATTGCGCTTTTTCCACCACGCCCTTCAGACGACTGAAAGGGTTATGCACTAAAGATGATTGCACGATAGTGTTTTCGGCAGACTTTTTCATTGCTATTGCTCAGTATGTTATTGATGCTGTTTTTATATCCCTGTTTCCGGCCTTTGTAAATACAGGAAATCTGTAATTCATGATTTTCCACGGAAATTGAGGAATCAGAGACAGTATTTGAACATAAGGACAAACGAAAACAAAATGCCCAAAGCAATCAGGGCAATGATTTCCTCATGACCGAAGTGCAGTTGGTTGAGGGTTGTCCTTGGTCCCCGGGCGTAGCCCCTGGCTTCCATCGCCTCCGCCAGGTCGTCAGCCCGCCGGAAGGCGCTCGTCATAAGGGGCATCAGCAATGCGGCGAGAGACTTCAATTTTCGATCATAACGGCCTGCTTCCACACAAGCGCCGCGGGCTGTCTGGGCCGTTTTAATCCGGTCGTATTCTTCCAGAAATGTGGGAACGAACCTCAAGGCCATGGAGACCATGACGGCGATATCCTGGACAGGGATACGCAGGCGCTTTAGCGGTCTTAAGAGATGTTCCAGTCCGCAGACCAGGTCTGAAGGCGATGTGGTCATGGTCAGAATGACACCACACAGGGCAAGACAAAGAAACTGCCAGGAAATCAACAGGCCGCGTAAAAATCCTTCCCCGGTCACCCGGACGGGCAGATATGGAATTTGCAAGACAACAGCGCCATCGGTGAAAAAGAGATGCAGACCGAACAATAAAACAGCGAACAAAACCAGCGGTTGGAGGGCCTCCCGAACCTGGGAGAACTTCAGCCGGGAGACGGCGCAGAAAGCAAAAAGGGAAACGCTCAGCAGTAATACTTCCCAGCCGTGCGCCTGAAATATAAGAATCGACAACGCTGCCATGGCCAGAATTTTCACCCGCGCATCCAGGCGATGGCCAAAGGAATTGCCGTTGCGGTATTGACCAAAGCGGATCATGACTGTTGCTCCCTGTGCATGGACGCCAGGAGGCGATGCAGTTCCCTTTCCGCGTCTTCTACGGACAGTATATCCGTCGTCAATGGCCAGCCCCGTCGCTTCAATTGATGCATCAGTTCCATAACGGGCGGCATTGATATAAAGGAGTCAGGATTCTCCGCCATTTTGCGCAGTATGTCCCGCGGAGGACCATCAAGAATAATTTCCCCCTTATCCATCACCAACAGACGCTCGGCGTCAACCATATCGTTGATGTCATGGGTAATATGAATGATACCGATTCCTTCCCGGTGCAGCCGGTCCATCATCTGCAATACCCGCCGCCTTCCCAGGGGGTCAAGGTAGGCGGTCGGTTCATCAAAGGCGATATACCGCGGATTCATGATCAGCACTCCGGCCAGGGATACCAGACGCTTTTCCCCTCCGGAAAGGGTGTGAGGGGCACGCAGGGCCAGAGACTGCAGTCCGAGGTTTTTCAGTATTTCTCCTACCTGCCGGCGGATTTCCTGCGGCGGCCAGTTGAGATTTCCGGGACCGAAAGAAATATCCTCCTCCACCGTCATTCCCACAATCTGGTTGTCCGGATTCTGAAAGAGCATGCCGACGGTGCGCCGGATTTCCTTGTGGTTCGCTGCAATACTTGTATCCAGGCCGTGGACAGTCACAATTCCCTCATCCGGCCTGATCAAGGCATTTAGCAGTCGAATCAAAGTTGTTTTGCCGCACCCGTTCGGACCGGTTAAAGCCATATATTCGCCTTTGTTAATTTCGAGGCTGATATTGTTCAGCGCAGGGACGCCGCAGCCGTCATACTGATAGGATACATTCTGAATTTTGATCATATTTTGCTGATAATACGCGCCCTAATTTTTCGGCAGATAAGAGCGGCGACAACAATCTTGATTATTTCGCCGGGGAGGGGCGGCAGCAGGCCGACCGAGACAGCCTTGATGAAGCTGAGCTTGGCGACAAACATGAGCTGTATTATCCCCAGGGTATAAACTATAACCATTCCCGCAACCATTGAGCCCATTAACCAGACAATGCCGGGATCACGACGCAGGGAAGTTAATTTGCCGATGATCAGGGCGCCAATGACAAAACCGATCAGATAGCCGCCGGTCGGTCCTATGAGAACGCCGAAGCCGGCCTTGCCGCCGGAAAAGACGGGGAGACCAATAACTCCCAGCAGGATGTAGACTACCTGGCTCAATGCTCCCAGATATCCGCCGAGGAGTGCGCCGGCTAAAATAACAAAGAGCGTCTGCAGGGTAATGGGCACCAGCGGCAGAGGAATCATAATATAAGCTCCTACCGCCGTGAGAGCGCCGAACATTGATGCGTAAGCCATTCCTTTGAGGGAACTTTTTTCTGCAGTCATTTTGATAAAAACCTTAAGTAATTGTAATATCTCCGGAAAACAAACGCGTTTCCGAACCCTGATCATTCCGGATAATCAAAAATCCATCGTGATCCATATCCGTGATCACGCCTTGATAGCTGCCGTTGAGAGTTTTGATCGTCGCCTTTTTACCCATTATATCCGTCAGCGTTTTCCAGCGAGCTATAACAGGTTTAAAGCCTGAGTCTTCCAGCGCATTATATCTTTCTTCAAACAGCTCCAGAAATCTAACGAGAAGATGAACACGGGAAAAGGGTTTGCCTGTTTCCATCAGAACACTGGTAATGTTTTTGCGGCTGTTCCGGGGAAACCGTTCGGCTGAGCTGTTGACATTAATGCCCAGACCGACGATCATGTAATCAATTGCGTCCATTTCCACCGACATTTCTAGAAGGATGCCGACTATTTTTCTGCCGTTTACCAGAATGTCGTTGGGCCATTTTATTGTTGCCCTGAGACCGGTGGTTTCCATCAATGCCTCGGCCGCGGCAACGGCGGTAAGAAGCACCATCCGTGATGCTGTTGAAGGCGGAAGAGACGGTCTTAAAATAAACGAAGCGTATATATTTTCTCCACCCGGAGAAAACCAGGGCCGATCAAGACGCCCGCGACCGTGGGCCTGTTCCTCAGCAATTACCAGCACGCCTTCGGCTGCACCTTGTGCGGCCAATTCCTTGGCCCTGTTGTTTGTAGAGTCGGTGCTGGCGTAACGATAAATATCCTGTTTACCCAAAATGGTGGTCTGGAGTCGGTCGCGGATTTCCTGTGCCAGGAGCAGATCGGGGATGTTAAGCAGTCGGTAACCTCTGTGGGGAACAGACTCAATATCATACCCTTCTTCCTTCAGTATTCCGACCTTTTTCCAGACGGCGGAACGGGTCATGGATAAGCGTTTGGCCAGTGCTTCACCGGAAATCCATTGTCCCTGATTTTGTTTCAAAACATCCAGAAGAATGTTTTGCGGCGGGGCCGCTCTTAAAGTTGCTTTGTTCATGCCGGTTAACTTATTTTTCCTTTGTCCGCCGGGAGGTTCTCTTGATTTTGATCGCACAGGTGCACGTTGGAGTTGCCTCACGGGTGGGAGAAAGCCCCAGGTCGGCGATCATTTCGACGTCCAGGGCGCTTGGGCGTCCTTCGGTTGTCAAATAATTGCCAGTCATTAAAGAATTAGCGCCGGCGATGATGCCCAGCGGCAGCAGTTGCCGCAGGTTTTTCTCCTTACCGCCGCAGAGTTTAATATCCCGGTCGGGGAGCATAAAGCGAAAGACGGCGATGGTCATCAGGATTTCCAGGGGAGGCAGCGGAGCGGTTCGGCTGAGCGGCGTTCCTTTAACCGGGTGGAGAATGTTTACAGGTATGCAATCCACGTCCAGTTTGCGCAGGGTTTCAGCCAGCTCGATGCGGTGGGTGATTCCCTCACCCATTCCGATAATACCTCCCGAGCAGACGGAAAGGCCTGCATTCCTGGCAACGCGCACTGTTTCCACATCTTCTTCGTAAGCATGGGTTGTGCAGATGTTGGAAAAGAAACTTCCGGAAGTCTCCAGATTGTGGTGATAGCGGTAGAGTCCTGCTGCTTTGAGATCCTGCGCCTTTTGAGCATCAATAATGCCCAGGGAGGCGCATGGTTTTAATCCCTGCTTACCGACCCTGTCAATAGCCTTAAAAATTTCCGACCATTCTTTTTTGGTTGTAAGAGCTTTGCCGCTGGTGACGATTCCGAAAAACTCTGCACCATTGCGGGCGGCCAAAGCAGCCTCTTCGACGATCCGGGCGGTCTTTTGCAGAGGAAATGTTGACGCTTCCGTTTCATAGTGGGCGGACTGGGCGCAAAAAAAACAATCTTCCGGGCACTTGCCTGATTTTGCGTTTGTTATGCCGCAAAGGATGACCTCTTTTCCCTTGAAATGCTCGCGTATTTCGTTGGCTGCAGCCATAACCCGGAAAGTGCGGTCTGTGCCTTCGATGAAAAGATCCAGAGCATCAGCGGCGGAAAGGCCATTCTTTTTGATTGCTTTGTTTTTCAGTCTCTCGATTGTATCCAAGAAATCGCCTCCAGAATAAGATATTGCGGGGTTTTTTAGGCAAAAAGATGCAAAATGTCAACCACAATAATTGATTTGGTTTACGATGGCTGCCAAATGATTAAACGACCTCGTAAAAAGGTCGCAGGCAAGGCGCGCGAATTCTGAGGAACGAGGCATACTATAAGCGTACGCCGCAATGACGAAGAATGAAGCGCAACGCTGCATCCGGCATTTTTACGAGGTCGTCAATATTGTTCTTGACGAAACTGCCCAACATCAATAAATAAATGTGAATTACAGGAGATAATATGCCGATAAATGACATCAAACAAGTAATGATAAAAGGCCGGTTGATCGGTCTTGTCGGTTTGGATGAAGCCATAAAAGAAGCAGCAAAACTGCAGCACGATCTGAGTGATGATGAAATTCAAAAAAGGCTTCTCGAAATAATTTCATCGGACAACTATATACCGGCGAAAATGCAGGAAGCTTACAAAAAAGCAGTCTGGCGGGAATTTAAAATAGCCCGGGGGTTGCCCGTAGAAATGGAAAATATTCCGGGATTAAGAATAGCCGTGCTGGGTATGGGGTGTGCCCGTTGTTCCCAACTGGAATCAGATGTTCGCGATGTTCTGTCGGAAATGGAAATTGCCGCCGACTTGCACCATATTACCGATCTGAAAGAGATTTCACACTATAGATTGATGGGAGCGCCGGCGCTTGTCATTAACGATAAGGTGGTAGTCGTCGGGGAAGTGCCGGCGAAAAATCAGATTCGTCAATGGATCATCGAGGCGCGTAATCTCTTAGAAAATGTATAGGATGTGGGCTGTAGAATAGTTTTTATGAATGATTGTCAACAACGAAGCAAATCAAAAATTGCTGCAATAATATTTCCTGCTTTCAAAGAAGCTGCGTCGCTTTTCCTTATAGCGGTGGTGGTCGCCATCGTATTCAACGCACTGCGATCATCTGGGGTTCCTTTATTCGGCTTTTCCCCGGCAAAGACAGTAAATATCCAGCAGGCAAAAATACCGGAAATAACGCTTGCAGAGGCTTATTATCTTTATCGGCAACAGAAAGCCGTTTTCGTTGACGCCCGCGATCCTTTCAGTTTTGAGGAAGGTCATGTTGCCGGAGCGATAAATATTTATCCTGATGAGGTTGCTCTCCATTTGGCCGAATTAAAAAAAATGGTTTCCCGGGGTATTGTAGTAATAACCTATTGTGACGGCCCGCGCTGTCCTCTCAGCCATGAAACGGCGCAGGGATTAAAGTTGCAGGGATTTACTGCCGTTAAAGTCTTGGTTGACGGCTGGAGTCTCTGGCAAAAAGCCGGTTACCCTGTAGAGAAAGATAATAAATGAAACTTCGAAAATTAGTTCCGCCTTATACCCCACTGATAACCATGATTTGCCGCCTGGCTTTGGCAATTATCTTTCTCTACGCCGGTGTGGAAAAAATTATTGCTCCGAAAGAATTTGCCGTCGCCATTTACAATTATCAGTTAATGCCTGACGGTGCCATTAACCTGCTGGCCGTCGTTTTGCCTTGGCTGGAGGTATTTCTGGCCGTAGCCCTTATTGCCGGCATTTATGTACATGGTGCTTCCCTGGCTTCGGCATTGCTTTTTCTTGTTTTCGCGACGGCTCTGACCATAAATTTAGTTCGGGGGCTGGATATCTCCTGCGGCTGTTTCGGCGCAGCGAGCGGAAGTATAAGCTGGCTCTATCTCGTCCGTGAGCTGGGACTCTTTGTCATGTCGGTTTTTGTTTTATTTTTTGATCGTGGCTGGAGTTATTTTTTCGATTCAACCGGTTAATGTGCACTTCTTATGCACTTCGGTTAATGAATTTCAGGAAACATGTAATCAATTAATGGCTGCAGTTATACAACACCGCTATCTTTCACAGGAGGAAAAAGCAATTATGGAGGAACAAACCGCAGTTCAAATGATCATCGCTACAGATGATGTTGTCAGGATTCTATGCAGCTCAGTGCAGTCAGTCATTTCGGATACAATAAACAATACGATTTCTATCTCACCGATGGTAAAAGAGATCGAGAATACCTGTTTGAAACCTGACATCGGTTGCTTTGTTCTTTTCCAGGGCGACTTTTCCGGGTTGATCATCATCAATTTTACAAAAGATGCAGCCATGGAGATTTACCGCAATTACATGATCGGAATGGGTGTTCCCGAGGACGAATTGGCGCAAAGCCACACATCAAACGAAGTGGCCAGCAGCCTCGGCGAGTTGTTGAATCAATGTGTCGGTAAGTTTCGAGTCGATCTGGAAAGCAAGACCGGTATTTTTGTCAGTCACAATCAACCTAAAATGCTGGTGGTCAACGAGACGGTGCAAATTGCCATTAAAACAGGAATTGAAAAACAACAATTGCGGCAGATCTCATTCAAGACGGTCAGCGGCAATCGTTTTTACCTGGAGGTAGCTTTGGGTGAAATTAAGTTTTATTCACTGTTTGACTTTCAGAAAACGGAAGCCCCCAACATTGAAGAAATCCTGGCGCGGGGAACAAACCAGACATAATCGTATTGTTTGATGAAGATATTTTCTAACTCTTCATTGCTTGATTTGCGTATGTGTGAAAAAAAGGGGACGGTTCTGTTGTGCATTTCATTTTTGGGTGAGAGCAATAAAACAGAACCGTCCCCTTTTATTATTATGGATTTCATTTCTGGCAGACGGGGCAGTAGAAGGTGCTGCGGCCACCCTGTTTGATTCTGATGATTTTCCCGCCGCATTTAAAGCACTTTTCCCCTTCCCGCCCGTAAGCTTTTAATTCATACTGATTCTCTCCCTTGCAGCCGTCCAAATCGCGCCAGTCGGAAATCGAAGTACCTCTTTTCTCAATAGCCTTTTTAAGAACACTTTTGGTTTGTGTAAATATCCTTGTCCATTCTCCGTTTGTTAAGCTGGCTGCTGGCCGTTCCGGATGAATGCCGGAACAGTGCAGTATTTCACAGGCGTAAATATTGCCGATGCCGCTGAGCGCTTTTTGATCCATCAGCAGATTCTTTACCTTTGTTTTGCGCCGGCCATGCTTTTCGATAAAGGATTGCCCGTTAAAATCCTGCAAGATGTCGTTATCGGTGGGAGATGTTTTTGTCGGCAAAATTTTAATCGTGGCAAAGCGGCGGGGATCCACCAGATAAATATTACCCTGGTTAAAGGAGATTCGCCAGCGGCTGTGCTTTGGCCTGTCTTCCGCCGCCTCCTGCCACAGCAGCCTGCCCGTCATGCGCAAATGGATCAGCACCGAGTTGCCGCCGTCAAGTATTATCTCAACGCTTTTGCCGTTGCGCTTCACCGCCTTGATAGTGTTTCCTCGAATATCTTTTACATGAGCCAGTTTTGCGTCGTAGACTTCTGAAGATACAATTTTTTTTCCGTTAATCTTCTTTTGCAGTTGCCGGCACAGCGTTTCTACTTCCGGTAATTCAGGCATTGCATACCCCTAAAAGGATTTCCCAAACATTCTTTGGATTTTATAGCCCGTTCACATTCCATTCAAGATATTTATTAATGTTGCGGAGAGATTCTTTCACAGGCCTGAATGAACTTTCTATTTTTGACGACACCAATTAATGTAAACCGGATGAATTGAAAGTGTCGGATTATTGTGCTAAATAATTTAAAATACGTTGTAATTAAGAAAATACTATATTAATTTTCAGGAGGATTAGGTATTTTTTAATGTTAAGACCGATTATTTTATTGTTTTTTTCCAACTTATTTATGACTTTTGCCTGGTACGGACATTTAAAAAGCATGAATAACAAGCCCCTGTTTATTGTTATTACTTTGAGCTGGGGCATAGCTTTCTTTGAATATGTATTACAGGTTCCCGCCAACCGGATTGGCTTTCAGTATTATAATCTGGGTCAGTTGAAAGTTATTCAGGAAGTTATTACCATGATTGTATTTGCGGGGTTTGCTTTTCTTTACATGAAGCAGCCGCTGAAGCTGGATTATCTCTGGGCCGGCCTGTGTCTTATCGGCGCAGTTTACTTCATGTTTCGTGACGGTCTGCCGCAAGTTTAATAATGTTACAGGGAGGACTTCCCATTGGTTTTATGTGCCAATACCCCCCGCCTGCGCCGGGGCAGGTTGTGCCAATAAAAGTAGCGTTTTGATTTAGAAATGGTATAAGCTATCTGCATGATTAATGTATTCGATATTTCCTTTACATCTTCACGATCGTTTGTCATGTATCAATGTGATTACTGCACCTCCTCTTAAAAATGTTGCAATTTTCTTGCTAATCCGTTAGAGCTCTGCCAGCGTTTATTCCGACATTGAATTTAACCCTAAGGAGGGGGTTATTTATGCGTCTGTTTCCCAAAGAAGAAAAATTCTTCGATTATTTTGAAGAACTGGCCAATAAAATAGAAGAAGGCAGCCGCTTTTTCCTGTCCATGACGGAAAAGCACGATTACTCGGAGGCGAAAATTTCCAAACTCAAAGAACTTGAACACGAAGCGGATGTAATCACTCATCGTACTTACGAAAAAATGCACAAAACGTTTTTAACGCCGCTTGATCGCGAAGATATCTATGCTTTAGTCAATAAAATGGACAGCATTCTGGATATGATCGAAGCGACCGCCGTCCGGATATACCTTTATAAGGTAAAAAGACCCGATGATGAGATAATCAAACAGGCTAAAATTTTAGTGGAAGCCGTCGCTAAAATAAAGATCGTCGTTCATGCATTGCGCGATATGAAGAATGCCAAGATGATTCTGGATGCTTGTGTTGAGATTAACACATTGGAAAATGCCGGAGATGTTGTTTTACGAACCATTATGGCCGATCTGTTTGAGAAAGAAAAAGACGCCATAGAGCTGATTAAATGGAAAGAAATCTTTGAACGTATCGAAGAATCCCTCGATGTGTGCGAGGATGTATCCAATATTGTGGAAGGAATCGTTTTGAAGCATGCTTGATTCCATGGGTTTTGTAATATTTTTAGTAGCAGTAGCCCTGGTATTTGACTTTATTAATGGTTTTCATGATTCTTCCAATGCCATTTCTACAATTGTTTCCACCCGCGTTCTCGCTCCTCAACATGCCGTACTCTGGGCGGCGTTTTTTAATTTTGTTGCTGCATTCTTTATTGGGACGCAGGTTGCCCATACTATCGGCCAGGGTATAATTCATCGTGATGTAATCGACAATGGGTTGATCTTCGCCGCTTTGGGCGGAGCTATAATCTGGAACCTCATCACCTGGTACTATGGTCTTCCCAGCAGTTCTTCCCATGCCCTTATCGGCGGATTGATCGGAGCGGGTATTGCCAAAGCCGGAACCGGCACGCTGGTTTGGGCCGGCATCACCAAAACAACGGCTTTTATTGTTCTTTCACCGGCAATTGGTTTAGTTTTGGGTTATATTTTTATGGTGATCTCTTTAAACCTCAATCGCAATTCCAATGTAGCACGTTCCGATAAACTTTACCGGAAACTGCAATTTGTTTCTTCAGCTGTTTATTCATTGGGGCATGGGATGAACGATGCCCAGAAAACGATTGGAATCATTGCTATCCTCTTATACAGCAAAGGCCTTATTGACTCCAGTTTCAATATTCCCTACTGGATAATTATCATGTGCTACTCGGTCATCGCCCTTGGGACAATGTTCGGGGGCTGGCGCATTGTTAAAACAATGGGGACAAAGATTACCAAGCTGCAGCCTATCGGCGGCTTCAGTGCCGAAGCTGCCGCCGCCTGCTCCATTATTGGAGCATCTGTTGCCGGGATACCGGTCAGCACTACCCACACCATTACCGGTGCCATTGTCGGCGTTGGCGCGACGAAGCGAATGAACGCCGTTCGCTGGGGCGTCGCCGGTAATATTATCTGGGCCTGGATATTAACCATCCCGATTTCCGCCCTTATTTCCGCCCTTATTTACCTTGCATTAAAACAATTTTGCCGCTAATCTATATAAAAAAGGAGTAGTTATCTATGGCGGGAAAAGAACTGCCCTTTACCAAAAAACAACTTGAAGAAATTATTAAACAATATCCTACGCCGTTTCATATTTACGATGAAAAAGCCATCCGTGAAAATGCGCGCGAATTTAAAAATGCCTTTTCCTGGAACGAGGGATTTAAAGAATATTTTGCCGTTAAAGCCGCACCCAATCCGTATCTCATGAAAATTCTCCATAAGGAAGATTTTGGTGCAGACTGCAGTTCACTCGCCGAGTTAATCATGTCCGAAAAGACCGGAATCATCGGCGATGAAATCATGTTTACGTCCAACGACACTCCGGTGGTGGATTTTCTCAAGGCTAAAGAGCTCGGTGCAATAATTAATCTGGATGATGTAAGTCATATTAAATACCTGGAGCAGTATGCAGGTTTGCCTGATTTGATCTGTTTTCGTTACAACCCCGGCCGTCTGAAAAAAGGCAACGTTATCATCGGCCATCCGGAAGACGCCAAGTATGGATTCACCCATAAACAGCTCCTGGAAGGCTATAAAATATGCAGAGATAAAGGGGTGAAGCGCTTCGGCATCCATACCATGGTAGCGTCGAACGAACTTGAGGCCGGTTATTTTGTGGAAACGGCGGAAATCCTGTTTAATCTTATTGTTGAATTGTCCCACAAACTGAAAATCAGGTTTGAATTCGTCAACATCGGCGGCGGCATAGGAATTCCTTATCGTCCCGAACAGGAGCGCATTGATCTTCAGGCTGTAAGCCGGGGCATCAAAGAAAAATATGAAAAAATAATCGTGGCCAACGGCCTTGCTCCCCTTAAACTTTATACGGAATGCGGGCGCTATATCACCGGACCATATGGGTATCTTGTCGCCCAGGTTTTGCACATTAAAAATACTTATAAGAAATTTGCCGGTCTGGATGCCTGCATGGCCAATCTGATGCGGCCGGCGCTTTATGGAGCCTATCACCACATTACAGTTGTCGGCAAAGAGAAAAAACCGCATGATATTATTTATGATGTGACGGGCTCGTTATGCGAGAACAACGATAAATTTGCCATTGACCGCGTTTTGCCTGAGCTGCAAAGAGGCGACATTGTAGTTATTCATGATGCGGGAGCGCATGGTTATGCCATGGGATTTAATTATAACGGCAAACTTCGCTCGGCGGAACTGCTGTTGCGGGAAAACGGGGAAGTGATTCCGATCCGCCGCGCCGAAACGGTAGGCGATTATTTTGCGACACTGGATTTTTCGGGATTGCCGTCTTTCCAGGTATAATAATTTTCAGAGAAAAGTTATTCAATATATCAGCGGTGATATTTTCTATAGCCGGACCACACCCAGAAGGCGCCCCAACCAACAGCGACAGGACCTAAGGCGAGATAGAGGAATAAAATTGTTCTGCTTTCCCATGGTTTCATAAAGGCGGCCAGACCTGCGATCCAGAAGACGGTGACCAGGATAGCCAGACGCAACCAGCCCGTCAGTGTGGTCACTATTCCAGGACTATTTTGTTGGGGTTCAGATTCCACCTTTCGCCCCATGAAACGGGGAAGGAAAAAGAGCACCAGGGCAATTACAGCCACAACAAGAAATTCTTGCATATTTACACCTTGTTTTTCATTTCTTCAATATCCCTGATTGGTTACTGTCATCCGTCATCTTTTCGGGGCATCACGCCGAAAGCGCTATAACACATATTTATCAATAATACTATCGGTCTCCGGGAATTCAATTCCTGATGGTGGTTGAAAACGGCAATTTCAACGGCTTCTTTGCATGTAACTTGGTATAAATTATGCTGTCGGAATCAACCAAGCAAGGTTAAGAGGTTTGATTTTTCCTGCTTGATTCGTGTGATCCCGCGAAATGTTTAGATTATAAGATATTACGGTGTCAAGTTATGCATACCAAATGCCGATAACAACAGGAACGAAGTTACGGGGTAAGTGTGGATTGATATTCCTAGTCAAAATGAAATATTTCTTAACAAGAAAACTTGCTATATTCCCATTACTTATGCTAAAAAACCACTTCCATTGGTTTGCTTTTGGATTTTTCCTGAAAAGGATTCTGCATGAAGAAAATTAAAAGGTCTACGATTACTGATTTCCTTCTGGGCATCGTCTTAATGATTCTTGTGCTCATAACTTTTCTCATTTCCTGGGGACCATTGGAAACGCTGGAATATGGAATATATGATTTAAATGCCAGTCTGCGGGTAAAAAAATCTACAGCTCCAGTAGCAGTAGTGGTTATTGACAAACAAAGCATTGCCAATATTGGCCGCTGGCCCTGGCCTCGCTATCATATTGCCTCTATGGTGGATTTGTTGCGGTCATATAATGTTAAAGTAATCGGTCTGGACATAATTTATTCGGAAAAAGATAATAATCAGGGGCTATACGAGGTTCGCAACCTGATTAAGAATATCGAGAGCAATCCGTATTATGTTAAAAAAGGTTTTGATGTTATTTTGCCGCTGCTGAAAGAATCCGAAAAAAGGCTTGATAATGATATTACTTTAGCCAATTCGATTGCCGCCGGTAAAAATGTTGTGCTGCCGTTGTTCTTTATTTCCGGTAAGCCCACGGGGGGGATCGCTGCCGGTCTTCCTGACTATCTGCAAAAAAACTCCATTTCCTATACCGGCGTAGATGACAGTATCACCGCACGTGAAATCGTGACCCCTATCGCCGAGTTTGCCGCAGTATCCAAGGGATTAGGCCACGTTAATGTTATAGCCGACAGGGACGGTACAGTACGCAGTGAACCGCTGTTTATTAATTTTGAGGCAAAGCTCTTTCCCTCCTTTGCCTTGCAACTGACTTTAAAATATCTCAATTTCGATTTGACAAATATACAACTCGGCAAGGAAATAAAATTTGGTCGTAAGACGATTCCCTTGTATGACAACAACAGGATGTTGATCAGTTTTACCGAGGGCATTCCGCATTATTCTTTTTTTGACGTCATCAACAAGAAAATTGCCCCGGATGTTTTTAAAGATAAAATAGTCATTATTACCCAAACTGCGGCGAGTTCAGGCACGATGCAGATGACCCCTGCGGCTGCCAATGTCGGGTCGGGAACGATCATGGCTAATGTTGTTGAAAATATACTTACCGATGATCATATATCGCGTCCGAATTGGGCGGCTGTTCTCGAATTAATAATAATCGTTTTCTTCGGCCTGTATATAGCGCTGGTTGTTCCGCAAATAAAAGTCTGGATCAGTGCTGTTGTTTCCCTGGTTTTTCTGCTTGCTTGGATGGGTACAACAACTTATTTTTTTGCTGCGAATGGTTATTGGATCAAATGGTTTTATCCGGCACTTATATTAATTATTGGTTATGTTTTTATCGTTTCAAAGCGCTATTTGCTGACGGAAAATACCAAAGATCGTATCGAGGTGGATGGATTTGAAACCAACAAAATGTTAGGTTTGTCTTTCCAGGGGCAGGGTTTACTGGATATGGCATTTGAAAAATTCCGCAAATGCCCCGTTGAAGATGAATCCGTTAAAGAGCTGCTCTATAATCTGGGTTTGGATTTTGAAAGAAAGCGCATGTTTAACAAAGCGGTGGAGGTTTACGAGCATATTGCTCAAGCCGGTGCTTTCAAAGACATAAGTGATCGCATCAAGAAACTGAATGTTGCCGGACAAACAATCGTCTTTGGCCGTGCCGATGCCAAAAAAGAAGCTACCGTGATTATGAATAAACCCGAAATCAAACCTACCCTGGGACGTTATGAAATAATCAAGGAATTGGGACGCGGTGCTATGGGCACAGTATTCCTGGGCAAAGACCCGCGTATTAATCGCGAAGTTGCCGTCAAAACATTGAGATATGAAGAAATTGATTCGGATCAGCTGGCGGAAGTGAAAAAAAGGTTTTTCCGGGAGGCGGAAGCTGCCGGCAAATTATCACACCCTAATATTGTCACCATTTTCGATGTCGGCGAGGATTATGATATTGCCTACATGGCTATGGAATTACTCGACGGGTCAGATCTGACCATATATTGCCGGAAAGAAAATCTCTTGCCGCTGGAAGAGGTAATCCGCGTTGTATCCTGTGTTGCTTCAGCACTGGATTATGCTCATGCCAATGGTATAGTTCATCGTGACATCAAACCGGCGAATGTTATGATCTTAAGCAATGGTGATGTCAAAGTGGCGGATTTCGGCATTGCCCGTGTAATGTCTACATCCAGAACACAAACCGGGGTTGTACTTGGTACTCCCAGTTACATGTCACCGGAACAGATAGCCGGTAAAAAAGTGGATGGCCGGTCTGATTTATTTTCGCTGGGCGTTGTCTTATATGAACTGCTTGCCGGAGAAAAACCTTTTAAAGGAGAGAGCATCACGACCCTTATGTACAATATCACATCATCTGTACCCCCGTCGATTAAAGAACTTTCTCCCCGAATTCCGGAAAAAATGATACCCATAGTAGAGAAGCTTCTGGCGAAAGATGCGGAAGACCGTTATCAGACCGGCAAATTATTAGCAGATGATTTGCTTGCTTGTTTAAATAAGGAGGCTTAATTGGATTTAGCTGCCGTCGGAAAAACTGATCGAGGGTTGGTTCGTATCAATAACGAAGATGAATTTTATCTGGATGAAAAACTGGGTCTTCTTGTCGTTGCCGATGGTATGGGAGGACATGCCTCCGGTGAGGTAGCCAGTAAATTGGCCGTTAATGTTATTCGAGATTATTTTCATGGACCGCAGAAGTTAATTGGCCGTTCGAATCCCGCCTATTCCGAAGCTACCAACAAGCTGAATTGTGCAATTCGTTTAGCCAACCAGGCCGTTTATGAAGTGGCGCAAAGTTCCCCTGTGTTAAAGGGTATGGGGACCACTATTGTGGCTGTTCTCCTGACCGGGAATAAATTGAGTATCGCCCATATTGGTGACAGTCGCGCCTACTTGATTCGCGCCGGTAATATAGACCAGCTGACCGAAGATCATACAATGGTTAATGAACAGGTAAGGCGTGAGATTATCACAAAGGAAGAAGCAGACAAGTCGGAAATGAAGAATGTTCTCACGAAAGCCCTGGGTATCAGTGCAAAAATGGAAGCTGATCTGGATGAGCTTACCATGTTTGGCGATGATATGTTATTCTTGTGTACCGACGGCCTTAGTACTATGGTATCAGATGAGGCTGCATTGAAAATCATTTCACAGTCGGGTGATTTTAATGCTGCCTGCGATGCGTTGATTAATGCCGCCAACAAAAATGGCGGCAAGGATAATATTACGGTGGTCATTGGCCATATTAAGAAGAAAAAATGGTACGCGGCTTTGTTTAAATTTATGGAATTTTTTCGGAGGTGATAAATGGCAAAGGTCCTACTTAAATACAAAGAAGCTGTTGTCCAGGAAATGATATTGGACAAGGAAGTGACGACTATAGGCCGAAAACCGGATAATGATATCATAATTGATAATCAGGCGGTTTCCGGGCACCATGCCCAGATTAAAGCGCATGGTGAAGAAGTGGTGCTGGAAGATTTAGGCAGCCTGAATGGTACATACGTAAACAGCCAGAAAATTTCCAGGGCCGAGCTTTTTAACGGTGACGTGGTTTTAATCGGTGTGCATACATTGTTTGTCTCTTCCGATAAACACAGAGAAGAAGAGGATAAAAAAAGCTTTGCCATGCGTGGCCGTTCCATGGATGAAACGATGGTTATTGCTCCGGACGACCAAAAGAAAATTCTTGCTGCTGCAGATAAAGGTACCCCGGAACCGTTGGGTGGTTTTTTTGTTGTTGAAGGATCAACGGAGCAGAGAGAATATGAACTTAAAGAAAAAGTTTCCGCTATCGGTAAGGAAGAGGGTTCGGCCATCAGATTGAAGGGATTTTTTGCCCCCAAATTAGCCGCTTTAGTCAACCGCCGCAAAGAAGGTTATTTTATTACTCCGTCGGGCGGTAAGGAGTTGAAAATTAACGGCAAATCAATAGACCGCCGATATGATCTTAAAGACGGCGATATTGTGGAAGTCAGTAATATTAAATTGCAGTTTTACATTAAAGAGTGACGACGAAGTAAAAAGATAGTTCAGTGGACATAAAAACAAATCAGGCAATAGGCGTATTTGATTCGGGTATTGGCGGCTTAACTGTTGTACGAGCCCTTATGGAACGCCTGCCTTTTGAAAACATTATATATTTTGGAGATACTGCGCGAGTACCTTACGGTACTAAGTCCGTGGAGAACATCAACCGTTATGCCTGTCAGATTACTGAATATCTTCTGAAAAAAAATGTCAAGCTGCTGGTCGTTGCCTGTAATACCATGGCTGCTGTCGCCTATCAGGCGATCAAAGATTTATCTCCAGTGCCGGTAATGGAGGTCATTGAGGCCAGCGCACGCAGCGCCGCCGCAGAAACAATGACAAAATCAATAGGTGTTATCGGAACACCGGCAACAATTAACAGCAACGCTTATGCCCGGGCGATCCATCTTCTGGATAAGGGAATCAAGATTTATTCTCAGGCCTGTCCGCTTTTTGTCCCCCTGGTGGAGGAGGGTTGGTTCGATCATCCTGCAACCAGAATTATAGCCCAGGAATATTTAAAGCCGGTGTTGGCCGAACAAATTGATGCCCTGGTTCTAGGCTGCACCCACTATCCTCTTTTAAAATCATTATTGCAGGAGATTGTTGGACCGGAAATAAAACTTATCGACTCGGCGGAAGCAATGGCTGATGCAACCGTCGATTTGCTAAGCCGGCTCAATTTGAGAAATCCCAACCGGCAACCGCCGCAATACCTGTTTTGTGTCAGTGACGTTCCCTACCGTTTTCAAACAATCGGAGAACGCTTTTTAGGCCGTACTTTAGGGCAGGTGGAATTGGTCAGGCTTTAAGGGCAAGACTCTATAATTCCATTTCTAAATCAAGCGCTATCTTTGTTGGCGTAGTCGTCGGCTTCCTCAACGTATGTATAATACGCCTCGTCGTCTCCTCTCAGCCGCCGCGATATCATCATTGATTTAGAAATGGAATAACACCCGATGTCGCAATTATCCAAAATCAAATCCTTGACTTGTTGTTTATATTGAAATACTTATTGAAGGCGGTCAGTCAAATCCTTGATGAAAGTATGAATATAAATTACTTATGAAAATTATCCTTGCCGGTTACAATATAGATTACGATTTGATTCGCGAACTCAAGGATAAGTGTGCGTTTGAGGAGGATATTACACCGGAGACCATTTCCGCGGCCTATGCCCGGATCAGCCGCAGCCCAAAACCGGTGGACGAGTTGCGTCAAATCGCCCGCAAAGAAGTGGATAAGGCGCGTAAATCGAACCGCAACATTGTTTTTGAAATGGGGCACAGTTCGGTTGCGGAACATGCCGTCTTCAATATTGATGTGATTGGTGTTTCCCGGCTGCTGGTCGAAGAAATTGAGAAATTCCGTTTATGCTCCTTCACAGAAAAATCGCAGCGCTATGTTCTTTTTGATAAAGATTTTGTCATCCCGGAGGAAATAAAGAAGGCCGGACTTGCTGATCTGTTTATGAAAACAATTAACATACAAAATAATTATTACCACGAGCTCTATAATGAGTTAAGGCCTTATGTTTTTGCCGAAAATAAAACTATGGCGGAAAACCCCGCCAATAAATCTTTGCTGGAGGGGTGGGCCAAGGAAGATGCCCGTTATGCTATTGCGCTGGCGACCCAAACCCAGTTGGGAATGACCATCAATGCCCGCAATCTGGAATTGATGCTGCGCAGACTGGCGGCGCTGCCATTGGCCGAGGCGCAAGAGTACAGTAAAAATTTATATGCTGTTACCAAAGACATAGCTCCGTCGCTTATTCGTTATACCGAGGCCACTGATTATGACCGGCTCACCAGATTGAATCTGCAAAGCCAAGCGACGGTCTTTGCTAAAAAATATCCCCCCAAAGCCGGTGCCGGAAAATCTCCGGCAATCCAATTGGCTTTTGTCACCCCGGACGCCGATATCAAAGTTGCCGCCGCGCTTCTTTTTTCATCATCAAACATCAGTTATTGTCAATGCCTGAGCCAGGCAAATTTCATGGCGGCTAAAGAAAAAAAGAGTTTGTTTAAAACAATTTTTCAGAATTTACAGGCGCATGATGCCGCATTGCGGGAGTTGGAGAATATCGACCTGCAGTTTGAATTGGTAATGAGCGCCAGTTGTTTTGCGCAGTTAAAAAGGCACCGGATGGCCACGATAATAACCCAGGATTATGATCCCGGTTTGGGAGTTACAATTCCGGACGCCGTTAATGCAATCGGACAGCAAAAACGGTTTCTGGAAATTATCAACAAAACTCACGATGCCTATGAGCAAATCCGGAAAAAAGCGCCGCTTGCCGCCCCCTATGTCCTGACCAATGCCCACCGCAAGAGAGTATTGATGAAATTAAACGCCCGGGAGCTTTATCATTTAGTGCGGCTGCGCTCGGATGAACATGCCCAGTGGGATATCCGCAAGCTTGCGGAAGAAATGCTGAAAAAGGCAAAGAAAGTCATGCCGCTGACTCTGATGCTGGCCTCCGGCAAAGATTGCTTTGCTGACCTGTACAAAAAAACCTTCCCGCACATTTGATGGACGAGTACGTCATATTTAACCGTATCCGATAAAACGTGAATATGCATGGCTGCAGATAAAAAACAACTACACATTGTACTTTGCGCAACTACTCTGAGCGCATTTATTACACCGTTTATGGGTTCCAGCGTAAATGTCGCCTTGCCCATCATGGCGAAGGACCTGTCCATGACCGCGCTTACTCTGAGTTGGGTGCCTTCGTCCTTTCTTCTGGCCGCCGCCATTACTCTTGTTCCTTTGGGAAGACTGGCTGATATTCATGGCCGGAAAAAATTTTTTTTCTGTGGCGCCATCATTTTTACTCTTGCTTCGTTTCTGTGTTGCTGGTCGCCGACAGCAACGTTTCTTATTTTAGTCCGGATAATTCAGGGGATTGGCGGAGCAATGATCTTCAGTACCGGCACGGCAATATTGGTTTCCGTATATCCTGTTCAGGAACGGGGGGAAATACTGGGTATCAACATAGCAGCCGTTTATGTGGGACTGACGATTGGTCCTTTTATCGGTGGTCTGCTGACGGAACAGTTGGGTTGGAGATATATTTTCCTTTTTACTGCGCTGCTAGGCCTCATGATGATCCTGCTCATTCTTTTTATGGCTAAAGAAGAGCGGCAGGAAGCCGACGGCGAACGTTTTAACTTTACCGGTTCCCTGCTTTACGCCATAGCGCTTTTTGCGATCATGTATGGTTTTTCTTTACTGCCCGACCTGCAGGCGGGTGGTCTGATCACTTTCGGGGTTATTTGCTTTTTCTTCTTTATCCGGCAGCAGCTTAAAATACCTTATCCTTTGTTAAACCTTCACCTTTTTCGGGACAATAGAGTTTTTGCTTTTTCCAATCTGGCTGCTTTGATCAATTACTGTGCGACTTTTGCGATAACTTTTCTTTTGAGCCTTTATTTACAGCATATCAAAGCGCTGACTCCTTTGCAGGCGGGAATGATATTGATTGCCGAACCGGTGGTGCAGGCTTCGTTTTCACCTCTTGCCGGGCGGCTTTCCGACCGTTTTGAGCCCGGAATCATCGCCTCTAGCGGTATGGCGCTGAATGTTATTGGCCTGATACCCTTGATGTTTATTGATTCAGCTACCGGCATCAGCTATATAGTTTTGTGTCTGATCGTGCTCGGTCTTGGCTTCGCGCTTTTTTCTTCACCCAATGTCAATGCCGCAATGAGTGCCGTCGAAAATAAATATTACGGGATAGCTTCAGCCACACTGGCAACAATGCGAATGATAGGCCAGATGTTCAGCATGGGTATTACTATGCTTGTTTTCGCCGTACTTTTAGGAGACCGCCCGTTGGATCAGGCCGGCGGTTCTCTTCTTCTGAAAAGCACTCAACTTATTTTTTTCATCCTGGGCATTTTATGCTGTGCCGGAATTTTTGCTTCACTGGCGCGGGGAAAAATTCATAAATGAAGCTGAATATCATCAGTTTTCTTCTTGGTCTTGCTGCGGGAGCATTTGGCGGGCTTGCCGGCCTCGGCGGCGGATTGATTTTGATTCCCTTGATGCTCTATGTTTTAAAACTGAGCCAGCATCAGGTGCACGGTACAACCCTGGTGGCAATTATCTTTACGGGATTAAGCGGCGCAGTAACATACGGCTTAAACGGCGCCATTGATTTTACGGCAGCCTTACTTCTGGCCGGATCATCTATCTCCACGGCGAGCGCCGGAGCACGATATGCCGATACCTTACCTGCCTGGAAGTTGAGAAGAACTTTCGGCATTTTTTTGATTTTTTGTGCAGTCCTTTTACTTTCTAAACCATATTTGAAAGATATTATTGGTGTTGTTCCCGGATGGGCAATAATAATCGTACTGTTAATAACAGGCCTTGTAACCGGATTTCTTTCCGGAATGATGGGTGTAGGCGGCGGAGCGATAATGGTTCCGGTGATGGTTCTTCTTGCCGGATTTACGCAGCATGTTGCTCAGGGGACATCTCTGCTTGTTATGGTTCCGGCTGGCACTGTTGGTGCCCTGACACATCGACGGCTGGGTAATGTTGTGCATGAACTTCTCTGGGGGCTTATACCCGGGCTTCTATTAGGGGCCTACCTGGGGGGAAGTTTTGCCTATTTACTGCCGGAGAAGATATTACGGACAATATTTGTGGCGGTTATAATCTGGATAGGGTTGCGTTACGCCCGAACCCGGTCAATCGAATAAGCAGGGTAAAATTTAGAACAAGGGGTTGCAACCCCTTGTTCTAGAATAAAGATGTTAGTCTTTGAAAATCGCTCCCGTCGATGCTGAAGTTACGAGCCTGGCGTAGCGTGCCAGATAGCCGCTGGTGATCGCCGGTTTAAAAGGCTTCAAAGCTTTTCGGCGTTTTTCCAGTTCCTTGTCGCTTACTTTCAATTCCAGAATTTTTGCCGGAATATCAACTGCAATAATGTCGCCTTCTTTCACCAAGGCAATAGGCCCGCCTTCAGCCGCTTCCGGTGAAATATGGCCGATTGCCGCACCCTGGGTGCCGCCGCTGAAACGTCCGTCAGTCAGGAGAGCGACTGTCTTATCCAGACCCATGCCGACAATGGCTGATGTCGGTCCGAGCATTTCCCGCATACCGGGGCCACCTTTTGGTCCTTCGTAGCGGATGATAACAATGTCGCCGTCTTTGATCTTGCCGCCTAAAATTGCGGCGATGGCATCGTCTTCGCAATCAAATACTCTGGCTCTGCCTTCGTTTTTCTGCATGGCGGCGGCCACGGCTGATTGTTTGACAACCGCTCCGTCCGGCGCCAGATTGCCGCGCAAAATAGCGATGCCGCCCTGCGGCGAATAAGGATTATTTAAAGGCCGGATAACAGTTTCATCGAGAACAGCGACATTCTTTAAATTTGCCTCGACGGCCTTACCGGTTACCGTCAGTGCCTTTTTGTCAATAACACCGAGGGTGCCGATGACCTTCATTACGGCCTGAATTCCGCCTGCTCTGTCAAAATCTTCAATATGATGATTTCCTGCCGGACTCAATTTGCAGAGGTTCGGTGTTTTTTCGCTGATTTCATTGAACAGATTCAAATCCAGATTAATGCCCGCTTCGTGGGCAATTGCCGGAATATGCAAAACGGTGTTGGTTGAACAGCCCAGCGCCATATCTACGGCAATCGCATTTTTAAAGGCAGCCAGAGTGGCGATATCACGTGGTCGGATATTTTTCTTATAGAGCTCCATTATTTTCATTCCCGCATATTTGGCCAATCTGTGGCGAGCGGCATCAACTGCCGGAACTGTGCCGTTGCCGGGAAGACCAAGTCCCAAAGCTTCGGTAACGCAGTTCATGGAGTTGGCCGTGTACATGCCGGAACAGGAACCGCAACCGGGACAGGCGCAATCTTCCAGTTTCTTTAATTCGATTTGGGTCATGCGTTTGGCTTTCACGGCGCCGACTCCTTCAAACACGCTGATCAGATCAACCGCTTTTCCGGCCAGCTTTCCGGCCAGCATGGGTCCGCCGCTGATAAAAATTGCGGGAATGTTTAAGCGTAGAGCAGCCATGAGCATGCCCGGGATGATTTTGTCGCAGTTGGGAATAAAAACCAATGCGTCAAAGGGATGCGCGGTGGCCATGATTTCAATGGAATCGGCGATCAATTCCCGGCTGGCGAGCGAATATTTCATTCCGGCATGGCCCATAGCGATGCCGTCGCAGACCCCGATAACCGGAAATTCCACGGGCGTTCCGCCAGCCATGCGAACGCCTGCTTTGACGTTTTGTGTAATTAAATCCAGATGAATATGACCGGGAATTATTTCATTGGCGGAATTGACTACACCGATTAACGGCCGGGATATTTCTTCGTCAGTATAACCCATGGCCTTAAAGAGCGAACGATGCGGCGCCCTTTCCAGTCCTTTTTTCATGAGGT
>JBDKUX010000077.1:0-44748 GCA_039679455.1 Smithella sp. | reverse complement strand
GCCGGGCAGTATTGAAGGGCGATAAATATATAGTCAACGGCGCTAAGATGTTCATCACCAACGGTCCTACTGCCCGTTATTGTGTTCTGGCCGCAACGACCGATCCGTCCAAAGGTTACAAGGGCGTCATCAATCTGGTCGTGGATTTACATAACACACCCGGTTTCAAAGTAGGCAAGATTGAAGAAAAAATGGGTATTCGCGCTTCCGGTACATGTGAACTGGTATTTGAAGATGCGGAAATTCCTGCGGAATGTCTACTGGGCAAAGAGGGACAGGGATTCCAGCAGATGATGGCTGGATTGAATGCCGGACGTATCGGTGTTGGTTCGCAGGCTTGCGGTATCGGCCGCTCCGCTTTGGAAGATGCGCTGGCTTATGCTAAAGAGAGAGTGCAGTTCGGTCAGCCGATTACCTCTTTCCAGGCAATTCAGTTTAAACTGGCCGAAATGGCAACAGAACTCGATGCAGCAGAATTGTTGCTTCTGAGAGCCGCCTGGTTGGAAGACAATCATTTGAATTTTGAAATGGAAGCAGCCATGGGCAAGTACTACGCTTCCGACGTGGCTATGAGAGCCGCCATTGAAGGCGTACAGATATTCGGTGGTTATGGTTATGTAAATGAATATCCGGCAGAACGTCATATGCGCGATGCCAAGATTTGCCAGATCTATGAAGGAACAAACGAAATTCAGAGAGTAGTTATTGCTCGTAAACTGATCGGTATGAGATAATTATCAGGTATGGGAAAAAGGCGAGACAGCCCAGGGTTGTCTCGCCTTTTCTATTTAAGTCTTAATGGGAGATTTATGGATTCGGAATTTGTTGACCGACTGATTGTTAGAAACGATAAAAAAATAATATTTCTTATTATGGATGGTCTGGGCGGTTTACCGCAGAGTCCCGGTGAACAGACGGAACTTGAAGCTGCGCTGACACCCAATCTGGATCAACTGGCAGCTTCCGGAACATGCGGCCTGCTGGATCCCGTAGGCTATGGCATAACGCCGGGCAGCGGGCCCGCTCACTTTGCCCTTTTTGGCTATGATCCAGTAAAGTACAATGTCGGCCGTGGTTTGCTTTCTGCAGCGGGGCTTGATTTCCCGATGACGGAAGGCGATCTTTATATGCGGGCGAATTTTGCCACTGTTGACGCCAGGGGCTTGATAACAGATCGCAGAGCGGGCCGGTTGGCCACGGAAAAAAACGAAGCGATCTGCCGCAAACTACAGGAAAAAATTGCTTTGAGTTCCGGTGTACAAACATTTTTCAGAACGGAAAAAGAGCATCGTGCGCTGGTGGCATTGCGTGGAGGCGACTTTTGTGAAGAAATTGCGGAAACTGACCCGCAAAAAACAGGATCATCGCCGCTGGAACCGATTGCATTAACTGCCGAGGCAAAAAATACTGCGGCTGTTATGCAGGAGCTGGTGGAAAAAATAAAGGAGGTTTTAAAGGACGAAGAAACAGCCAACGCAATTCTCCTGCGGGGCTATGCCCGTTATCGACGCTTTCCCTCCATGTCTGAACGTTTTGGGCTCACACCGCTGGCTATCGCCAGTTATCCCATGTACAGGGGAATTGCCAGACTCCTAGGGATGGAACTTGCTGAGGCCACAAATACTGTTGAAGAAGAAATCCAGTCGTTGAAAGCAAACTATAATAATTACAACTTCTTTTTTGTCCACATCAAGTACACCGATTCACGCGGTGAAGACGGTAAGTTTGCCGAAAAAGTGAAAGTGATTGAACAGGTAGATTCGCTGATCCCGGATATTTGCGCCCTGAAACCGGATGTTCTCGTGGTTACGGGTGATCATTCCACACCGGCGGTTATGTCCGGCCATAGCTGGCATCCGGTTCCCGTTTTGTTGTCCGCGGCCAACTGCCGCCAGGACCTGGCGACGACCTTTGGCGAACGCGCCTGCATTACCGGGGGACTGGGCAGAATGCCCATGAAATACATAATGAGTGTCGCCCTGGCTCACGCGGGAAAACTGCAAAAATTCGGTGCGTGATTAATTAAAATAATCTGAACTTACCCGGATTGCGCATTAGAAAGAAGTTTTCTATTGCGTGATCCGGTGTTGTTGTCTTAATCCAGTTTAAACTTTTCTTTCCAATCGTCATCCTGCGTAAATTCAGGTTGATCTTTTTTATCGAAAAGAAAATTCTCCATGACCAGGAAATCCATTTCCGTTCTCATAAAGCAGCGGTAGGCATCTTCGGGGGTACACACAATCGGTTCACCCCGAACATTAAAGCTGGTATTCACAAGAAGTCCGAAACCTGTTTTTTCTTTATACGCGCGAATCAATGTCCAGAAACGTTCGTTGCTTTCTTTGTTGACACTCTGAATTCGGGCGGAAAAATCAATATGAGTTATTGCCGGAACATCTGATCTTAACTGGTAGAGACGCTCATACATTTTCATCTGATCATAATCGTCGGGCATCTGCCTGCGTCGCTTTTTCTGCACTGGGGCCACCAATAGCATGTAGGGTGATGGACGATCAAGATCAAAATATTCCTGAATGTCTTCCTCCAATACCGACGGGGCAAAAGGTCGAAATCCTTCCCGATATTTGATCTTCAAATTAAGTTTCTTCTGTGTATCCCCCAGACAGGGATTGCCCAGTATACTTCTGTTGCCCAGCGCCCGGGGACCGTATTCCATGCGCCCCTGAAACCAGCCGACTACCATGCCCTGTTCCAGTAGTTCCGCCACCTTGCGGCACAGTTCGGTGTAATCGTCATACTGTTTAAAAATAGCTTTGTACTGTCTGGCTGTGTTTTTTACGTCATCCTGCCCGAATTGAGGGCCAAAATATGATCCCTGCATAACGTCCTGACCGCCGGATGTTTTCCTGTCTTTGTTTTGTCCGATGTGCCATGCGGCGTAAGCTGCTCCCAGTGCGCCGCCTGCATCTCCGGCTGCCGGCTGTATCCAGATGTTGTCAAAAATTTTCTTATGCAAAAGCTTGCCGTTGGCGACGCAATTGAGCGCTACGCCTCCGGCCATCACCAGGTTACGACTGCCGGTGAGTTTTTTTGCTGTTGCCGCCATCAGCAAAACAATGTCTTCGGTAACTTGCTGAATGGCATACGCCAAATTCATATAGGCCTGGTTGAGTTCACTTTCCTGTTCTCTTCTGGGTATGCTGAACAGTTGTTCCCATTTGTTGTCCCGACACATTGTCAGGCCTGTGGCAAAGTCAAAATATTCCATGTTCAGCAGCAACGAACCGTCTTCGCGGATGTCCACCAGATATTCCATGATTTTATTCTTATATTCTCTGGTTTGCTCGGAGTCCGGAATCCCGTAGGGCGCCAATCCCATCAGCTTATATTCACCGCTGTTGACCTTAAACCCGCAGTAATACGTAAAAGCAGAGTAAAGCAGGCCCAGGGAATGCGGGAAATCAAGTTCGCGCAGACAGGTGATTGTATTTCTTTTACCCTGACTGATAGTGGTCGTCGCCCATTCTCCGACTCCGTCAATAGTAATAATTGCCGCCTCCTCGAACGGCGATGGGTAAAAAGCACTGGCCGCATGCGAGAGGTGGTGTTCGGGAAAAACTATTTTTGCTTTTGTGGGCCCGATTGCGGCCAGTTCTTCGTTAAGCATTTTTCGCATGAAAAGCTTTTCCTTGATCCAGACCGGCATGGCTGAAAGAAAGCTTTTCAGTCCCTGCGGAGCGAAGCCATGGTAGGTTTCCAGCAGTCTTTCAAATTTTAAATAAGGCTTGTCGTAGAAGGCGATTATAGCAATTTCATTTAAGTTAAGACCAGCCTGTTGCAAACAGTATTTTACTGCCTGGAATGGAAACGCACTGGTATGCTTTTCGCGGGTAAACCTCTCTTCCTGTGCTGCCGCGATGATCTCGCCGTCAATCAGAAGCGCCGCAGCACTGTCGTGGTAGTAGGCGGATATCCCCAGTATTGCTTCTGTCATGGTTTATCTTTCTAAAATAATGTGTAGATGAATGGAGCAATGGCGGTGCCGCTGGTCAGGACGATCAACGCTCCAAACAAAAGCAAGGTTATTATTATCGGCAGCAGCCAGAACTTTTTCCGGACTTTTAAAAAGCCCCATAAATCGCGTAAAAATTCCACGGGTGTTCTCCTCGGTTAATATGGATTTTCAATATCTTTGGATGTGAATCGGTATTCCCTGACTTTGAATACGGATTTGTCCCCTTTTTTCCATTTCTTTAATTGCAGGGTGTCTTTACCCATTGCTCTGCGCAAAAGGCCGACGGGCAGGACTAAAATAAAAAATATTACCGTCAATATTATCTTGGACATTACGGTTCCCAGCAAGTGGGAAAATCCAAGCCATATTTTGGCTACCGGTTTGTATAGCATCGGCTTTATCATGTTCGCCAGCAGAAGTAAAACTGCTATGATAACGAACTGCCCTTTATTGCTGCCGATAGCGATAAGCAGGCTTATCAAAACCATCGCCATGCCCGTATCTTTGGCCTGCTCCGGTGAAATAACCGAGGACATCAATCCTTTTATTTGATCATAAATTTTATTTTCCATTTTTTTCCAATATCATGAAAATATTCAAAAGTGTTAAATTGAATAAAACTTTCCCGGTTTTTTACTTGACAAAAAACTTTGTGCTGCTATCACTTGTCAAGTGTAAAAAGGTGCCTGCCTGAAACACGATTTTGGGCTCGAACAGTAAAGAATCTTTTTGCCGGTAATAAATAAAACTATCGGGTTGTTTGACATTAATGCGGAAAATTTTCAAGAGGGAATACGTATACGGTGCTGTTTTAATAGTTGTCGGTATTATAGTGGCCTTGGTGTTATGTGAATTTGGCCTGCGTGCTTATTTTTCCATTAAAAGTAAGAACGACAAGTATTATGTTTGGCCTCCTAATTTACGCAAAGTTTTTAAGCCGACGCCGGGAACAATGCCCGGTGTTAATGGTATTGCACGTTTCAATGTTAATTCCGACGGCATTAGAGGAGATGAAAGTTCTTCAGGTAGACAATACAGGATATTGACCATCGGTGGAAGCACCACGGAGTGTCTTTTTCTTGACCAGGAAAAATCATGGCCCTACGCCTTGCAGAAGAAATTGAATAATCTTCATATGTCGAAATTCTGGGTTGGAAATGTTGGCAAAGCCGGCCTGAGTACAAGAGAACATTTCATGCATATGAAACATCTCCTTCCGCAATATCCGGAAATTGATGCGGTCATCATTTTAGTCGGGTGTAATGATCTGACCAGACGGCTGATCGAAGATAAAAAATACGATCCTGATTTTTTGGATCATTATGAATACTGGAAGCACCGGCTTATTCGAGGGGCTTTTTCCGAAACGCCATATTATAAAGGAAAGTACAGGTTCCGGAGCGGTTACTATGATGAACTGGCCATCGGCAGCGTCATTAAGCAATCTATGGATATGTATGTCAGACGGAAAATGATCCAGGATGAAGCCGGTAATATGTTTGTTAACCTGCGCAAGCTCCGCAAAGAAGCAGTGCAAATTGTAGAAGATTTACCGGATTTAAATTCCGGTCTGGAAGAATATAAAAGAAATATTAATGCAATAATCGATATTGCCCAGAACCAATCAGTTCGGATTATCTTTATGACGCAACCTTCCTTATGGAAGAAGGATATGACTGCTGAGGAAAAGAACCTACTCTGGTATGGATGGATAGAAAGTCAGAAATCAAAGAGGTACTATTCGGTGGCGGCTCTAATGAAGGGTATGCAAGCATACAATGACACTTTGCTTAAGGTATGCAGGACTCGGGGCATAGAATGCATTGATTTGGCGGAGAAATTTCCCCGAAGCAGCGCGATATTTTATGATGATGTTCACTTCACCGATAAGGGATCATTGATGACGGCTGATGTCGTATGCGAATACTTCAGAAAAAATCCTGTTTCAAAATGAGTCTTGCGGAACAAAAATAATGTGAAGAATAAAAATGTGAGCATTGATATTCGATTGATTGATTATTGTAAACATAAAAAAGAGCGGGAATTATCCCGCTCTTTAAGTTTATTTAATATGCAAAATCAATGTTGCAATGTGGTGCCCGTCATTTGCAACTGTAGTTCTTATGGTCTTTCCAGAACAAGCGACATACCCATACCGCCGCCGATGCACAGAGAAGCCAAACCTAATTTCAGATTGTTTCTTCTCATCTGCAGGGCCAGCGAGTAGGTGATACGGGCGCCGGTGCAGCCAATCGGATGACCCAGAGAAACGCCGCCGCCGAAGAGATTGCACTTGGCTTGATCAACACCGAGTTCTCTCATGGATGCCAGCGCCTGAACAGAGAAGGCCTCGTTCAATTCCACTAAATCGATGTCTTTAATGGTCAGGTTCAATTTTTTGAAAAGTTTGCGGGTTGCCGGAATCGGTCCTAAGCCCATGTATGCAGGATCAACGCCGCTGCTGCAATATCCTTTAATCTTGGCAATCGGTTCCAAACCGAGTTCTTTAGCTTTATCCGCGCTCATGACAACCACGGCACAGGCCGCATCGTTAATGCCGGAAGCGTTGGCTGCTGTTACAGTTCCGTCTTTCTTGAAAATAGTTGCCAGTTTAGCCATCTTTTCCATGCTGGTTTCCATCGGGCCTTCGTCGGTATCAAAAGCAACCGGCCCCTTCTTGCCGGGAATCATTACCGGGACGATTTCTTCTTTGAAACTGCCGTTGGCGATGGCGGCCAAAGCTCTGTTCTGACTTACCAGAGAAAATGCATCCTGTTCCTCACGGGAAATCTTATAGAGGGCGGCCAGGTTTTCTGCGGTCATACCCATATGATAGCCGTTGAAAATTTCAAAAAGACCATCATGAACCATGCAGTCGACAATCTGGCCAAAAGGCATCGACATGCGGTAGCCCCAGCGTGCGCCCGGTACGGCAAAGGGAGCATTGCTCATGTTTTCCATACCGCCGGCGACGACGATTTCGGAATCTCCCGCCAGAATTGTCTGGGTGGCCACGGCGATTGCCTTCATACCTGAAGCACAAACCTTGTTTACCGTGTAAGCCGGTGTTTCTTCTGGAAGACCGGCCATGACACATGACTGTCTGGCGACGTTCTGTCCCTGGGCCGCCTGTAAAACGTTGCCCATGATTACTTCGTCGACATAAACAGGTTTCAGAGATGAATCATAGTCGTAATATTTCTTGTTAATGGCTGTTTTGTCAAAATCACCAAAAGCATCCGGACGGCAGCCTTTCTCTAAATCGGTAATTTCCGGTCTTAAACCTGCGCGCTTTAAGGCTTCTTTGATTACCAGTGCTCCCATGTCAACTACTTTAACGCCTTTAAGGCCTCCGCCAAACTTGCCAACCGCTGTTCTTGCCCCGCTTACTATTACTGCTTCTCTCATGTTTTTTCTCCTTAAAGTGAAGTGATTTATTTATTCCACTACCGGTTATTCGCCAATTACTGATACAGAACAGACGCCATTTCTCATATCATTCGCCGTATTTAATGACAAGTATATAAATCAATGATACTTGTGAAAAACAAGCTTATTTTAGACCATAGCGTATGGTTTCGTTTCCCAGTCTAGTCCTGGTCCTCTAGTTTAGTGACGAATTCCACTTTCCGCGGCACTTTATAGGCGGAAAGATAAATCCGGCAATGCTTCATGATTTCCCTGTCGCTAACCTCCATTCCATCTTTTTTAACAATTTGAGCCGCAACGATTTCGCCTCTGATTAAATTTTCCTTACCAAATACCCTGGAAGCGAGGACTGCCGGATGCAGATTCAAAACATTTTCTACTTCTTTCGGGTAGACATTAAAACCACTGGTGATAAGCATTCTTTTTTTTCGGCCGGTCAGGAATATATAATCATCTTCGTCCATCCTGCCTAAATCGCTGGTATAGAGCCAGCCGTCTTTAATAACGGCTGCCGTTGCCGCTTCATCTTTGTAATACCCTTTCATCACATTTTTGCCCCGGACAATCAATTCTCCGATTTCGCCCCGCGGTAACTCATTGCCTGCTTCATCGACAATTTTAATGAATGTGTCGGGATTGGCTATGCCGATAGAACCGGGTTTGGGCGTCATCCCGACTCTGGTAAAAGAGCAAACAGGCCCTGCTTCCGTCAAACCATAACCTTCCAGAATGTCCGCTCCAAATTGTTTTTTAAATTCCGGAAGTAAGTGGGGCGGCATTGCTGAACCTCCGGTAACACAAACCTTTAGTGAGCTTATGTCATATTTTGCCGCATCATCAAAGTACATCATGCCCAAAAACAGGCGCGGTACGGCGCATATGAATGTAACTCTCTCCTTTTCCATTACATTAAAAAGGTTGCTCATCGTCAATCCTTCCATCATCACTACACTGCAACCGCAACGTATGACGGCCAGCATATTGGCTGTTGCACCAAAAGCATGGAATAAAGGAATGAGCGAGAGACCTTTGTCTTCGGAAGTCCTTTTAACAATGGAAATTAAGAGCTCAGACTGTGAATAGAGATTGCCGTGGGTAAGGACGGCGCCCAAAGGTTTGCCGGTCAGGCCGGCGGTGTATATCATGACTGCCGGATCTTCGGCGTCAATTTCAGTTACCGGATTAGTAAATGGTCCGTGAGCCAAAGCTGCCTTCAAGAGAGAATCGTCGGTGTCAACAATAATCAGGTTTTTACAGCTCGAAAGCTTATCTTTAATTCCTTCGTATCGCTTGCCGGATGACTCTAAAGTTATGAGAACTTTGGCATCGCTGTTTTCCAGAAGGTAGGAAATTTCATAAGCAGTGGCAGAGACATTCAAAGTAACGGCAACAGCACCCAGTTTTGCTGTGGCAAAATAACAATACACAAACTCCGGGATATTAGGGAGCATCAGGGCGACTTTATCGCCTTTTGCAATGCCTGTTTGTCTTAACAAATGGGCAACAGCGTTAACAGAACAATTAAGCTGGTTATAGTTAATACGCTGATTATCGCTGATGAAAGCCGGTTTATCCGCGAAATTTTGCGCGGCATCTTCAACCAACCGGGCTAAATTCATTATCTACCTACCTCCAAATAAATTAAACCTAACTCTCTTACATAATAAAGCAGATTTTTTCAACAGGATAAACAATTAATATAAAATTTAATGTTTTTACTCGAATTCGATTATTTCAATATTCCGATCAGACGAAAAACTTTCTCAAAACGCATTTCCCAGGTGTGTTCGCGCAATGTGCGTTGATAACCATTTTCTCTTATCGATTCTGCTTTGGCGGGATGAGCCAGGTAATATTTAATCTTGGCGACAAGATCATCGATGCCTGAATATGTTACGATTTCTTTTCCCTGCAAAAAAACGTTATCCAACTCCGGGTGAGCTTCCGTCAGATAAAGGCCGCCGCTCATGGGGATTTCGAAATCGCGTCCTTTGAGGCAAAAGGTGTCCTTGTGACCGGATACACCGCCGAATCCCAGATTTATTTTACTTTTGGAATACATTTTTACCATTTCTTCCGTCGCCAGCGGTCCGGACGGCCAGCCGCTGCCATAGGCTTCCACGGCAATTCCCCGCTTCTGCAATTCCGTGATTACTGCCTGCCGATTGCCGTAGCATTGTCCGACAAAGGATACGTCGATTGTTCTTTCCAGGTCATAAGGTTTGTGAATTTGCGGATTGGCGCCTTCAGGAAGATAAATGGGCAAAGCTTCTTCAACACAGTATTTGACCAAGGCATCCTCAGTACTCGTCCAACAAAGATCAAAATAACGGCAAATGTCTCTGGCGCCGAATGCACGTCCGGAGCGTATCTTGCCGACGAAATGCTCCTTATCATTAAGGGCCAGATTTACCAATGGAACACCATGGCTGCGGAGAGCCTCCAGCGTTGCCGGTTCCACGAGCTCGCCCGACAAGTAAGTAAAAATTACGTCGGCTTTTTCTTCGGCCATCCACTCGTTTACCTGAAGAATCAAATCTTTGTTCATTGCGGCCTTTAAAGACTTGCGCCAGTCTTTGCGCTGATGATTAAATTTATCGAACCAATCGTAACGACGGAGACGGCCGAATTTTTCCAAAGAAGGTTTCAGGGCCTCGTTTTCCCAATTATAATGGTGATAAAGCGCAATAATGCTCAACTCGCCTTTAGTCTTGGCTGCAAGATGCGGGAATCTTTGTTTCAACTTTTCCCGCAGCATTTGTTCATCAGGGATTGTTAAGCCTAGTTGAGTAAATTTTTGCGTATAGTACACCTTCTCCCGCTGCAGCCTCCGGTTGTTTCTCCAGGTGCGGAATTGTCGGCGATATTTTTTCAATGGATCATTCATTGTTTTCTCAATGTGTAAAGGCGCGCTCCATTGGATTTGTCCACACGGCTGTTCATCATATTCAAAACATGACCGGCGTCAATGACGGGCAGGGAACGAATCTTAGCAATATCGACGCAAACAAGCAGCGCTCCTACACCGGCACCGGCCAGGCATAAGTCCGTATCCGGCGGAATTTTAGCCAATACTTCTTTTTTGCTTTCTTCCCAGCGGGTTGCGACATACTCAGCTGGAATATCCACAAATGTTAAAAGGGGATGGCTGCCAAATTGGGCAAACCAGTTAATACAGCTTTCTTGATTGGAGTCGGAATTCAGAATACAGATATTTTTCCCGTTCACAGCTGCGGCGAATTTTTCCGAACTCAAATATGCGTAGATCACGTAAAAGGGAATGTAATTTTCACCGCTCAGATTTATGCTGTTTGCACGCAAAAAATCAAGGAACTCGGCGCCGGTAGAATCCCGTTTCTGCTTTTTAAAAGAAAAAAAGCTTCGGGACGCAACATGCGAATTGCCTGGGAAAACAAGAGGGGCAAACAAGCCGTTTTCGGCAAGATATTCCATGGCCGCCAGATGTTGCGGCATTATTCGTTTTATGGCTTCAACGGATTCGGCCTGCTTATAAAGACCGTTGCAGCCTAATGTGAAGCGATAAAAGGCATATTCTCCATCGGCAAAACGCACGACAGGCAATGATTGCCTGTCGGCCAGAGCGCGAATGATCAGATCATTTAGAAGCCGGAAATATTCATCACCGCTGCTGATTGTATTAGAGAAAAGACAATATTCTTCCGCGAGGATGGCACTGGAAAAAATCCGGGCGACAGCTTCATTGTCAATGCCTTCAATGCCTAAACGCTGAAAGCGAAATAGTTGTTGAGAAATTAGATGCTCCAGATATCTTGTTTCTTGCACGGAAATCAAACCTCTTTTTTGTTGAAATTGTTCATATTTTATGTGTGTGACCCCATAACACGACCATTTAAATACGACTTATTTCTCGCACCTTTTTATAACACTCTATTTTGTTTTTAAGTCTTTCTTTGTTTCGAGAAAAGCACAATTGTAGTTTTAAAGTTATTATTCTGAAAGAAGCTTTCTTTGCCTGCGCCTTTTTAATGCGTTTAATAGTTGAGGTCGAATAATGTTTTTTATAAAATAGAAACTCGGCCTGCAGTTTTTTCTCAAACAGTGCGACGGGTGGCGTGCCGGTTTCACTTTGTCCTCCCCAGTGGAACACTTCGGCATTTTCGATATATCCAATGGAAAAGCCTTTTTCCCGGATCCGCCAGGCCAGATCCTGGTCTTCACCATAGAGGAAGAAATCCTCATCGAATCCGTGCAGTTCATCGATCAGTGATTTTCGGGCGATCATGAAAGCGCCCAGAACACAGGCTATATTTCCCGTTAAATGAGTTGCTTCTCCTGATGTGAATTTTTCGCCCGGATAACGGTAGGATACGGATTCCTGCAGCGTTCCGTCCGGATTGAGAATTTTAGCACCGGCCAATCCAACGGCCTGATTGGCGTTCATAAAAACAAAGGCGTTTTGCAGAGTATCCGGCTTAATAGTTGTGTCCGGATTGAGAAAAATAACATAACGTCCCCGGCATTCTTTTAAAGCCTGATTGTTGGCTGCGCCGAAACCCCGATTATCCTTATTGGCAATCAGGTTGATGGCCGGAAATTGCGTCCGGATTGCTTCTGCGCTGCGGTCAGTCGAAGCGTTATCGACAACAAAGATTTCTTTTGTCAATCCATCCGCCTTTGGCAGTGAAGCCAGGCATGTCAGCGTTAAATCAACAGTGTTATAGGAAACAATTATTATCGAAATATCCATGATTTTCCTATGAGACGGGATTCTTTTCGCTGTCGGCTAAAATCTGCATGTATATTTCTTTATATCTTGATGTCACATGATCCCATGTGTTTTGAGTTGCCGTCTGGTAGGCTCTTTCAGCCAGCGGCCTGCGCATATTTTCATCGCAAAGCGAGGTAATTTTAGCGGCTATATTGTCGCTGTCGGTTGTGTCGTTGATGATGAACCCATTTTTACCTTCCTGAATTAGGTCTTTAGCCCCAACATTGCCGCTGATTATTACCGGTAGTCCCGCCGCCATCGCTTCCAGAACAACCATGCCGAAAGTGTCAAATTTGGAAAGCATGATATAAAGATCGCAGGCCAGATACATTTTGATAATTTTTTCTTTATTGACGGGACCGGTAAAAATGACGTCTTCAATGATGTTGGCTTCTCCGGCCAATCGCTTATATTTTTTGATATTCCCTTTGCCGGCAACAACGAGCTTGAATTTGCGGTTTTGTGCTTTCAATTTAGCCAGGGAAAACATGATGTTGTCAAGCCCTTTAATCTCAAAGTTCATTGAAGCAAATAAAATTACCGGATCAACACTGTTGATTCCTAATTCACGGCGTATGCTTTGACGAACGGAAGCTTTATCGTGCCTTATATAGTCACTTAAGTCCACACCGGGATGGATAACATCAACAAGACCGGGATCAATGTTATATTCCTGCAGAAAAATGTCTTTGGTCAGACTGGAGACGGCAATAAACTTTTTGCAGTTGCCTTCATAGACCAGCTTTTTTTCTACCCACGCTGTGGCCAGATCATTGAGGCTCATCTGTTTGCGGCGGATGTAATGAACCCAATATCTATGCGGAATTCCGTGCATTGTAAAAATATCGGCACCAAAAATTCTTTCGTGGCTGTGAACGAGAGAAAAATTATTGCGCTTGATCCGGCAGCCTGTAAAATAAGCAAAACTCGGCGTTGTCAGAAATTTAGGAAAGGAAATAATCGGCACCTTTTCGAAGGTGATCGGATTTGCCGACTGTTCCCAGCGGTTTGCATACACGTGAAAATCAAAACCGGTTGCTGAAATGAGCCTGTCAGTCAGTTCGGCGGCAAATTGCTCAGCTCCGCCCAGCAGTCCGTATTTTGGTATAACCACGGCAATTTTTTGCATAAAATAAATTTACATAAAAGATTTTGAGAAGACAGCTTTAACATAGAAAATCGGAAAAATCATGTTTTAATCAATTCGCGAATCTGTTGCCTGATAATTTTCAAAATCCCTTCACCGACAATGCCGGTATTTTTATATTACGCAAAGCGCACATTTTTAAAATGTTCATGTAATGAAACGCTCATAAGGGAGTATAGCATGCGAGAGACGGGAATATCGTTGCCATGATCATCTCAGAATATTAAATAAGCTTTGCGCGATTCATGACTTCAAGCCTTCGGTTCTGTCGGAGTTATATAACTTCCACACGCTGGTAATCATTGCCAGCAACGTATAATAAATGACTTCATAAACATGATTCTGTAACGGCTCAAAAAATTCCACCACTAGAAGTGCGACAAATGCGGAAAGTAACATCCTTCCCCAATAATCATCTTTTTCCTGCCTGATTGAGATAAAGCTCATCTTAAAAGTTGCAAACAATAAATAAAGGAACAGGGCAAGACCGACGAAACCTGTCCGTACCGCAATGCTGAAGGGTATTGAATGAGGGTCGCTGTGGATATACGATCCTCTATACTTTTTAGGGACACGTTTTTGATAGGCTTCAAGATCGATGTACTGTTTGTTGCCATAGGTTTCCATTCCATAGCCGATGCCTGTGACGGGGTAGTCTTTCATGATTTCAAAAGTAATAAAATGTATGTCCATTCGCAATGCGATAAACGGGTTCGTGTCCGTAAAACGGTTGCTGATAGGGGTTAACATCATAACAAATAACACGATTCCCAGACAGGTGACCATAAGTTTCTTTTTCTTAAAGAGCAGGACGATGACCGCCAAAAACATGGCTAATATGGCGCTGCGCGCTTGCGTTAGAATGCATATGGCAAATGAGAAAAAGAGACAGAAGGCGGAAACCGTCTTTACGTATATTCTGTTCTTGGTAACGATGTTGTGGAAAGAAAGGACAGCGGCGGGAAGCGCAATCACGCTGACCCAGTTAACCGCTACTTCAGGGATGTTTGTTACCAACTTTGTCGAAAGACTGTTGCCCAGGATCCCGTAAAAATAGACAATATTTCCTATGGAAAACACAGTTGAGGAAATAATTATAATCAGTGCAAGATAAAAAAGGCGTTCCCGTGAATGGAAATAATTAACCATAATGTAATAAAACACCATGTACTTCAGCAGATGTGTAAAATAATCATGGATACTGTTTATCTTGTCCAGGGCAAAGAAAAGACCGATGAATACCCACAGAGCAAAAAGAAAAAAAGGAATAGTCAGTGGTAACTGGAAGGAGAAATCGAGCTTCCTGAAGCAGGCCAGGATGAAAATTATAAAGATGGAACTGTAAAAACAAATTTCCTTGACGGATGTTGTGTGAGGAAAAGGGTTCAAAAAGATGAACAACCCCATAAGCAGGGGAATGGAGAGATTTAATCCGTTGAAGATTTGTTCTCTCGTTGTCGGTTTAATTAATTGTTTCATGCTTTTTCAATTTGTTTTGTAAAAACTTTAATTTGCCGGCTCTTTTTCTGTAAAGCTGTTCAATCAGCCAACAGCCCCATATCAAAATCTCTTCAATAATCCAATTAAAATAAAAAAAATATTGTTACTAAAAACGGTCAAGTATGATCCATATTTCAGATGGCGTTTCATGGTTTTAATCAATCCCAAATTATGTTATGAATTCCGAGTTTTTCATGACACTTGGAATTTTTATAAAAGATCGTGATGTCCAATAGCCTGATACCATAAAGAATGATATAATTATTTGATAAATATGGTAAATAAAATAAATCTTTCTGTAGCAATTATTACAAAAAATGAAGAGGAAAATCTGAGCGCATGTTTGCAGAGCGTAGCTTTCGCCCGGCAAATTGTTGTTGTTGATTCCGGCAGTACCGATGCAACATTGGCAATTGCCGCCGAATTTGGCTGCGAAATTTACAAAGAAGGCTGGCTGGGCTTCGGTCCGCAAAAACAATTGGCGATTGATAAATGCAGTGAACCGTGGATTCTGGTATTGGATGCTGATGAACGAATTCCCCGGGAAACAGCGGAAGCTATAAAAACTGTTATAACAAATCCCGCCGTTGGGGAAGCCGGATTCAGCTTTCCCCGCAAGAACTATTTTCAGGGCCGCTGGATCAAACATGCCGGTTGGTGGCCTGATCGGATCATTCGGTTATTCCGCAAGGAAGCAGGCCGCATGACCGAGGCCTCTGTTCATGAAGCGGTGGAAGTTAAGGGTCTGGTCAGTCCTTTAGATACTCCTATAGAACATTTTACGGAAAGCCGTTTGAGTAAGATCCTGCAAAAGATTGACAAATACTCCACACTGGGGGCTGAAGAAGCATTTAAAGAAGGAAAGCGGTCTTTCACCGGTGGGGCTTTTCTGAGAGCATTTTTTACTTTTTTTCAGGACTATTTTCTGCGCGGAGGCATCCTCGATGGTATGCCCGGACTTACCCTGGCGGTTACGGATTCAGTCAATAAATTCTTTAAGTATGCAAAATTAAACGAACTTGCCAGAATAAACCGTGGCGGTAAATAATCAATGGAACAACCATTAAGTGATCGTCAAGCCGGGGAAATTGATATTTCAGTAATTATTGTCAACTGGAATACGAAAGACCTCTTGAAAAATTGCCTCAATTCCGTTCATTCGACTATTCATGATCTAAAATTTGAGATTATCGTTGTTGATAACGCTTCCTCTGACGGTTCCCTGGAAATGCTCCAACAGAATTTTCCTGAAGTAATACCAATAGGCAATCAGGAAAATAGAGGGTTTGGCGCGGCCAATAATCAGGCCTTTGCCGTTATGAAAGGCAAATACGCCCTGCTTTTAAATACCGATGCCTTATTGACGCCGGATGCCGTCAATCGTCTGTGGACTTTTTGTGAGGCAAATAGCCAGGCCGCAATTGTCTGTGGGCAGCTTTTAAATGCCGACGGCAGCAAACAAAATTCTATAGCGTCTTTTCCAAGCCTGCTGACATTGGCTGCCAATACTTCGCTTCTGGAATATTTATTTCCCCCAAAATTCCCCAGTAAAAGATATCAACACACAGGGCCTGTTGAAGTTGATTCTGTTATCGGCGCCTGTATGATGATTAGAAAAAAAGCATTGGATGAATGCGGTGTTTTTGACGAGCGCTATTTTTTCTTTTTTGAAGAAACCGATTTAGCTTATACAATGCATAAATCCGGTTGGAAAACGTATCATATTCCGGACGCATACATTTATCATTTGCAGGGGCAAAGCATCGGCAGCAATGTTCGGTCGAGAGTTGAATTTTACCGTTCCCGCTATAAATTCTTCAGCAAATGGCACAGCCGCAGTTATTATCTTTTAGCGAGAGCATTGATTTTTGGAAGATTGCTGATTAACGGGCTATCCGGTTTTGCGATGATTGCCTTCACATTGGGTTTAAACAAGAAATTACGGCAAAAATTCTTTGTCTATTCTAAATTGATTGTTTGGCATTTTGTGGGCGATAAACGGCACAGTTAACGCACGCCACCATGGTCATTCCCTTGCGAATGACCATGAGACAAGGGAATCCAGAGAAAATACCGGATTGACCAATCAAGTTGGGTAATGACAAAGGAACTCTGTTTTTGCGCTGGTTCCAAAAATATATGCTTGACAAATAGTACGGTGAGTAGTACTAATAAAGGCACTATAAAAGGAGCTATTGAATTATGACACAAATAATTACAGCAAATGAATTAAAAACCAAGGGTGTTTCTCTTTTAGATAAAGAGACTATGGATGGATCGGAAATAATAATAACCGTCAGGGGGAAAAATAAATATGTTGTTCTTCCCATTGAGAAATATAATTATTTACGAGAATGTGAATTGGAAACGGCTTTATTGGAAACTAAGAGAGATATAAAAGAAGGGAGATTTATCAAAGAACCGGTGGAAAAACATATTGAGAGAATAACTCGTGGTTGAATTAATATATACTGATAGTTATATAAAACGAGCTGAAAAATTCATCAAAAAACATCCCGAATTAATATCTCAATACAAAAAAACATTAAAATTATTAGAACTGAATCCAAATCATCCTTCATTACGATTGCATAAATTAAACGGGAAATTAGCCGAATTATATTCTGTTTCAATTAATATTTCTTATCGTATTTCCATGTATTTTTTACTTGAAGACAATAAAATAATTCCAGTTGATATTGGAAGTCATGATGATGTTTATTATTAATTTTAATAGCATATGTCATTTGAAACCACCCCTGTCATTCCCTTGCGAATGACAATGAGGCAAAGGAATTCAGAGAAAAATAATACTGGTATATCCATCTTCTACACACATGTGAGACAGGGGCGCAACCGCCATGTCCTCCGCTGGCGGAGGTGGCACGTAGTGACGAAGGTGGGAAAAGCACATGATAATGAAAATTTTTGAAATGTTATAGAAGAGGCGAACAATGGACAATTTCTATACCATCTGCAAAGCTTTTACCGATCCGGTTTTTATAATTTTCGTTCTGCTCATAGTTGCGCTGATCTTCTGTTTTGCTGACCGCAGAAAAAACAACAATACTACGATGCTGTTTCTAGGTTTGGCTCTGCTTTTCTTATACGGATTAAGTATTGCACCTGTCGCCAATTATCTGGCTTACTGTCTGGAAAAAGATTACTTCCATCCACCTGTTGTAAAAAAACCCATCGAGATTATTATCGTCTTAGGCGGAGGTGTTAATGATATTAATACATTAAATAATTCTTTTGTTTCCGAGGCGTCTGCGGCACGGCTGCTACACGGAGTGGAAATGTTCAATAAATATGGGGCGGCGCATTTGGTATGCGCAGGTAAAGGAAGTGCTAAGATGGCGGAAGGTGAAGTAATGGCCCGAGTGGCGTTAAAAATGGGCGTGCCGAAAGAAAAAGTCAGAATTGATGCCCAATCGAACAATACATGGGAGCACGCAGTAGAACTCAACAAAATGTTTGCTGACAAAAATATTGGTGTCGGCATCGTTACGTCCGGTTACCACATGAAAAGGAGTGAAAGAGAATTTAAAAAGTACTTCAACAACGTGGTACCCCTCCCTGCATCTTATTCGTACGCTTCATCACCACAGATGAATGTTCTGAAATATGTTCCCCAAACAGCACAATTATATAAAACGGCAATGATGTTGAGAGAATTAATCGGATCATTGTGGTACAAAATAAAAAGTCTATAAAAAGTTTTGATCACTTCTTCCCTTCATGTAAACTAAATATATATATCATCTAAACTAAATACATATATTTTCTGTTGACTTTATATTAGTGTTTTATTATAGGTTCTGCAATGTTCACGTCGTGAACGTATGGGGTTGCTATGTCAATGCGGGGAAAAAAGAATTATGAAACCGAAGAGTCTCTTATGATTCTTCGGGAAATTGGCACGAATCCTCAGTTAAGCCAACGGGAATTATCCTCGCGCCTTGGTTTGAGCTTAGGCAAAATCAATTTTTTGTTAAAGGCGATGATTGCACGGGGCCTCGTTAAAGCGGAAAATTTCAAAAATTCCAATAATAAAAGAGCCTATTTATACTTGCTTACCCCACTGGGTATCGAAACAAAAGCGAAAACCACTTATCGTTTCCTGAGAAGAAAAATAGATGAATACGAGAAGCTGGAAAAAGATATTGAGCAATTGAAAAAAGAAGTTGGTTATTCCGATCTTCCAACTGAAGGTCGGGAATGATATTTTGTAGTGTAAAATAGCAAATTATAACTACTCTGGAGAAAATACATTTTTCTTTGTGGATACGTGCTGATGTAATCCGGAGAGCGGAGCTGTATAAATGGGACAGGCTGAAGTATGGAGAACATTTTTTTACCAATTTGTCTTTTATGAAGTCCCTTTTCTACCAGCCTGAGGATACAGACTTTACGGTGAACGGGGGTGGTAGCTCGCTTGCATCGATTTTCCGCTGTCTGTCTCCAAGTACAACTTGGCTACTCAAATTTACGGTATTACATACATTTATGATTACAAAAACACAATATGTAGAGAGGTATATTTTATTACATCATTGGGTATAGGCATCGCCATCCATAGCATTTCAGATAAATCCTAAACTTTATCATAAGGAGATTTTAATGCCATCAACCAATACAGACAATCAAGAATCAATAAGTTCCGCTTTACCTTCAGACGAAGTTAATCTTTATGATTATTGGAAAATTCTGATAAAAAGGAAAAAGATTTTCCTTGGAATATTCCTTATCCCATTAGTTATAATAACTATTATCAGTCTGATCATGCCTCGCTATTACAGAGGTGAAAGCGAAATAAGCATTCCTGCAATGCCTGTTCCCAATAGTACTGCTGCAATGTCCGCTCCACATATTTCTTCTGTAATAACAGCACCCAATATTATTAATCTTGTTGGGAATATTGATGATGCCTAAAAAGCTAAAATATTTACCAATAATTCTGATCTGATTAAAAGTGCAACGATATCAGTTCCTCCAAAATCAACTGATAAAGTGACCATAATTATTAATGCCAAAACAGCTGATGTAATAGCCCATGCATCTAAAAACATGTTCGATTATATAAGTAGCCTTCCCGAAATTAGAAGTGAGATTGATAAAATAAATGCAGAGAACGATCTTAAAATACAGAAACTGACTGAAGCTAAAAAAGCAAATCTACTTTTTCTTAGTCAGGTTACGGATATGATAAAGAAAAGACAATTATCGTTTGTTAATATTATCAATCCTGCTGACTTAATTAAGAAAGATGCTGAATTATCTTTAGAAATTATGAATCTTCAGCAGGCCAAAACGGATATGCTGAAGAAAAAGGAGTTAAATACAATTGTTGGCATATTGGGTTCGCCTTTGCTTACCAGGCAACCTTCCGATGCAAAGATAAAAAAAGTAATTCTTCTGACCGTCTTTCTGACTTTTTTTGTCGGGTTAGTTACCGTTTTCTTTCTTGAATATATACATACCCGAAAATAGAAGATAAAGAAGTTTCGGAAAACCTTGATCATGGTAAGATAACTAAAATAGTTTTGTAATGATTTTATTAAATATTTAAGGAGTTCAAATGTTTAACGGGAAAACAATATTGGTGACAGGCGGAACCGGTTCTTTTGGCAAGAAGTTTGTACAAATAGTTCTGGAAAATTATAAGCCCGAAAAACTCATTATTTTTAGTCGCGATGAACTGAAACAGTTTGAAATGTCGCAGGTATATAATATTAAAAAATATCCCTGTATCCGCTATTTTTTAGGTGATGTCCGGGATAAAGACAGGTTGATTCGTGCTTTTCATGATGTTGATTATGTAGTTCATGCCGCCGCTTTGAAACAGGTTCCCGCTGCTGAGTATAATCCGGCCGAATTCATAAAAACAAACATTATGGGTGCAATGAATGTTGTTGATGCCGCTTTAGCTACTAATGTCAAAAAAGTGATAGCATTATCTACCGACAAAGCCTGCAATCCGATCAATTTGTATGGAGCAACAAAGCTCTGTTCCGACAAATTATTTGTTGCGGCCAATGTCTATCGCAGCCTGCCCTTAGATAAGCTTTTCTCTGTTGTGCGCTACGGCAATGTCGTGGGCAGCCGAGGTTCCGTCGTTCCTTTCTTTAAAGAAAGAGTTAAAACAGGTGTGCTTCCGATAACTGATCCGCGGATGACAAGGTTTTGGATTACCCTTGATCAAGCGGTGCACTTTGTTTTAAAGGTTTTTGAGTTGGCTAAGGGTGGAGAAATATTTGTTCCCAAAATACCTACCATGAAAATCACTGATTTAGCCACCGCAATATCTCCGGAATGCAAACAAGAAGTCGTCGGTATCAGGCCGGGTGAAAAAATTCATGAAACGCTCATTGGCGAGGATGAGGGCCGTAACACGATCGAGTATAATGAATGTTATGTAATTAGACAGAACTATTCGCTTAAAGAAACGGATATGATTACCGGAAATGGCGGCACTCCTTGTCCGGAAGGTTTTACCTATGATTCTCATAATAATCAGGAACTGATCAGCATTGATGCTCTACGCAAAATAATTGACAATATATCCGATGATTACGCCATAGAAACAACTCGCTGGTCAATGGATGATGTCCCGCAATAAAATAATTATTTGCTTGGACAATTACAGTAATGATGGCCATTTACAAAGGTCATCCCGTGAAAATCAATGGTGTTAAGATTCAAAAGCTCATTTAATTAGTAAAAAACTAATTTGTTTGTTAGAATGCATATTTGTTGAGAAATATAATCGTAATGATTACGAGGCGTCATGGTTGAAACAGCAACTAGAAAAGAATATTTGCCATTTGGAAAACCTAACTTCTCCGAGGAAGAGATTGCTGCCGTTACGAGGGTAATGCGCTCCGGTTGGGTCGGTATGGGGCCGGAAACTATCCTTTTTGAAAAGGAACTAGCAGAATATACGGGTGCTCCTCATATTGTAACTGTTGATTCCTGTACATCGGCGCTTTTCCTGTCACTCCTTGTCCAAGGAATTAATGCCAATGATGAGGTTGTTTGTCCCAGTCTTACATGGTGTAGCACAGCCAACGCAATTTTATATTTAGGAGCCACACCGGTCTTTTGCGATATTGATCCTGAAACTCTTTGTACTACTACAGAACATATTCTTTCAAAAGTTACTTCTCGAACAAAAGCCGTCATAGTGGTTCATTATGGGGGCCTAACGGTGAATGTTGCTGAACTGCGTTTAGCCCTTCCCAATAATATTGCCATTATCGAAGATGCCGCTCATGCCTTTGGTTCATTTTATCATGGAGGGAAACGTGTTGGTTCTTCAGAAAATTTAACATGTTTTAGTTTTTACGCAAATAAAAATTTATGTACGGCTGAAGGAGGTGCGATTGCACTTTTTGATGAGTTGGTCGCAGAACGCTTGGCTTCACTAAGGCAGCATGCCCTACCGATAAATGCCTGGAAACGATTTAGTCATGCTAATACCATTATTTTATCTAACCAGCTATCTAGATTAGGTTATAAAATGAACTATACAGATCTTCAGGCCGCGATTGGCCGTATTCAACTAGCCAGACAGTCGGGATTTGCAGAAATCAGATTGAAAATTGCCCATTGTTATTATGATAATTTAAAAGATTTTTCTCCGGCAATTACATGTCAGAGAGACTGCTGCGGACCTCATCATGCCCGACATCTTTTTGTTATTCAACTGCCTTTAGAAAAAATAAAGAAAGGCAGAAATGAAATATTATTGGAATTGAGAGCGAAAAATATTGGTGCATCGATTCATTATGCCCCACTGCACTTGATGCCGCTTTATAACGGGAAAAAACAACCGCCATCTCTTCCCGTAACTGAGAACGTTGCCGAAAAAATTATCACGCTTCCTATTAGTGCCAGCATGAACGAATCAGACGCACAGTATGTAATTGCTCATTTACTTAAAATTATTTCTCATTAATAAATATTCGCGGTTAATTTATGGATGATTGTAAAAGCAATAAAGAAATTAGATATGGTTTCTATGAAAGGCTTAAGGAGGATTTCCCGTCACAGATTATTGTAGATGCCACGGAAATTTGTAATTTGGCTTGCATTCATTGTCCCCATGAAGATTTTAAAAAGTCAGAACATTATAATGCTCGATATCTTGAGCCAGAATTACATAATAAAATGGTCGATGAAGTAGGCCAATACGGTCAAGGGAAAGTTCAGTATATACGTTATACAAGTAATGGAGAGCCGTTAATTCATCCGAAAATATACGATATGCTTGATTATGCTGTTGAGAAATCTGGCGTATTTGTTACTCTGACAACCAATGGCACACTGCTCAACGATAAAAGAATTGAAAAACTCCTTTCCTGCGGGTTGCATCTTATCGACATAAGTATTGACGCTTTTAGCCCGGAAACTTATAAAAAAATCAGGATTCATGGAAATCTGGAAGACACCCGTAAAAACGTGCTAAAACTAATTGAAATTAAGGAAAGAATACAGGCAAACACCCGTGTTGTAACCAGTTTTGTAGAACAGTCGGCTAACAGCCACGAAAGATTGCAGTTTGAAAAATTTTGGAAAGAAGAAGGTGCCGATTGTGTTGTGATTCGCCGTCTCCATTCGTCGGCGGGAACTGTAAAGGAAATTGCTGAGCAAATTGGTTTTAATGAAGATAATAAACGCCGTCCCTGTTTATACCCATGGGAGAGGATTTTATTAAATCCCCGCGGTGAACTTGCTTTTTGCCCGCAGGACTGGGTACATGGTTCAGTACTGGCAGATTATCGCACAACTACCATCCAAGAAGTTTGGCAAGGCAAAGCCTATCAACTGTTGCGTGATGAACATATTAAAAATAGCTTCAAAGAGTTTTTGTTTTGCGGGCAATGTCCTGATTGGCGGCAGACGCGATGGCCTGACGAAGGGCGAAGTTATGCGGATATGGTAAGGGAAATTGCTGAACAATCATGACAAGGGTAGTCATTAATCAGTCGAATTATATTCCTTGGAAAGGATACTTTGATCTAATTCATGATGCTGATATTTTTATTTTTTATGATGATGCTCAATATACTAAAAATGACTGGCGTAATAGAAATAAACTGAAGTGCAACGAGAGCACTTTATGGCTAACAATCCCAGTAGGGATCGATTTAAATCGCCGCATTTGTGATGTTTCAATAAATAATTATAAATGGCAAAGCAAACATTTAAAAACAATAATACAATTATATAGTAAAGCTCCTTATTTTAATTATCTAAAAGACTTCTTGGAAGAGGTTTATATTGAAAATAAATGGCATAACCTTTCTGTTTTGAACCAATTTATAATTAAGAAAATCGCCCGAGACTTCTTGGGTATTAAGGCATGTTTTTTGAACTCTGCTGATCTTCAATGTGAAGGAAAAGGTCAAGATAAGGTTTTAAACTTATTGAAATCAGTTTCTGCAACTACATATCTCTCTGGGCCCGCAGCAAAAAACTATCTCCTTCCGTCAAGTTTTGAACAGGAAAACATTGAATTGATTTGGAAAGATTACTCAGGATACCCTGAATACCATCAATTTTATCCTCCATTTGAACATGCTGTGTCTATTATTGATTTGATAATGAATACGGGCAAAGAGGCGCCTCATTACATTTGGGGTTGGAGAAGCCGCTTAACATGAAATATACAAGAATATAGGATTAGCAAATATGCGATCAATATTTTCCATTGTCGTTCCCGTATATCAAAATGCAAAAAATCTATATCAAAACGTACCCAAACTGCTAACTTTAAAAGATATGCTGCCAGTTTATGAACTGGAATTAATTTTCGTTGACGATGGTTCATCTGATGGTTCTTTCGATATATTAAAGAGTTTTGTTGCAAAAAATCCGGAACATATCAAAATAATAAAGCTTGCTCGTAATTTTGGCCAAACACCTGCTATACAGGCGGGGCTTCGTTACGCCCATGGCCAGTGCGTAGGTATTATCTCGGCAGATTTACAGGAGCCTTATGAGCTTTTTGTTGATATGCTGAAAAAATGGGAAGAAGGTGCTAAATTTGTTATGGGTGAAAGATGTCATCGGGAGGAACATAAACGACACCAGATGATTTCGAGCATCTACTGGACGCTTGTCCGCCGTTTCGCTCTGCCGGACTTTCCTAAAATGGGCTATGATTTCTGCCTCATTGACAGGCAGGTCGTTGATAACATTAATCAAATAAATGAAAAAAACTCGTCTGTTTTTGTTCTTATCTACTGGTTAGGGTACCGTCCGGTACGAATTCCTATTATTCGCAGTTTGAGAAATGAAGGTGAATCACAATGGCATTTATGGAAAAAAATTAATTTTACTATAGACACAATTTTTAATTTTACTTTATTACCGGCTAGACTAATTACCTTTTCCGGGATTACAATGGCTTGTTTTTGTTTTCTCTATTTTCTTCGTATGTTTATATTATGGTTCCTTTACCATGAAACTCCACCTGGCTGGATGAGCGTTATCGGACTGCTAAGTATGTTCGGGGCACTTCTGTTATTTTCGATAGGTATTGTAAGTGAATATTTGCTGCGTATTTTAGATGAATCCCGTAAGCGACCACCTTACGTTGTTGAGGATGTTATTAAAATAGAAGCAAATGAAAAACGTTAGGCTATAATATTATGTTTAACATGATTAAGTTAAGTTATAATCTATTTAAATTGAAATTTTCAAATGCCAGCAAACCTGTCATGCTCAGTTTATATATAACGAATCTCTGCAACTTACGCTGTTCTTATTGTTTTATTTGTGATGAGTCAATTCCTAAAGAAATAAGGAGTGCCGAATTTTCACTTGATGAGATAAAAAAAATAATAGATGATTTTTATAGTTTGGGAACAAGAATGATTTTTCTTCTTGGTGGAGAACCACTTGTCCATAAAGAATTCGGCAATATTATGGAATATATCCATCATAAGGGAATTGTTGTTCATGTACTCACTAATGGGACACTCATAGATAAAAAAATCAATGACCTTAAATTTGCCGATGGTATTTGCGTCAGCCTTGATGGTGTCGGAGAAACAAATGATTGTCACCGAGGCAAAGGTGTTTATGAAAAAGCTATCACCAATATTGAGAAAGCAAAAACAGCCGGCCTAAAATGCCGAATTCATTCCACCCTTACCCGTGCTAACCTTTATAAATTTGAAGAACTGGTTTATGTTGCTAAAAAGCTTGGTGTAATGATAACTATTTCCCCCGCACATTATGTAGATGCAGGAGATGATGGCGGACTCATTATTAATGACGATGAGTACAGGGCATTTTGGGAGAGATATCTTGTGTTGAAAAAACAGGGTTATCCTATAGGAAATTCTGTGTTTACTATTCAAACAATGATTGACTGGCCATTGGGCTATCAAAAAACAATGATGAAGAACACGAAGCTTCCTGATGGATACAGGCGGCCTATATCTTGCGTAAATGCAAAGTATTATGCAGGATTGAGTGCCGACGGGACTCTTCACTATTGTTTAAAACCTGGAATGCCTGTTGGGCCCAATATAAAAGACGTAGGTGTGCACAAGGCTTGGGATACTTTGGTTAAAACACGTCCCAATTGTTTTGCATGCGCAAGCACAAACGCCATTGAATATTCTCTTGCCTCATACATGCATAGTGATGCTATTTGGAATGCATTAAAATTTCAGTTTTTAATTCGATGAAGAAGCTTATTCGGAAATATCGACCTTCCAAATGCCTTTATGAGTAAAGACGGTACTGCAAAATTTGAATATGAGGAACGTAGTATTTGTATCTGTGGGCAAACCCTGAAATGCGCCTCTGTAGATGTAATACAAAAGCACTATACTTGGGGTAATATAAAATTTATCCGGTGCAATGTGTGCGGTAGTTGGTGCCAATCACCGCAACTCACTCTTGATTCTCTTTCAAACTGGTTTAACTCGGCAGATTACCAAGGTTCTTCAAGTAGCACTGGAATTGCCTATGTTAATTATATTAATGATGAAGAAAGTCGCATTAAAGAAGCCCAGAGACGTTATGCAAGGGATCTGTGGGACAATATTTCTCCCGGTGCTAGAGTTCTTGAAATAGGCTGTGCAACTGGTAGTTTGCTCTCAGTGCTGCATGATAACGGCTGTATTGTAACAGGATTGGATTTGTCTTCTAAATTTGTCGAGGTGGCGAGGGAACTTTACGGGCTCAATATCATCTTAGGAGATGTCTTTAGCGTTGATCTGCCTAAAAAATATTTTGATGCCATTATCCTCTTGGGCACAATAGGAAACTTGCAGAATATTACTAAATATCTCAATAAATTTAGCGAATTGCTGGTAGATAATGGATTGCTTATTTTTAATTTTGTGGATGCAAATTCACCTATCGTAAAATATCTTTATCGTTCAAAATTCTGGATGTTTACACCAAGCATCAATTGTTTTATGACTCATAGGGGCTGCGAGGCTGTCTTGAAACAATCAGGTTTTAGCATTAAGTCTATAAAATCGGATATGCAAAAACCAAGTTTGCAGAAGTTATTTAACCATGCCCGGTTGACCGCTTTCCTTCCGCTTATAAACAAACTCTGGTTGGGAAAAACGTCTTTGCCAATTTCCTTACCTATTCCGAGTGTTAAACTTGTGAAAGCATTATGTCTTAAGGTATAATGAAAGATTATCCGTGGATATAACAGCCTATACAATTGCTGCACAGATAGAAGATAATCATTGGTGGTTTCTTGGGCGGAGAGCGGTTTTAAAATCCGTAATTGACTACTTTATCCCATCATCTGACTGTCCATTAGAAATCCTAGAAGTTGGATGTGGTAATGGTGGAAATTTAAAACTCCTATCAAGCTACGGCAGACTGTCTGCCGTGGAATTGGACAATAATGCCAGAGAACGGGCTATTCACCGTGGATTAGCTCAAGTTGAAGAAGGATGGTTACCTGACAATCTGCCTTTTGAAGGGGTAAAATTTGATCTGATCGCGGCACTTGATATAATCGAGCATGTTGATGATGAACAAAGATCTATCTACGCATTGCGACGCCGCTTGAAGTCAAAAGGATGTCTTATTATAACCGTGCCGGCCTATAAACAGTTATGGAGCAGGCACGATGATATCAGCCGACATAAGCATCGTTATACACGCAAGCAGATCGCTACCATTGTTAAGGCCGCGGGCTTTGATATTCTATACTGCTCCTATTTTAATACCCTATTGTTTCCATTGGAAGCATTGTATCTGAAACTTAGTAATTTCATAAATAATAATCCTTATCTCGCTCTGAAAATACCTTTTGCTCCAATAAATCGTCTTCTCGAGTTAATTTTTTTGGGTGAGAGTCGTATTATTCCCCATGTTACAATGCCTTTTGGCTTGTCTGTTCTGGTTTTTGCCCGTTTGAAGTAAAGTAGAAATATTTTTATGAAAATCTAATGAATCGAATAATCATCTCAAAAAAAATAATTTCTCGCAGTTACTTTACGTTGGGATTTATAATCACTTGCCTAATTATCTCGCCTTATATCTTTTTAGGAGAGAATAGTCTTACAAGAATCCATGATACGTTGGATATGGGAGTTGCCAACCTAGTAGCATTAATAAGAAGCGGTAATGTTTTTCATTTCAATGCGATGATAGATAATGTTATGAACGGCCTTCCTCACTCATCGTTTGCGAGTCCCTTCTATGTTGTTGTCTGGATTTTTCTGATTTTTAAGCCTTTTACTGCCTATGTAATAAATGAATTACTTGTTCATGTTATTGCTTTTACAGGCATGTTTTTATTGCTCGATGAACATTTCCGGAAAAATAATGAAGGTATGTTTATTGTGTTCGGTTGCTCATTGTGTTTTGCCTTTTTACCGTTTATGCCACAATTAGGATTGACCGTTGCCGGACAACCACTCCTGCTATACGCATTTCTGAATTTACTCAACAACAAGCAGAACAAATCAAATTTCGCAATAATATTTATTTACCCTTTTTATTCCTATTTAGTTCTTTCAGGTCTTTTTATTATAATAGCATTGGGACTATTATTCCTCTGGGATTGTTACAGGAATGAGAAGCTTAACAAACTCGCATTATTCGGTTTGATGACTCTGGTGTTTGCATACGGAATTGTGGAACATATCCTGATTAAAGATTATTTATTGAATACAGGGTTTATTTCCCATAGGACAGAGTGGAATTTACAGTGGGGCGCATATAGCTTTAAAGAAGCGATCGGACAAGCCGCCTCACTTTTAATACACGAGCAAACTCATGCAGTTAGTCTCCACACACCTATTTTATTTAGCTTTATTTTATCCGTAATTATCCTAATTGAAAAAAAAATCCAAGAAACACCTGATATAAAATCCATTACGTTTTCATTGGCTATGGCCTTTTGTGTTGCTTTCTCATTTTGGTTCTATGTTTGGAACTTTTCAATGCCTATTGAACCAATTCGTGAGATGTATTTTTCAATACTCCATTTACAATTATATAAAGTTCCATTCTTCAATCCAATTCTTGATTTTTTGTATAATTATTTATTCTTTGTCTTATTGTTAATCATTATTTTTTTATTTTCCTTTCTCTGCGTTATGATCGCCATAAATAAGAAAAACAATTTAATAAATGACAATACAGGGGTACTATTATTGACGTTGATGGCAATAATGCTCGGCACGTCTTTATTTTATGGGTTCTGCCATTGGTCTAGCGTAATATCTATTAGAGAAAAAATTGCATTATTAAATGCCTTCCAACTAGACCGATTTTATATGTTACACCCTCTTCTCTGGTATTTAATTTTCACGTTGTCACTGTTAATTATTTCTAGAATCAGGCATGGAAAGTACATTGTATTCTTATTTATTATTTTCCAGATGTATTATCTTGTCGTGAATAATAACCAAAATTACAATCAATTGCTTGCCAATATCAATGCAACTTATTACAAAATAAAAGGAGTCAATATTGAACCTGAGGGATTGACGTTTAAAAAGTATTTTTCAGAAAATCTTTTTAGCGATATTAAGAATTATATTGCAATACCTCAGAAGGAATATCGAGTGGTGAGTATTGGTCTGCATCCGTGCATTTCGACATACAATGGGTTTTATGCTCTTGATGGCTATATAGCTAATTATCCTCTAGAGTATAAACACCAGTTCCGAAAAATCATCGAAAATGAATTGGCCAAGAGTAAAAGATGGCAGGAATATTTCGATTTCTGGGGCAGCAGGTGTTATATATTTGTTGCCGAATTGGATAAATTCTGGTTTGAAAATACCAAAGACAATCAATATCAAATTACCAATATGAAATTGAATATGGACCAATTGAAATCAATGGGAGGGAAATATATTTTATCCGTGTTCAGAATTATGAATGAAAAAGATAATGGATTGGTATTAGCTAAGGTATTTGAAAGAAATGATTCCCCGTGGAGAATTTACCTATATAAGATCAAATAATTCCATAATGATTTCCATAAAAAATGCAAGATATGTTAATAAATAGTTACTCGAATGATCTGAAAAACTTTGTCTAAGGTCTAATCTAAAAGAAACAAGAATAATGAAATGAATCATAATAAAAAAATAGTAATTACTGGAGTAAGCGGGATGCTGGGAAGCAATCTTGCTCACTATTTCAAAGACAATTATGATGTTTTGGGCTTGTATAACACTCATCCCGTCGAGATTGATGGCATCTGTGTTCAGCAGGTTGATATTTCATCAGCAGTTGCGCTAACACAAGTGATTGGAGAATTCCATCCTGATATAATCATTCACTGTGCTTCCTTGACCGATATTGATTACTGCGAGACGAGCACAGAAAAAACAAATGTTATTAACGTCCTTGGCGTAAGGAATATTGTTGAGTGTGTCCAGAACAGCAATATCAAAATCATCTATATCTCTTCCGATTCGGTATATGAGGGCGACGTTGGCAATTATTCGGAATCTGACCTGATAAACCCTCAAAACTACTATGGTTTGAGTAAATATGAAGGCGAATTAGAAGCGTTGAAGCTGGCTAATTCTCTTATTCTAAGAACAAATATTTTTGGTTGGAATATCCAAGCGAAGCATAGTATTGCTGAATGGATTTTATATAAATTGACCGAAAATACCCGCATAGATGGTTTTAAGGATGCTTATTTTTCATCTATCTATACCTTCGATCTGGCTGTTATATTGGAAAAGGCGATTGAGAAGGATTTGATAGGGATCTATAATTGTGGTAGCTGTGATTCGATGTCTAAATATGAGTTTGCTCTTCTGATTGCTCGCCTTTTTCACCTCAATCAGAATCTTGTGAACCCCATTTCCATTGATGATCATAAATTTAAAGCAAGAAGAGGGAAAAATCTTTCTTTAAACGTCGGTAAACTGGCACTTGATTTGAATTGTAATTTCCCGAAAATTCATGATTCTGTAAAAGCATTTTATAACGATTTTCAATCTGGTCTAAATAAGAAAATAGGAAGACAAATGCCTTTAGACAAAGTTACAAAGCCCTTTTTGAATTATGGTAAACAATCTATTGACGAAGATGATATTCACGCCGTTGTCGAAGCTCTACAATCAAAGAACCTGACGCAAGGTCCTAAAATAGCAGATTTTGAAGAAGAATTATGCCGGTATACAGGAGCGCGTTTTGCGGTGGCCTGCAATTCAGGAACATCGGCGCTGCATATGACTTGTTTGGCTGCCGGTGTCGGCCCTGGAGATGAAGTTATTACATCACCGATTACCTTTGTGGCCTCCGCTAATTGTGCCGTTTATTGTGGGGCAAAACCCGTATTTGCCGATATTGAAGCCGCAACTTATAATATTTCACCTGCCGAGATAGAAAAAAAGATAACCGGAAAAACCCGTGCCATCATTCCTGTCCATTTTGCCGGGCAGAGTTGTGATATGGAAAGCATTCAAGAAATGGTTCGCTCAGCTGAAAAAAAATTCGGGCGGAAAATATACATTATTGAAGATGCCTGCCATGCTCTCGGATCCTTATATAAAGAGACCAAGGCAGGCGCCTGCACATATTCGGACATGACCGTTACGAGCTTCCACCCGGTTAAGCATATAACGACTGGAGAGGGCGGTGTTGTTTTTACAAAAGACCCTGTATTGCTGAAAAAGATCAGGTTACTCCGCTCACATGGCATAACCAGCGACCCTGCCGATTTTTTGAATGAGGACATTGCTTTCCAGCGTGGCGAGTTCAAGGAGAGAAATCCCTGGTACTATGAGCAAATTACTTTGGGATACAACTACCGGATTACTGATATTCAGTGTGCTCTAGGCGTTTCTCAGATAAAGCGACTCGATGAATTTTGTAGACGCAGACACGAAATTGTAAATAAATACAACGATGCTTTCAGAGGAATGAAAAACATAGATATACCTTTCGAATCGCAAGACTGTGACAGTAATTTCCATCTATACGTTCTGCTTTTCAACTTTGAAAATATCGGCATGGAACGAGCTCCGCTGATGATGGAGTTGCGCAAACAAAGAATACAGACCCAGGTGCATTATATTCCAGTGCATTTACAGCCGTATTATAAGAAAACGATTAAAACTAAATGGGGTGATTATCCCCAGGCAGAAAAATATTATCAGAAGTGCCTTTCAATTCCTCTTTTTCCAGCTATGCTGGACGAAGAAGTTGATTATGTCATCGAAACAATAAAGGCTTTAGTCTGTAAATAAATTAAAGGATAAATATGAATATTACTAAAAGCATGGCTATGCAGGAAAAGGCTAAAAAGTTAATTCCTGGAATGACGCAGTTACTATCCAAGAGGCCGGATATGTTTTCTTACGGTGTGTGGCCCGGTTATTTCAGCAAGGCGAAAGGCGTTGAAGTATGGGATCTGGACGGCAACCGTTATATTGACATGAGTATCGGCGGTATTGGTGCAAATGTTTTGGGCTATGCCGATGCCGATGTTGATGGTGCTGTGCGGGCGGTAATTGACGCGGGCACAAGCTGTTCATTGAACTGTCCGGAAGAAGTCGAATTGGCCGAACTTTTGTGTTCAATCCATCCGTGGGCGCAAATGGTACGTTATGCGCGCACCGGCGGTGAATCAATGGCCATTGCCGTGCGGATAGCGCGTGCTTTTAAAGGAAAAGACAAGATAGCCTTTTGCGGTTATCATGGCTGGCATGACTGGTACTTGTCCGCTAACTTAGGGACGGAAAATGCTTTGGGTGAGCATTTAATCGCGGGATTAAGTTCGGCGGGTGTGCCGCAAGGTCTTACCGGGACGGCACTACCTTTCCGGTATAATCATCTTGAAGAACTGCAGGCGATTGTCAGCCAACACAAAGACGATTTGGCGGCGATTGTTATGGAACCAATTCGTAATTATAAGCCAGAAAATGGTTTTCTGGAAGGTGTAAGGGAAATTGCAGATAAATACGGTTTAGTATTGATAATTGATGAAATTTCGGCGGGCCTGAGGATGAATTCCGGCGGTGCCCACCTCATGCTGGGCGTTGAGCCTGATATCGCCGTATTTTCGAAAGCCCTGGGAAATGGTTATCCGATTGCGGCAGTCATCGGCAGAAGCAAGGTTATGGAAGCCGCACAAAGAACATTTATCAGCAGTACGAACTGGACGGAAAGAATTGGTCCCACGGCTGCCCTGGCGACGCTTAGAAAACACCAAAGCTTAAATGCCGGCAACCACTTAATGGAAATCGGCCAACTGGTGCAGGAAGGGTGGAAGAATATTGCCGAAAAAAATAATCTGCAAATTGAAGTTGAAGGGATTCCGCCATTAAGTCATTTCTCTTTTCAGAATGAGCAATCTCTCGTCATTAAAGCATTATTTATTCAATTAATGCTGGAGAAAGGCTTTTTGGCATCAACATTATTTTATTCCATGTACGCTCACGAGAAGATACATGTTATAAATTATATAAACGCAGCAGATGAAGCAATGGCAGAAATACGCGAAGCATTGGATAAGGGTGCTATCGCTAAGCACCTGAATGGTAAACCTGCAGGCAGTGGTTTTAAAAAAATTGCGTAAATCAAAGGAAGAATGAATAACCGTTTAGTATTAGGTACGGCTCAGTTAGGTTTACCATATGGTATTGCCAACAAAACCGGACAGCCCAATCAGGTATTGGCAAATGCGATCATTCAAGAGGCTTGGGAAAATGGCATTCAGGAATTTGATACGGCACAAGGGTATGGCGAAAGCGAGCAAGTTCTTGGTAAATCAATTCGTCAATTGAATATTGCCGATAATGTAAAGATTATTACAAAGCCCAATCCCCAAGTAGATCATCTCAATTCTGATTCTTTGGAAAATGCCATAGCTTCTTCTTTGAAGAATATTGGCGTTGAGCGATTGCATGGAATTATACTGCACCGGGAAGAACTCCTTCCCCTCTGGAATAGGGGATTGGCGGATACTCTATCGAAATTGTTAAATAAGGGGATGTTTCAAAAAATCGGCGTTTCTGTATATACGCCTGCAAAAGCAATAGAAGCCATAAACACCGAGGGCATTGATATGGTCCAGATTCCTACAAATATTCTTGACAGGAGATTTGAGAAGGCCGGTGTCTTCCAACTGGCAAAAGTAAAGAAAAAAGATGTTTATATACGGAGTATTTTTCTTCAAGGTTTGTTACTGATGGATCCCCGTACAATTCCGGGAAAAATGAAGTATGCCGTTCCGTATATTGAAAAACTTGAAAATCTTTCAAAAGAATTCGGTCTGACACGGCACGAAATCGCATTTGGTTACATAAAAAAAGAAATGCCCGCAGCTCAAATTATTTTCGGCGCAGAGACCAAGCAACAGGTTGCCGAGAATCTGGCCGCATGGAAGAAAGATTTCCCCATCAGCTTGAGTGACAAGATCAGAATGAATTTCTCCGACGTGAGTGAGCGGATATTGAGTCCTAATCTGTGGTAAAGGGGCTGCTAAAGGTTCTTTTACCCTCAATTTGCGATACTTATTCATATCTTTAAAAAAGTAAGAATCCCATCATAGAGGAAAAAAATATGCGAATTGCTATTATTCCCGCACGCGGGGGCAGTAAAAGAATTCCAAAAAAGAACATTATGTCTTTCTGCGGAAAGCCGATGATTTCATACCCCATTGATGCGGCCAAGGCATCTGGGTTGTTTCAGAAAATTCACGTTTCCACAGATTCAGATGAGATTCGGCAGGTTGTTGAGAGTCTCGGACTATCGGTTGATTTCATGCGGCACCCGTCTCTTGCTGATGACCACACGGGACTTCTTCCCGTTCTCAAATGGGTGGTAGAAAAATATCAGCTCTCAGGCGAACTTTACGATGAAATCTGTTGCATCTTTCCTACCTCTCCTCTCTTGCAGGGTGAAGATCTTTTCGCTGCGTTTGAGTTGTTTCATCAGCATAAATCACAATATCCCCTCTTTGTTGTGACACGATATCCCGTTCCCATCGAATGGGCATTTCGACGGGACAATGAGGGGATTATGACGGCGGTATCATCCTCTGATCTTACAAGGCGGTCGCAGGATCTGCCGGAAGCCTATTACGAATCCGGGCCCTTTACTATTTGGAATGTAGACCACTTGAATTTACAAAATCCACATTCTGGTAAAATTCTTTCTTATGTAATGCCCGGGAATAAAGTAGTGGATATTGATACACCTGAGGATCTCTCTCGCGCAGAGCTTTTATACCGGATTACCACCCATGGGCGATAAAATTTAATACTTATGGATTTTCCCTTCAAAATAGGGCTTAAACTTTACTCTACAAATACTAGTTTAATACCTGAAGCACTTCTTATAAAGAATAAGTTTTTCAATTATGTCGAATTATATGTTATTCCCGGTTCGTATGAAAAAACAATTAGCGCGTGGAAAGAATTCGCTGTTCCATTTGTCATTCATGCGCCACATTCTTTTCATGGAGTAAATCTTGCACGTTTTGATTCCAAAGCAAAAAATATACAACATCTGCAAGAGGTGCAACGTTTTGCCGACGAACTGAACGCTGATATTATTGTTGTACACGGTGGAAACAATGGCGATATCAATGAAACTATTGAAGAACTCCTCATCATCAATGATGCCCGTATCGTTATTGAGAATAAACCGAAAATCGGAACATTGGATGAATTATGCATCGGATGGTCACCACAAGAATTTAACGAATTTCGAGAAGCAGGCGTTCTTAATGGAATCGCACTTGATTTTACCCATGCTGTTTGTGCGGCAAGAGCTGCAAACACGGATCAATGGGAATTGATCCAGTCGCTGATGGCTTTCAAACCGAAGATATTTCACCTATCAGACACTGATTCTTCCTCTCATAAAGACATGCATCTAAATCTTGGTAAGGGTTCTCTTAATTTACAAAAGTTTTTTTCTTTTGTGTCTCTCGACAGTCTGGTTACCATTGAAACGCCGCGAAAAAATGCAGAGACCCTGAGCGAATTTGTTACAGATATAGAATATATTCAGCGCTTGTCCTCCAAAGCCCGCATAGAATTGGGATAGGTATATATGGGAAAAACTATTAATTTAAATGGTACTAATGTCAGTAAAGAGCGGCCCTGTTACATCATTGCAGAAATTGGTTCTAATCATAATAGGAATCTTGATAAAGCTAAGGAACTGATTGATGTGGCTAAGGGGGCTGGCTGTAATGCAGTCAAGTTTCAGTCATATACGGCGGGTGGCATTTACTCCATATATACCCCCAGAATTTCAGAGATGGAAGGAAGAAGCAAAGAGGGAGAAACGCCTTATGAATTGATCAAACGGATTGAAATGCCTGTTGAGTGGCATCCAATTCTAAAAGCATATTGTGACCAGGTCGGGATCACATTTTGTTCCACCCCATTTGATGAAAAAATGGTGGATGTCTTGGAAGCCATCGATGTTCCATTCTATAAAGTGGCTTCTTATGAAATTACCCATTATCCAATGCTGCGGAAAATTGCGCAAATTGGAAAGCCCGTAATCCTATCGACAGGTAACAGTGGGCTCAGTGATATTGAACGAGCTGTAAATCTTTTAGAAAAAGAAGGTCTTCACGATTATGCTCTTCTCCATTGTGTCAGCCAATATCCCGCAAGATATGAAGATATTAATCTAAAATGTCTTCTGACGCTTGAGACTGCTTTTAATTGTGTCGCAGGATTTTCTGACCATACGGCAGATTATCTGTCTTCGGTGGCGGCCGTCGCCATGGGTGCAGCGATTATTGAGAAACATATTACACTTAATAGAAAAGACCCTGGTCCTGATCATCCTTTTTCTCTTGAGCCAAAGGAGCTAAAAGAATTTGTTAACGCTATCAGGACAACGGAACTATTGCTTGGCAGTTCAGTGAAGCGTGTACGCGAAAGTGAAGGAGAGAATCACCGAATTGGAAGGCGTAGCATTATTGCCGCAAAAGATATTCGAGCGGGAGACGAAATCACGTTAGAAAAAATTATTATCAAGCGACCGGCCTTGGGTTTGCATCCACGATTTATTGATGTTGTAGTCGGTAAAAAAGCAAAAATAGACATTCCCAAAGACATGTGGATTACTTGGGAATGCTTATTATAATTGACTATCTGTTGTAAATAATTACATGAATATTTTAATCACAGGCGCCAGTAGTTTTACCGGGAAAGTGCTAATTCCTATATTGGAAGAAGCCGGGCATGAAATATTTTACCTAGTCAGGCAAGACAAAGGGTTCTCTAATCAATTCTTGTGGAATTTCACTGATGATCTTCCGGGGAAAATACCTGAGTGCCAAGCCATAATTCATCTTGCAGCGGGTGTAGATTTTCAAAGCGATCTTAACATCGTACAATACAATGTGAATACTGTTGCCACAGCAAAACTTGCCGCCTATGCCTGTGAAAAAGATTCATATTTCATTTTTGCTTCAATGGTCGGTGTGCATGGATCTAAACCAACGGAATTTGATGATACGACACCCATTAACCCTGAAAATAATTATGCCATGAGTAAATATTTGGCAGAGGTAATAGTAAGAACTTTTACCTCAAACTATACCATCCTTCGGATTGGCGGTATTTATGGTCTTGATGGACCAGCACATTTGGGTCTTAATTCGGCGATAACCAATGCGTATCATAAGAAGGCGGTGCCAACGATCAAAGGTCCTGGAACAGCGAAGAGAAACTACATATGCGTTTCCGATGTAGCCCAATGGATAATTTATTTATTGGGATGCTATGAAGCGAATGGATATAAATTAGATCAACACACACGAGAGACATTATATTTGGCAGGACCGGAGGTCATGACTATAGAAAATTATCTACAAGTCGTTGCTGACATCCTCTTGTCTGGTGTTGATATAAACCGTATCAACGGTCCGGCAAGCAAGGATATGGTAATTAAATTTACACCTTTCCCTTTTACACCTACAACATTTCGGAACTATTTACAGTCACTCAAAATAAAGGGTGCAATCCAGGAAATATAATGTCTGAATCAATTGCGAGGATCAAAAAAAATAAATGGGGTTTCTATCAATATGACCCGCTTCCTTCTGAGAAGGAACTGCAGGAATATTATGAGAAGAAGTACTATCAAGAAGGACTCGGAAGTTATGACGTTGCCTATACAGAGGAGGAAATTACTTATTTTAAATTAAAGGCATCTCTTATTTATCGCGAAATCGAAAAGTTAATTCATGCTGCAAAAGGAAAAAAACTGCTTGATGTAGGTTGTGGCGAAGGCTGGATTATGGATAAGTTTTTTCAGTCCGGCGTTTCTGTTACCGGCCTCGACTTCAGTCGTTTTGCACTGGAGAAAATGCATCCGCATTTATTGCCGTTTTTTGAACAGGGCAACATTTACGATGTATTACAAGAAAAGCTGAAGCAGCAAATCACCTTTGATTTTATCGTGTGTGCGAATGTGCTTGAGCATGTTGTTGATCCAGCGGGGCTGCTCTCAATCATACGGAGTTTAATGCATCCCAATTCACTGTTGGTTTTAATTGTGCCTAATGATTTCTCTGCACTTCATCAACACCTGCTGGAGACAAAGAAAATTTCCAGGGAGTTCTGGTTATGTTATCCGGATCACTTATCCTATTTCAGCAAGGAGAGTATGCAAAAGTTTCTCAAGGATTCAGGATACTCTGTACATGCAGTTGTCGCAGATAATCCAATAGATTTGAATCTTCTGAATGATAATTCAAACTACATTGAAGAACAAAACAAAGGGAAAAGCACCCACTTGTTCAGAGTAAGGACTGATAATTTTCTCGCCTCCATTGATGAAGGGAAGCTGCTTTCTCTCTATGAGGTTTTGGGATCGATGGGAGTAGGACGGGACTTGAATTATTATTGCCAAAAATGCGAATGAAGATTTGTGCATTTGCCGACATCCATGGGAATGGGTCTGCCTTCGATGCTGCCCTTGGGGGAATTCTTTCCGAGCAAGCTGATATTAATGTTTTTTTAGGAGATTTGTGCGGTTACTACTATGACCAACTGGAGATTTACTATCGTCTCCTGGCAATTCCCAACCTGATTGCAATCAGGGGGAACCACGATTCGCTATTTATCGATATTTATAATGGCAATGAGGGTACTCGGCAGAATTATCTAAGTCGTTATGGAAAATCCATGGAGAAACTCCTGCAATCCGATTGTCATGAACTGGTTTCTTGGCTATCAACGTTGCCCGATTCCATAACTTGGCAAAGCTCAGGTGTCTGCTGTTGCCATGGCAGTCCTTGGGCACCCATGGACGGCTATGTCTATCCGGATACACCGATGGAACCATTCGCAACTCTTAACTCGTCAGTCTTTATCCTTGGAAATACGCACTATCCCATGAGCCGAAGGATAGGTGAAAAAATGATTATCAATCCTGGATCCCTGGGCCAGCCCCGTCATGGCGGCTGGCCGTCTTATGCCGTGATTGATCTTCCGTCTGGCAAAGTTGTCTTCAGAGAAGTCCGATACGATATGGCCCGCTTGCATTGCCAGATTGAGGAAGCAAAGGAAACCAAGCTATATCTGAAGGAGGTTCTTTGCAGGATCAAATGAAGGTGCAACCCGTGCTCCTGATATCGGCTGTCTGCGGTGATATTGGCGGTGGCGCCGTTCGAGCTCTCAGAGCATCAGCCTCACGACTCATCGGATGTGACATGAAGGAAGGATGTCCTGTTAGCCCTATCCTTGATGCCTTTATCAAGGCGCCTGCAGCATCTAATCCGGATAAGTACATGACTTTTCTTAAAGATATTATTAGGACTGAGAAAGTTGACGCATTGCTACCAATTTCTGAACCGGAAATCGAACTCCTCAACAAACAAAGGACTGAGATAGAATCGCTAGGCGTAAAGATTCTGCTCAACAATCCGCTTATTATCGAAAATTTCTTGGACAAGTTAAAGACTACGCATTTCCTAAACAGTCTAGGGATCAGAACTCCACGAACTACTCTCTTGAGAGACTACGACGGATCATTAGATTTTCCCGTTATTATTAAGCCAAGAACGGGATATGGAAGTAAGCGGCTCTGGATAGTAGATAACGAAGACGATTTGGCTTATGTGAAAAGAAAGGATGATGGCCTCCTCATTGTCCAGGAATACCTCGGCCGTGTTGAAGAAGAATATACAACGGGAGTATTTTCCGATGGCCACAATGTGTCTTCCATTACTTTCAAGCGCCGTCTGGGTTTCGGGGGACTTTCAGCAGAGGCAGTTTATTCCGAATGCTTATTTCTGGAGAGACTTTCCGAGAGGATCGCTGTTGCCACAGATTTACATGGTTGTATCAATATTCAGTCACGGCGCATTGATGAAAATCTTTTTGTTCCCTTTGAAATCAACCCAAGACTTTCCAGTACACTTCCTTTCCGTAAATATTTTGGGTTTGACGATGCTGTATGGTGGTTGAAGATTCTTTTTGGGGAAAGCTATAAATACGCCAAAAAATATCGAGCGGGCAAGGTTGTACGTTTTGTATCAGACTATTATTTTGAAATGGAAGAGACCGCTGAAAAATGATCAATAAACAAGAGATACTACTTCAAACTGATGATATTCTGCTTCGCCCCTTAAAAGGGACCGATGTTACAAATGAATATGTTGACGGCCTAAACGATTCCGAGGTTAATAAGTATCTTGTTGCAGTACGACAGAATTACCAGACAAAAGATAGTGTTATGTGTTATGTGTCTAATGATTGGGATAATCCACTTTCAATTCTATTCGGGATATTTTTAAAACAAGACAATGATTCTTTTGTTGGCACGATCAGGGTTCATAATATCGACTATTTTCATTTTTCTGCATCCATAGGAATTTGTCTTTTTGCCAAGCGTGTATGGAAAAAGGGCTACGCAAGCAATGCGCTTCGGCTGATTAATGAATATTTATTTAAAGACGTCCACATGCATTATCTGGAAGCTGGTGTTTATTCAGAAAACATAAGCAGCATTAATTGTTTCCTGAAGGCGGGATATGTTGAACAGTATCGCGTGAGCGATAAATATAGACATATGGACAGTTTTGAAGAGGTGATCTTTTTTGCAGCAGTTAATCCGCTGTTCGAATCATCGCTGTTGAAGCAGCCTACAATGTCGATTTAGCCGATAGGAGAGAAGTCATTTGTTTCAAAGATTTTTTAAGCGCCGTGGTTTAAATCGCATCATGCTCATCATGCGTGGTTATCGATTTCTGAAAGATTATAACTCACTAAGCCGACTTACCGATATTAAACAATCATTGACGTCTCAGTCGTTGGATATAAACAAGAAGCATTTCTCAAAGCACATATTTGGCGAGGGTATTGAGCAGGCAGAGATTGTTTGCAGGCAATATCTATTGATTCGTGTGGCTGGGGTGAATCTTAATCGTGCCTTGCTTTACGCATTAGGGAAACGAGGCTCGTCGGTTGCTTACTATCTTCCATCTGAATGGCGTGAAGCCATTCAGAAGAAGGGATTTAAAATTGCACCATTGCTGACAGCCATGCTGTGGCAAGCCTACGTTGGACTGCTGCTGGCCTATGGCGTTTTGATAATCACAAAGATTATTCTCAGTAGTATTAAGGCGGTGTGTAATCGATCAAAGCAACAATTAGGGCGTTATGTTTATTTCAATGCGCTCTCGCCTGGAAATCTTCCGCTGCCCGGCCGGGATGGCTGTAGCCACGACATCATAACATGGTACACGCAGTGGGCAGGCAGAGTAAACGATTTTGATACTATTTGCCATAGCGTAATCGGCGCCGATCGTAAGGCAGTAAATGGAACACCGGTTGTCGCGGTTCCATCTCCAATTCCATCATTGGCAAGTTTCAGCGCGCTGATGCGCTTCATAGCCTGGAGTACGGGAGCGATTCTTATCACGTTATGGGATTTGCTGCGCGGCCATTGGTGGCATGCACTGTTGCTCAACCAGGCCGCGCTTGCCGCGCAGGTGCGCATGCAAAATCCCGAACGATTGGCAAAGGATTACCTGTTTCATAACTCCGGCTGGATTTACCGTCCGCTGTGGACGTATGAGGCAGAACGTCGCGGTTCGCGGATTGCCTTCTACTTCTATTCAACCAATTGCGAAGCATTCAAGCGACCGGAGGGGTATCCACCCCTGCCCTATGGCTGGAAAGCAATGAACTGGCCTCTTTACCTTGTTTGGGATGAGTATCAGGCCGATTTTGTGCGGCGCGCGGTTGGGGATGAAGCCAATATCAGTGTCGTAAGTTCAATCAGTTTTTCTACCAGCGCAAAGGAAATGCCTGCATTCACCGACCGGGGAGTTGCCGTGTTCGATATAACACCCACTCGTTCCTCGTTTTATTGTACTTTGGGAATTGACTCCGAGTATTATATTCCTAAAACTTGTATACCATTTCTTCATGACATACAGCAAGCTAGCAGGGATGCCGGTTACGTGATGCTATGGAAACGCAAGCGTAAGCTGAAAAACGAATCATCTTTTACGCATCCTTTGTACCTTACCTTTGCAGAACGGTTGTCAGAGGCTAAAAATATTAACATCATTGATCCTGACATTTCAGCGCATCGATTGATCGAAGCGAGTAGTTTTGTGATTTCCATGCCTTTTACATCAACCGCTTTAATTGCCCGTGAACTTGGCAAGCCCTCATGCTACTACGATCCGACAGGTCTGGTTCAAAAAGATGATCGAGCTGCACATGGAATCGAAATTATCAGCGGCCCAGAAGAACTTAAGCAGTGGTTTAAGAATACACCGGTGGACGCACCAATGACAGAGGTTACCGGATGATATTCTTTCCTTGTCTGATCCATATATGACCAGTAAAGAAAAACAGATTAAAAACGGCTTTATTTACCTTCTCCCTGTAATTGTCGGCAATCTTATCCCTCTCTTGACATTGCCTATTTTTACAAGGATCTTGACACCGGCAGATTATGGCGTATGGGCACTCGCCCAGGTTTACGCCATATTTGTCAACGGTCTCGCAAATTTTGGCTTGACCGTCGGATATGAAAGGAATTTTTTTGAGCAGAAAGAAACAAAGAATATAGCCGGGTTGTTATATTCAACCCTGCTATTTGTCATCATAGCCTTTGTTATCTGCGGATTCCTTACCTATATATTCAAATATCAGTTTTCACGATGGATTATTGGTTCTTCTGATCATGCTCATATATTGTTCTGGTCATATTGCGCGACCGGTGTCATGGGTTTGAAGACCTATTTCCTGACCTATTTCAAGAATACTGAAAACGCGAAGGCTCTTGTATGGTTCACGATTGATGAGAGTCTCCTGACGGTGATGTTTTCGTTGTTTATGGTGGTTTATTTACGCATTGGAGTTATCGGACTTATTTGGGGTCAGCTTTTTGCAAGTTGCATAATATTTTCCGTTCTTTCTTTAAGATTTGTAAGATTTCTTCCTGTTTCTTTTAATCGGGAAACACTGAAAGATTCTTTAAAAATCAGCCTGCCTCTTACGCCAAGGATTTTTTTCGGCGTCATCGGCAGCCAGTTTGATAAATATATGATTGGGCTTTTAAACACAGTAGGAGGAGTTGGCGTATATAACATAGGGCAGAAGGTCGCGAATATCGTTTTTACCTACATGACAGCCATTCAAAATGTATTTTCTCCTCAAATATATAAGCGTATGTTTGAGATGGGAGAAGATGGCGGAAAATCGATAGGGCGTTATCTTACACCGTTTCTGTATATTTCAATTGCAATCGGCCTCATGATTGCCCTTTTTTCAGAGGAAATCATATTTATTCTGACACCGGAATCTTATCATGGCGCAATTGATATTGTTACAATTTTATCTATGCTATATGGATCATATTTTTTTGGCAAACAACCACAGCTTATATATGCAAAAAAAACTTATATCACTTCCATACTGACTGCAGTGAGTATTGGATTGAATATAATGATAAATATACCATTTATTTATAAATGGGGTGCAATCGGCGCTGCATGGGGAACACTTCTGGCAGGCTTGATTTCGGGAACAGTTTCATTTGTCGTTTCTCAACACTATTATAAGATCGAATGGGAATATCAGAATATAGGTTTAATTTTTATAATATTTTTCGGTGCTGCAATAACAATTATTTTAATGAGATACTTCAATGTCTTGTACGAGCTGCGATTTGTCTCTAAGCTAATTTTTTTGGCTTGTTATTTTTATCTAGGCATGAAGTTGGATATACTGACGAAGAAGAATTATTTTATTGTGAAAAATATGTTTTCTCTGAAACACGTCTAATCTTTTATAAATTTTCATTACTGTCCGGTTAATAGTCGAACAAATTTAGTTGGTTGTAAAGAGGTTCTTTGAAATCAGCGCATATTTTGTAATCGAAATTTTCAAATAGTTGATTTAGTGGTGCTTTTTCAAATAGCGTCACGCTCAAAATTTGTAAAATTGTGTAGAGATTATGCTCCGGATGAAGTCG
>JBDKUX010000076.1:0-2289 GCA_039679455.1 Smithella sp. | reverse complement strand
GCGGGGGAGAGCCAGTGGAAATGACGGCGGTAGAGTTTAATATTTTGGAAATGCTGATGCGCAATGCGGGAGAACTGGTAACACGTGATGCCCTGGCACGGGAAGTATTGGGTCGTCCGCTTTCCCCGTATGATCGAAGTGTTGATGTACATGTAAGCCGGTTGCGTAAGAAGCTTTCTTCCGGTGACGGCAGGACGGAGCGTATCAAATCAATACGGGGCGCCGGTTATATTCTTGTATCGTCGTTGGTGTCGGTAGACGATGAAATGGGTAATGCAATTTAGATTTATACACCAATATTTTATCATTGCATTGTGCATCTATTTGTGATTTTTTAATTGCAATGTCTCAGGCATTAGGTCTTCCGAAGACGGTATCCTGAATCATATCACTGGAAAATAAACTAGGGAGAAAAACCATGATTGCCTATCAGCTTTCCATTTTTGCCGAAAATAAGCCTGGAAAACTGGCGCATGTTACCAGACTGCTGGCCGGAGAAAATATAAACATACGAGCGACGACAATATCGACATCGGATACGTTCGGCGTCATCAGTTTGATTGTTGATGATCCCCAACGGGCGGAAACAGTATTGACCAAAGCGGGAATGACTGTAAATCTACGGCGTGTTTTAGCCATTCTTCTTCCGGACATGCCGGGCGGATTGGACCACCTCACACAATTGCTCTATAGAGAAGAGATTAATGTTAACAATGCCTACGGTTTTGTTCTGGAAAGCTCCAAGCGAGCAGTGTTTGTCGTTGATGTAGACCAGATAGAAAAAACAGAAAAGATTCTGGAGACACAAGGCTTTCAGACACTGGATACGACGGCTTTTTCGACAATGTAAACATATGAAGTATTGCTATTGTAAACAGTTGATACTTTTACCTTTATTTCTTCTGGCCGTCGAATTGACAGCGGCTACGCTGTTTTTTGTCTCCAGCGCGCGTGCTGATGAAAAGAAAAATGTTCTCATCCTAAATTCATACCATCAGGGCTACAAGTGGACCAATGATGAAACGCGTGGTGTAGTTGAAGCTCTTGCGCCTGTTAATGATAGAATTAAAATTTACATCGAATATATGGGGACGAAGTGGGTGAGCGGCGATCAGTACTTCGAGCAGCTCAATCGTATGTTGAAATTCAAATACCAGAATATCAGGTTCGATGTCATCGTTCTGTCGGACAATGACGCCCTCGACTTCCTGGTCAAATATCGCGACGGCATATTCGGCAGGGTACCGACTGTGTTTTGCGGAATAAATTATTTCAAAGACGACGATCTTAAAGGGCAGCCTCTTTACACCGGAACTAACGAAACGGCGGATTTAAAAACAAATCTGGAAACAATCCTGCAGCTCCATCCATCAACAGAAAAGATTATTATAGTCGATGATACGACCACAACGGGCAAGAGAATCAATACTGAATTAATGAAGGTGATTCCCGCTTTCCGGGACAGGGTCCGGTTTGAATTTCTGGAAGATATAGAAATGGAAAAACTTCTGGAAAAGGTTGAAAATCTTCCCGCCGGCAATGTGATCTTTTATACAACATTTTTTGTCGACAAGACCGGGCGGTTTTATGAATATGACGAGAGTATCCAGCTAATCTCGCAGCGGTCAAAGGTACCGATCTACGGTACGTGGGATTTTAGTTTGGGGCATGGAATCATAGGCGGAATGCTAACCAGCGGATACGATCAGGGAAGATCCGCAGGAGAGATGGCCCTGCGTATTTTGAAGGGAGAAAACATCAAGAATATCCCTGTGGTCAGAAAAAGTCCTAATCGTTATATGTTCGATTATCAGCAGATGGAGCGTTTCGGTATCAAACGCTCCGTCCTGCCACCGGGAAGTGGCATTATCAATAAACCGGTTTCTTTTTATGCGGTTCACAAAAGCCTGGTCTGGGGAACCATGGCCGGCATCATCGGATTGATTTTCGTTGTTATTGTTCTGCTCTTTAATATCCGGCAAAGGAAAAAAGCGGAAAAAGCGCTGCGAGAAGCCCGCGACGAACTGGAAGACCGTGTCCGGGAGCGTACCTCCGAACTGGTGGATTCGAATAATCATCTGGTCAATGAAATCGCGGAACGTAAGCAGGCCGAGGCATTGCTGAAAGAAAGCAAGGATAAATACAACAGTTTTTTCAGGACTTCGAGGGATTGCGTCTTCATGACATCAAAAGATGGAATGATTAACGATATGAATGATGTCGCAGTGGAATTATTTGGCTATCCCAGCCGGGAGGAAATGATGCAGGTGAACGTCCAGAATCTCTATG
>JBDKUX010000075.1:0-105172 GCA_039679455.1 Smithella sp. | reverse complement strand
AAGAGAGCTCGAAGACAAAACAAAAAATCTTCAGGAAGTAAATACGGCACTGAATGTGCTGCTAAAGAAAAGAGATCAAGACAAGAAGAATCTTGAAGAGAATTTTGTTGCGAATATCGGAAGTATGATATTTCCTTATTTAGAAAGGATTAGAAAAAACAACCTGGATGCGCAGCAGCAGTTCTGTCTGGATGCTGTTGAAAAGAATTTGGATGAAATCGCCTCTCCGCTGTTGAAAAATATTCAGCAGTTTAATCTGACCCCCCGAGAGATTGAAATAGCGTATTTGATAAAGGATGGAAAGACGACTAAGGAAATCGCCGGGGCATTGGGGATTGTAGAAGGTTCCATCGCTACTCACAGAAAAAATATCAGAAAGAAACTAGGTTTGGATAGAACCTGCAATCTCCAGTCCCAGCTGCGTTTCCTCGAAAAATAGCTGGATATGAGAAATGATTTTGGACTGATCAAAACTTCAAACTTCCATGCCCGCCTGCATTTCCTTAAATAATGGGTAAATTTACTACCCATTAGCCATTAATTAAATCTATCTTTACACTCTGCCATAACTAATCTAAAAGGTTGTTATAGAAAGCAATTGCTACACTTTATACCAAGTTGCATTCCAGGTGTGATGTCGGCTTCCTCTCAACAAAGTTGTAATACTCGCCCTCCCTGTTTGCGACGCTAATCCTTTGAATGCAACTTGGAATTAGACTTTTTTTGCTATTTTAATTTTATCAAGGAGCTTATGGGATGGATCAGAAAATAATCGCCAGACAAATAATAGAGTTCAACAAAACGGCATTTGAGAATACTTTCAATGTAATAACAGCCTTACAGGAACAGACGGAGAAACTTGTTTTGAGCTTATCAGAAAAAGCTCAATGGCTTCCGGAAAATGGCAAGAAGACCATGAATGAGTGGGTTAAAACCAATAAAAAAAGACGGGAAGAATTAAAATCTTGTGTTGATGACAACTATAAAAAAGCCACCGATTATTTCGCCGAAAAACAGACTGTAGAAGCAGCTAAAACTGTAAAAAAATAAATAAAATTTTTATATTGGAGGCCGGAATGTATACGATACGAATCGCCAGGCAAATAATCGATTTCAATAAAACTGTTTTCAACGATAATTTTGGTGCCAGGAATGCTTTATATGAGCAGACCGAAAGGATTATGAGCAGTTTCTGGGATAAATCACCCATCTTCTCTGAAAAAGGCAGAAAATTTACCTCTGAATGGATGAAAACTTACAAAACAGGCTGTGAATATTTTAAAAATGCTGTCAACGAAAATTTCGAAAATATGGAAGAATTTTTCAATAAAGCAAAGAAGCCCTGTTGATTGATACCTTGCATGCCATATAAATATTGTTAGCTTTTACAGAGTTTTTTATCTCCGCCATTATAAAAATAACATTTATTTTACGCCGGAAAGATCAGCTTTCCCTGGAAGGACTGTTTAATAAAGGTATATCGAATGAAAGATAAAGCCAAAACAAAAGAGCGGTTCTCTGAACTGATGGAAATTCTTCAATACAATGCTGAATCGGAGAACTTCTACCAGACCGCCTTTGAAAATGCGGGAATCGCAACAATTATTTTTAAGAAAGATAACACCATAGTACTGGTGAACGGTGAATTCGAAAAAATTTCCGGCTACACCAGGGAGGAAGTGGAATGCAGGAAAAAGTGGATGGAATTCGTTTATCGAAAAGACGATCTCGAGCGAATGAAAGAGTATCATCGTCTGCGCGACATCGATCCGCTGTCTGCTCCCAGGGCATATGAATTTCAGCTTGTCAGCCGGGATGGACTGGTAAAGGATATAGCTGCAACCATAGCCACAATGCCCGGAACAAAGCAGACTCTGATGACACTGCTGGATATCAATGAACACAAGCAGATGGGAGCAGCGCTGAAAGAATCAGAAAAGAGACTTGCCGATATTATTGATTTTCTGCCGGATGCGACATTTGCAGTTGACCTTTCCGGGAAGGTTATTGCCTGGAACCGGGCTATAGAGGAGATGACGGGTATAAAGACAGAGGATATGCTGGGAAAGGGGGATCATGAATATGCCATACCGTTTTATGGTACGCGGAGGCCTGTGCTGATTGACCTGGTATTCGAATTTGATGCGGAAACCGAAAAGAAATATGATTTTGTCAAAAGGGAGGGAGATGTCCTTTTAACCGAGACGACTATGGCTGTAGGAGCACATCCTCTTGTCCTTTGGGGTAAAGCAAGGCCGCTATATGACAACAGCGGTAATGTTGTTGGTGCCATTGAGTCCGTTCGTGACATTACTGCGCTCAAACAAGCACAGAAAGCATTACAGACGGCGAACGAAAAACTGGAAGTCCGGGTGGGTGAAAGAACAACCGAGTTGGTAAAGGCAAACAAAGCGCTGCAGAAAGAAATATTTGAGCGCAAAAGAACAGAAGCGGTGCTGAAGGAAAGCGAGGAAAAATACAACCAGTTTTTTAAAACTTCACGGGATTGCGTTTTTATAACATCAAAGGATGGAAGACTTATTGATTTGAATGATGCTGCGGTAGAGTTACTCGGCTACTCCAGCCGCAAAGAACTGCTCCAAATGAAGATACCATTTGTCTATGCCAACGAGGAAGAACAGACAAGACATGCCAGAACTGCTGCAGAATGCGGCTATACCAAGGAATTTCCCGTTGATCTGAGAAGAAAAGACGGCAGCGTAAGGCATGTGCTGATCACAGCAGTGGCCCGCTACGACGCCAATGGCAGAATAATTGGCTTTCAGGGAACGATCCGGGATATTACCGAGCGCAGGAAGATTGAAGAAGAGAGAGAGAAGCTTATCCTGGAACTTCAGGAAGCAATTTCCCAGGTCAAAATCTTAAGCGGCTTACTGCCGATATGTGCCTCCTGTAAAAAAATTCGTGACGACAAGGGTTACTGGAATCAGATTGAATCTTATATCAGAGATCACTCCGAGGCGAAGTTCAGTCACAGTATATGCCCTGATTGTGCAAAAAGATTGTATCCTGAATTTTATAATGAGAAAGAAAAGCCTTCTTTAAGCTGTTGATGTTCAATAGCGTTTCAGAACCTTTAGAACAAGCCAGGGTCATGCAATAGAAATTTCTGGAGCAATTTTTATGTGCTGACAATGGAGCATCATCCGGATCAATCCCTTCCGGTAGGGGCAGTATTTCGTAATTCTTCCCGCAAAATCTCAATGAACACATCTACAATACGGGGATCGAACTGGGTGCCTTTGCCCTTTTCCAATTCGCCGATTGCCCACTCTTTACCCATATTCGGCCGATAAGCCCGTGTAGAGGTCATTGCATCATACGTGTCGGCCACAGCCGTAATTCTTGCATAGATGCTGATTTGCTCTCCCGCCAGTCCATTCGGGCAGCCAGTTCCGTCATAGCGTTCATGGTGTCCCGTTATGGCTGTCAACATTTCCTCATTCAGAAATACCGGTTTTAGAATTTTGCCTCCGACAGCAGGGTGATTGTTAATTTCTGTCCTCTCCGGCGGGGTGAGAGGCCCATTCTTATTTAAAATATTCTCCGAGATTCCCAACTTGCCAATATCGTGAAGCAATGCCGCCTCTTTCAACTCTTCGACTTTTTCTGCCGGCAGGCCGATTCTGGCAGCGATTTGTGCCGCATATTCAGCAACTCGCACGGAATGTCCCGCAGTGTAGACATCTTTCGCTTCAAGAGACAAAACAAGCGACTGTACAATCCTCATGAAATAATCGTTGAGTTTTTTTCTGGCTTCCAGGAGGCTTTCCGTCATCAGGTTGAATGATTTTGCCAGTTGACCGATTTCATCGTTGCCTTTGATGTTGACACGATATTGCAAATCGCCGTCTGCAACATGATGGGTCCCTTCGACAAGATTAACAACCCGTCGTGAAATCATTGCAGAGAGCCATACCCCGAGAATTATGGAGGCAATCAGTCCGAAAATGAGGATAAACCAGATATTCCGTTTAATATTTCTTTCGGTTTCTAAAAGAACATCAGCTGTAATATCCACTCCCAGGACGGCAACGGTTTCCCCCCGGTTATCTTTAATGGGCGCATAACCGGACAAGGATGCTCCCCATTCATCTGTTTCGATGTATTGATCGGCGGAAGGACCGTCATATCCCTTCAACATCTGAGGAAAACGTGCCGCATTATAACGATCTCCGGGAAAGGCCGCTTTGGGCCTTTCTTTAGTTGTATTGGGTGTATCAATATCCGCAATAAATTGCCATGTACCTTCCTGTTCGGTCTTAGTCATAATATAAATATCTTTTATAGTATTGTTGGAATGGAGAATTGCCTTCAGATGCTCGTCTATACGCTTGTAAGGAATAGTGTTGATGCCATCCCGGTTGCAGGGAATCCGTTTCAGAAGATCGGCATCAACAGACAGTGCCGAAATCTGGGCAACTGTCAACAATTGGTTGCGGAGTTGTTTGAGTTGCCCCTTCCAGGCTGATTTGTTCAGGAGAAATCCGCTGATTACGACCAGAAGAATCATGGACAGGATCAAAGCCAACATCACCTTGACCCTGAAGCTGTTGATGCTCAGCTTAATTATTATTCGTTCTTCATTATTCAAAGTAATGCCTCTCCAATAGAGCAGGTCGGCGTCTTCAATTGCTGCCAATGGCGGTTCTTAAAGTTTGTTTTTCTTCTTTAAGCACCGCTGATATAGTAATTTAAAAAAGTGTAATTTAATCTGTAATCTATATCAAACATCTTGATATATCAATTATTTATTTCCGGCCGATTTCTTTTGCACTACCCGCATCGGGAGGATGAATAAAAAAATATATTTTGGGGAACTTTTTTGAGCCTCCCGTTGTCTAAGTTTTCAAAGACAATTTAAGGAGGAACAGAAAATGAAAAAAATCATAATAATCATTTTAGCAGCGATCACCATTTTTGCCGTCAATGCCTCAGCCGGAGGCATCGGAGACGCCGTTGAAGTAAGAATTACAACCGACGATGGTCACTCTCTGCCGGTATACCCGGTCAAAATAAAACGGGGATTACACAAGGTATACGCGGAGGCGACAAAAGGAGACCACTACCGCATAGAAGTGCAAAACCATCTCGACCGGCGCATCGGGCTGGTCATAGCTGTTGACGGCCGCAATATTATCAGCGGTGGAAAATCCCGGCTGAAAAATAACGAGCGCATGTACATCCTGGAACCGTATGCTTCTGGAGAGTTTTCGGGATGGCGTACAGCGCAGGACCGCGTTAATCGCTTTTATTTTACGGACGTTCCCGACTCTTATGCCGCCGCTTTCGGTGATCAGTCCGCCATGGGTGTCATCGCCGTGGCTGTCTATCCGGAAATTAAACGCTGCGAGCAGCCTGTGAATATATTACGGAAGTCTCCTACTAATTTACCTCACAGGGAAAGCAGGGCCGGTTCCGCAAGTAAAGCAGAGTCCGCGCCGGCAGCGCCGCGGGCATTGGACGGGCAGATGAAGGATAAAGCAGCAGTGGAACAGACGATGGAAAGCGCCGGCACCGGCTATGGCCGGGATGAATATTCCCCTACACAGATCGTAAGTTTTGAACCGGAAAAGCGTGCAGTGGAGAACATCTACATCAAGTATGAGTGGCGCTCGACCCTCTGTAAGCTGGGTGTTATATCCTGCGCCCCTAAGCCCTGCCGGCCGCATAATCGTTTATGGGACAACGCCGGATTCGCTCCTCCTCCGCCGTCACGGTTCTGATAAAGGAAGGCTGTCCATCATTGCGTAAAGCAGGGCAACGTGGTAGCTTTGCGGCCATGACGGGAGGAATCGCTTTGCCGGATATATCTGCTCATAGGGATGCACGAAACCGGATCATCGGGGATGATGATGCCGGTTTTGTGGCTCGCTCACAGCGGGGCGATACAAACGCCTTTGCGGTGCTGGTCCGGAGACATCAGAAGAAAATGCTCAATGTAGCCTACAGAATGATCGGTGACTATGATGAGGCCTGCGACGTCGTTCAGGAGTCATTTCTTTCCGCCTATCGGGCAATAGGCAAATTTCGGGGCGATGCCCGTTTTTCCACCTGGCTTTGCGGTATTGTTTTGAATCATGCCAAAAATCATCTCAAGCAAAAAAACGCCCGTTCGAGGAATGAAGAAATGTCCCTTGATGAGTCAACCGGCATAATGGATGCGACTCTTCTAAACACCGTCCGTTCCGGCGAGGAATCCATTGTTGAAAAGTTGGAGAAGAGGGAACTGGCTGCAACCGTTCAGGTATGCATCAGTGCCCTTGACGGCGAGCAGCGGGAAGTCCTTGTGCTCCGTGATATACAGGAATACTCTTACGAAGAGATCGGGGTTATGTTGAAACTGCCGGAAGGAACCGTGAAGTCCCGTCTTTTTAGAGCCAGAAACGCCTTGAAAGAAGGCCTGCTCAGGATATTCGGTGATCTGCGATGACTACTTGTAAAGACATAAATAATTTGTTTCCGGCTTATCTGGAAGATGTGCTTTCCCCGGAAGAAAAAAGACGTGTTGAGGAACATCTTCATACATGTGCCGGTTGCCGTCGGGATATAGCGGATTTGCACAAAGCAGTAAGCCTCCTGCATAATCTCGACGAGGTGGAACCGCCGCCCTTCTTCGAGCAAAGGATCATGGCCGCAATCAGAGAAGAGAGAGAGCAGAAACAGAGTGTCTGGCGTAGGCTCTTTTACCCCCTGCACATCAAAATTCCTATCCAGGCTCTGACTACTGTTTTCATCGTGGTTTTTGCCTTCCTGGTCTACCAGAAAAGCGGGCCGGAGGTAAAGCAAATGGCGCCGCTGCCCGCGCCTGTGACCGAATCGGCAAAGAAGCAGGCCACACCGGAAATTCTCCGGGAACCTGCCATTTCTTCCACGGCAACACAAGACAGGAAAACACCTCCTGCGGCTACACGGGCACAGGAACGCGAGCACTTTGCCGCCCCCCCGGTCGCCAGAGAGACTCAACAGGAAGAAGTTGCCAATTTGCCGGCGACGCTGAAGGAAGAGAGGCCGACAGCGATGGTGTCAAGAGATACCGAGGCTATGGCCAAAACTCAAAAAAGCGTTGCCAAAGGAGAAGCGGAAACGATGACAATGCCGGCCATGCCTTCCTCCGGGCAAAGAAGGAAATCAAAAATGGCCGAAGTCAGTGGTGCTGCCAGGGAAAACAAAGATATGGCGTCCGCAAAATCTTCTTTGCCGGCGGCGCAGGCGGTCCCCATGAAAAGGGTGGGTCTTAATTTGACGATCCAGGTGCCGGATACGAATCGGGGCAGGCAGGAAATTGAAGCATGTCTTAACCGGTTCAATGCGAGGATTGGGGAAAGGAAGCAGCGCGGGGAAACGATCTTTCTCAAGGCTCAAATAGATGCCCGGTACATTGCCGCCTTTTTGCAGCAAATGGAAGATATAGGCATGGTCAGGACAAACAATGAACGTACTGAATTTGCGGCCGGGAATGTGGCGGTCGATATAAGAATCGACCGCCTTCCGTAGATTATAGATAAAAATCACTTCTCGTTGATGGTTTCCTCAATCTTGAAGCCAAAATGCCTGCCGCCTTCTTCGGTATAGCCCAGAACCTTATCCCCTTTGGAAAGCTTAACGACTGATATGGGCTCGCCGGATGGTTTGGTCAGGCGAATGGTTTCCGCATTTTGCAGGATGAGGGAAACTTCTTTGCCCCCGACATCGGCAACAATGTTCAGCATGGGTCTCTTTTCGATTTTGAGCCTGCCTACCGTGGAAACAAAGCTCTCTCCCTTTTGATTAACAATCAGAACTTCGTCTCCCGTTTTGAGTTCGTCAAGGTATTTCGTTTTGCCGCCCGGCATCAGAATATAGGCATGAACCGCCCCGGCATTGACCCGGAAGGGGCGGGGCTCGACGTAGGGGTTTTCGACGCTTTCCGAATGAACCAGGAAAAAAGCATTGCTATAGTTGCCGATCAGCATGCCTTCTCCCTGTTTCATGTCCGTGATTGTGTCGATGCAGACGCGATCGCCCATCGATACTTTCTGCACATCTTTAATTGTGAATTCAAGAATGTCCAATTGTGAACCAATACCCTTGGCAAAAGAAGTGATGTCTTTCACAACAGCCGGACTGTCCGTGCGGATAAGAACGCCCCAGACGCCTTTCTCTAGAATGGTCAAAGCTACTCCAGCCTCTTCTTTGGATGTCACGGGAAAAACAACCTTGGCTCCCTGGGCAATGATATTTTCCAAAGGAATGATGGTCCAGTCTTCGCTCTCCACGATGGCTGTTTCCTTGGTCAGAGCGGAAACTCGATCTTCGTCTTGTTTATTTTTAATGGTGATTTCCAGGACATCTTTTCCCAGCCTCTGGTCGCTTTCATCGGCGTCGGATATTACAGTAATGAGCCCCAGGGCTCTCACTTTACTTACATCCTCGCGATTAACCAGAACGGCGTCAACCCCGCTTTCAATAGCCGTCGTCACGAGGTCTTTTTTCCAATTCCGGCAGTCCAGCCATACCTGTTTCATTTTTTCGCCTTTCCTTCCAGAATCGCTATGGCCTTTTCCACGCTGACATCTTCGTGAATAATTGCTTTGATGGCCTTGATCATCCGCGTGGGGTCTTCATGCTGAAAAACATTTCTGCCGATGGATACGCCGCCGCCGCCCGCCAGAACACAATTTTTAATATTCTTCAAAACATCAAAGTCATTTTCCGCTTTTTCACCGCCGGCGATCAGCACTGGAACGGCGCAGCCTTCGACAACACTGCGGAAGCTTTCCGCACTGCCCGTGTAACTGACCTTGACGAGATCAGCGCCCAGTTCTGCAGCCACACGCGCGGCATGTTTGACTACTTCGACGTCGCTTTCGCTTTTGATTTTCTTGCCGCGGGTATACATCATGGCCAGAAGCGGCATGCCCCAGGTTTGGCATTGTTTGGAAACTTCACCGAAGTCTTTGAGCATTTCCTTTTCATCATCAGCGCCGATGTTCACATGGATGGATACGCCGTCGGCGCCCAGCTTGATGGCTTCTTCAACGGTGCAGACGAGCACTTTAGAGTTGGGATCGGGACTGAGCGATGTACTGGCGGACAGATGCACGATCAAACCGACGTCAGTGCCGCGGCCGCGATGGCCTGTGCGAACAACGCCCTTATGAATTACAATGGCGTTGGCGCCGCCGTCAACTACCTTGCCGATTGCGGTTTTCATATCCTCCAGGCCGGGGATGGGGCCTGCCGATACGCCGTGGTCCATCGGAACAATTAACGTCCGGCCGTTTTCACGGTTCATGATACGCTCCATCCTAATCTGTTTGCCGATCATCTTTCGCCTCCTCAATGCATTTTGTTGGAATAAAGTGGATTAAGTTGCGTAATCTTTCAAAGATAAAGCACTATGTCAAGATTATTTTTGGCTTCCATATTGCTTCTGATCCGGGTTTGATTGGAGAGCATTATATGGTTATTGTCGATTCAGATGCATTGCTATCTTCTCCTATGGATTTATAGATGTTGGGAGTCTCATAATAAATGCCAGTACGAAAAAGGGAGGTCTGTTTTCATGTTGTTCTCCCTTGCCGTCGGATTTTATCTCTATGGATATCTGGTGATTGTGGGGGGGAGAGGGTGTCATATTAGGGCCGCTTGCAGGTGTCGTTGCTGTGACGAGCCCTGCTTGTCTTGCTACATTTCCTATTACTATCGGCATCAACGTTTGAGAAGGTCCTGTGGTGCCTTCGATTATGCCACCATGACTATGAGAAGGCATTTGATTTGCGGTAAGGCTGACACTATCCAACCCGCCTGTTTCTCCCATTTTGTAAACATTTCCGGCTGCGGCAACGAATCTGTCACGAAGGTCGGGTGAATTATTTTTCCCGTTACACAGTTGCCAACCCTCGTAAGCGGTCATCTTGCGACCTTTACCTTCCTCATCGAAAGAGTTTTTGATATCTCCGTAAAACATTACAATTGCCCCGGGTGGAACCATTCCGATTCCCGTGATGGCGCCGGCGACGTCCAGCTTCGCCTGGGGATCAGTTTTCCCTATGCCAACATTGCCTTTAGCATCGATAAGCAACGCACTGTCTTCTTGACTATAGAGCAGGCTACCGGTTGCCGGAAATACCAGAAGAACAATAATTATAATTATAAGTTTCTCACGAAACCATTGACACGCGCTGAAGACGATGCCGCCTTTTAATTTATCCCGTTCAGCTTCCAGTCTCTGCAACCTGCTGCGCAATTCCGCAAGTTGTACTCCAATCCCGGCGCAGTCTTTATGCTGTTGTTCCGTCACAGATAATATACCTCCTTTGAAGGTCCCCCTGTCAATTACCACCGGATAACGACAAATCCGTTGCCTCCCTTTTGGTTGTCCTGGCCTCCAATACCAACACCCGGCTGATAATCAGGATCAGTTTGCATCGGACATTGTCTTTTTGTTCCTGTTAAAGTGCTTGCAAATATAGCTTTTTCACTTATATGACCAGCGCCGCCGCCACCGCCACCCATCGTGTTTTGTTCGCTATACGCCCCGGAACCGCCTCCCTTCCAGCCGCCGCCACCACCGCCGCCATAGGAGTTGACTTTGATGGTGCCCCCGTCAGACCCGTTACCAGGCCCTCCATTGCCTTCACCACCGGCACCTGCAGAATTTTGTTCTCCTCCTCTGCCGCCATAAGAATGCTTTTCATCATACTGCGAATATCCATTCTCGCCGGTAACACCACCGCCTGCACCGCCTGAATTACCTTTACCCCAGAATAGCCATGACCGTGTTGATCCACCGCCACCGCCGCCTCCGGCAACGATCAGTTCTTCCTTTTCACGAGTGACAGCCGATCTGCCGCCGCCACCACCGCAATACCTGTTGTCCTTATTATTAGCGGTTGCAGCTCCACCGCCTGCATAACCAATACCGACTTGATGCACCTCGCCACCCCTGCCGACAACGACTGTCAGTGTTTCGCCGGGAGTGACTGTCAAAACGCCGCGTGAAAAACCACCACCGCCTCCATCCGAACCATATACCCAACCACCCCGTGTACCGCCTGCTCCGCCTGCACCCCATATCTTAACAAATATTTTCGTTACACCTTCGGGAACAATAAACTTCTGATCAACACCCGGATCTTTATAGTTAAAGGACATGACATTGTCGCTAAGGCGTGGTGTTGTTTCGATTGCAAACCACGTTCCTTCAAAAAAAACCTCAACCATTTTTGCTGTGGTGTTGTATCGCAGTGCGCCGTCTTTTGGAGATGCTTGACGTTGCGCGGTAGTACCTGCAGGTAATGTAACAGCCCCTGTGCTGTTAATGGCAAGGTCGCCCGTGATGATGTTACCGTTGACATCAAAGATCAGGGACGTGGCGTCACCCTTAAATTCCTTTGCTTTTACCGTTCCATTTACATCGAGTGCTGCCTCCGGTTTATCCGTCCCGATGCCGACATTGCCGTTCTTGTCGATGAATAACGCATCGGTTGCACCTTGAGCATTAAGCAGGCTGCTCATACTCAGAAGTAACAGGGAAGTGATCGCGACAATTAGAAATTTTCCTGGAAATGATTGCTGGCGTCTTATCATGGGAATATGTTTCCTTTCTTTGGATTGTCATTCACAATGTAATCTGCCGTATAAACAACCTCGATATTCTGTTTTGTTCAATAGCCTTACGTTTACCGGATAAAAAGTTGCCGCCCCCTCACAACCACGGATCTCTAGGTTTGCGTGGAGGTATTTATTTCGCCTTGATGATCCAGTTGACATAGATGTTCTTCGGGCGGGTTTCATTGCCACCAGGGGGAACATTATTACCGGTTGTATCATGATGAAGAGCAGCGGTCTCCCCATCTCCATATAAGAATTTACCATTAAATCCAGCCCGTTCATCCCATGTCCGGATATTCGTATCATATTTGTGTTTGTGTTGACCAATTGCATCATCCTGAACAGAACCGACTTTATTGCCTTTATTTCCGCTTGCTGCTGATTGCTGACGAAATTCAGCATCCGGGTCTCTCATTTTGGCCAGTTTATCTTCATCTTTTGTGTTCTTATCATTCCTAACGCTATCATCAACATTCTGAGCAACGCCCCGAAGAAAGCGTCCGCGCATATCGGGAAGATTAAATGAATTATTCTTTTCGTCACCACCGAAGGCGTTACCGATTACATCATGCAGCTCTTTGTATTGATTGATTGAAACAAAATCACCATTGCAGGGCAGCCATCCTCTTTCTTCCAACTGTTTTTTAATAGTGGTATTGGTTGTGTCGCCTCCATAGGCCATTATTGTTCCGATGGGAATCTGTAGATTTATTCCATTAGTTGTCGTGAATTCGTCTGCTTTGACTGTGCCTGCGACATCCAGCTTTGCTTCAGGTGCGCTTTTCCCGATGCCTACATTACCTTTGTCGTCGACGAACAACGCATCAGTAGTCGTGTCTTCACCATAAAGCAGGCTGCCCATGCCGAGAAATCCCCAAAGAATGAAAATTGTGAGTATAAATCTTCCTCGAAACCAACGGCGGGCGCCGGAGAAGTTGTTTGCTTTTGATTTTTTCCGCTCGTCTTCCAGAATCTCTATACCTTTGCGAAGCTCGTAGAGTCGTGTCCCCATTTCCGCGTGATCTTTATGCTGTTGTAACATTACAAATTCCTTTCTTTTTTGTTCAAAATCCGGTTCGGACAAGTATGCTTGCGCCTTTCTCTACACTGAAGCCTTTGGCAAAGCCGACTCCTTTCTGAGCCTGAAACAATAGCTGCATGCCTTTTTCAACATTAATTTTATCCTTTCCATTGCCGACCGACAGTTTCCCTGTTGAGCGGTAAACCGTTTGGGATTTGATATCTTTCTGCTCCAGCGTCAGGTTGCCCACATCATAAGCAACATAGAACGGATAGAGCGGATTGAACACAAAAAGCTCGTGACCATCCTTGTTGTTGGCCCATATTGTACCATCCGGCCCCATCATCAGGCGGATAGACGGCTCGAGTCCTTTGGTTGCTTCGCCCTTATCATCCTCGCTGCGTTCCTTAATCTCTCCGTAGCTTTTATTATCGCATTTGCTTTCTTTTGCGTTAATGGCGATGCCGTCATTGAACATACTTGCGCCGCCAGGACTGTAACCATGAAGGCGTCCATTGTCCCAAAAATAAATATTATCAGCTCCATCAATGACGAGATTGCTGGTGGTGTTTAAAGCATCCCCGTAGGTTTCAACCTTCCCTATATTATTATATTTATGGCGCTGCAGTTGACCATTCTGGATGTAATAGACAAATTCATTGGAAGCGAGAACAGACTGGGAGACCAGGGTCTTATCAGAGGCGGAGTTCCAGATGAATTTATTAGGGGGCGAGTATCCCCAGACGTTGCTTTTATATTCCGTTTTGGAGAAATCGGAGAAAATCATCACGTTGCCGGCAGGACCAGCTATGGGCACATGATAGTATTCGAATGGCATGCGAGTCCCCGTTGAATTAACCAGCTTTTTATGAATGTCAATTGTTTGTTGTTCTGACGGGTTGGCAACATCAATGACCACAGCCCCGGCGGGAACCTCGTCTACGGCGGGAATCTGGGCAAAGATTTTCTTTCCATCATGGCTAACGGTGATCGTACTAATGTTTTTATTATTATCTCCCGGAAATGGGCCAGCCATTAAGATTGGTTGAAGATCAGGTGTAAAGCCGTAAATATAATTCAGATCGCTTTTGTTCAGCGCCAGAAAGATGCTGCCGTCATTTCCGATGGTAAGATCGGTATAATTGGCAAGCTTGCTTTTCCCCTCAAGTTTATCAAGAGTATCAAGATTATATTTGTATAAAGCCTTTCCTGATTGCTTAAGATCGTAGGCGGCAATATGATTTGCACCCTGACTTTCTATCACAATGTAAACAATTCCATCTGAACTGATTGCCGGCGAACGCTGGATGGTCCCCTTGTCGATGCTGCATCGCCAACGTTCCTTTCCCGTAAATTCGAAACTGAATAAATAGTTTTCATTATCAGATGTGTCGACTACATAAAGGTTTCCCCGGTAGATCAATGGATAGTCGGCAACATGGCCCTTGAATTGTGGAAGGGGGATTGTTTTAAGGCAGAATTTAGCCGGACTGCGAAAAGGTCTCCACGGTTGATGCCCCGTGTGCTCCGGGTTTTGTTGATGCTGCCGCCAACTCATGGATGCAAGCAAATCCTGCGGTTTTTGTTTGTACTCAACAACCAGACGGGGGATATTCGACGGATCGCTGCCGTATTCTTTACTGGAATAAAACAGGCTGCTTGCCTTGTAAGAGGCGGTATGGAGACGCAGGGAAATCTTTTTATCCCCGGTTTTGGAATATTTGCTAAAGATTTCATGGCGGAGATCACTATCGGTTTTGAGGTTGAGCGCTGCCTTGTTTTTCTTCGGATCGTTGGCATTAAGTGTGGAGAGTGCAACAATTTCCTTAACGGTCGGCTCTCCTTTTCCCGGTTTGACCGGCGTCAAATCGTTGTTGGCGATTTGCCCGGTTATGGAGACCAGTTTGGAATTATTGGATGTATATTGGATGTCCTTCGCTGCAATTCTTAAGGTACACCGCACAAAATCAGATTCTTCAAGCCCCGAAGGCAGCCCGCTCAAATCGAATTGCAGGAATACATCCTTGGATGGGTTGGCTTGAATCCAGAGTAAACTTGGTTTATTGGTATCCGGCGGGTCGGATTTTTCATTGACGGGTAACAGCGTCATGGTCACTTGCTGTTCGCCCTGCGCGTAGACGGAAGATGCCATGAACTGACAAAGAAGAATCAAAAGCAGGAAAATCCACAGTTTTGTTTTCATTGTTTGCTCCTGTAAATTTTTTTAATCATTACTTCAGTGGCGGCACATATATTTTCATTACAGTATTAATTGCCTCATAACTCAATGTCCTGGCGATGAGCATTCTATCGCCATAAGCTACCAGCTGGCAACTTGACGTCGTAGTTCCACCCCAATCCTTGAGATCATCACTTTTGATTGTTTTCCAGGTGGGGGATGTACTTGTATCTAAGTGAAACGCCATGGCATCAACAGTGTCCGTTTCACCACCTAGAGTGCGGAAATTAACAAACAGATAAAGATTTCCTTTGAATTCCTGCATGCAGGAGGCAATCGGCGCCTTAGCAGCGGAATCAGGCATTGGCCCTTTTTGTTTATTCCATTTCCCCAACTTGTGCGACTCGCTGTCGTATGTGGCTGACCATAAATCATTGTACAATATTTGAGAGAAAGGCGCCGCTGCGCCGCCGTATATCCAGATTTTACCTTCAAACACGGCTGTGCTGAACAAACAGCGCGGCTCCCAATCCGCTTCAGCTAACTGGGTCCATTTATTTTCTTCTTTACTGATATCAAGGGTCCATATATCGTTAAGCGGATTACCGGCCTCGTCAAGCCCCCCCATAAGCCAGATTTTATTATCAAACACCAGAACGGCATGGCCCATTCGGCTTTTCCAGTGGGGTAATTCGGGAGTGGGGGTGGGAGTGCGATCCTTCCATTCTTTTTCTTCTGTTGTCAGATCTAAACAATCTAAACACCATACCCCATTGGAGCACTGGTCGGGGTCGATCTGGCTGCCGCCGATGAGCCAGATTTTGTCATCATGGTAGACGCCGGGACTGGTCGCGATACCTTCCGGAAGATAGCCTTCCTTCTTGTCAAATAAAGTTGGCACAAATATCCAGTCTCCAAACGGGTTCTGCGTTTCGAAGAGAAGTATCCATTCTCTACCCTTGAATTTAAAGCGAAAAAGCCCGTAGAGCTTTGCGTTATCGGCATTCACCAATAGCGTTGGTTCGAGGTCATAATGACTGTCAGTTTTATCTGGATGTCCGCTATCACATTTAATGAGAGTGTTTTTTTTGTCGTACCAGCCGGGTTGCAAGACCTTGATGGACAGTGTTTGCTCGACGACGGGGTTATTGTTATCGTCATAGCCCACCAGCCGAAAGTTTACGTCGCTAGAACCAAGGGAAATCTTTCTTTCTTTTTCCTTTTGCCAATCGACGTGAAGGGGCTCGCTACTGCCTGCCTGATACAGCTGAAAATTATATGATTCTGGGATTTGCCATTTCAGTGTTATGATGTCACCGGGGAAGTTCTGTGTTCCTGCCACTGGTTCCGAAGTGAAAGAAATAGTGCAAGTTTCATTACTTGTTTTCATTTTTTTTCCGGTCCTTTTTAAATGAATTTAGGTCTTAATAGCTGTTGTTTCATGGTTTGTCTCCTGCTTTCTTCATCGTTATCCTGATGGATTTTGCTTTTTGCTTCGGTTCTTTTTCATCGGCTGAAACTTCTTTTCGGCCAAAGGCAAACAGGGTAAACAGGGTATCTCCATCTGCTTTAATTGTGTATTGAGCGGGCAATGGATGGCTTTGTGATTGGAAGAGGCGGATGTTTTCCTCCTTCTTTTTCATCCACAGTTCGATTTTTTCCGCTCCGATAACAGACCACGACAGAGTAATCGTATTTTTGTCGGCTGATACCTGGAAACATGGCGGGGTGGAAGGCTCTGCCTTTTCCCCGGTTTTATCCACCGGATTTTTCCCTGTAACCGTAAAGGCCCGCACCTCGAGGGGGGCAGTGACAAGCTTGAGCCAGCCTTCGACAATGCGGGGCGGGGGATCGGGAAAGACGTTTTGTTCCTGCTCAACATCGCCAATAGCCGCTTCACCCCATGTCATGACCTCGGGATGATGCGTCCAGGACCACTGCCCGTATATATCGGAAGGCCGGGGCATTCGTATTCCTTCATTACTTACCGGATTGAGGACAGGTCCACTGAAAAATACCACCTGTTTGTTTTCCATAGTCTCCACAAGGTCGTGATAAGGAAAAGGGAATACTGTCCGCGGAAGAATGCCGCTGGTGACAGAGATGCCGCGGGCCGGGTCCATCAGAAGGGTCAGCTTCAGGGGGGTGGAAATGGAGATCTGCAATCCTGAATCGTCGTATATGCTGTAGCTGTCGCCATTCTCCGTAAGGCGGAAAACCGGATGAAATTTATCATATTTATTGTCGAGGAAAAAACCCGCCAGGCCGTCATCGCCCAGCCAAAGGTCTTTTCCTTTCCTGGGGTTACCCAGATGGAGGGGAAACCGGAGATTTTCGATGCCGCCTGTCAGACCTTCCGGAGAGGTTGCCGGCCTCCCGTCAACTTCAAGACTGAGAGAAGCCTGCACGAGAGCGAAGGGTTTGCCGATAAGCAAAGCGAGATTCTGATTACGTACGGCGTCTCCGGCAGATGAATAAGCAAGAACCTCACTCATGCTGTTGAGTAAATCGGAAAATCTTTGCCCGCATCCTTCCGATAAGGGCAGCAGTCCCATAACGAAGTCACGCAAATGGGGATTGGCCTCCTCGGGGATCGGATTTTTAATCTCTTTTGGGGATGTCCCGAAGAAAATGTCCCGGCTGCCGGGAATATCGATCCAGTGAAAACTTTCAAGTTCCTCATGAACGCCGCCTGCTCCCTTGGACCAGGATTTTTTCTGCACGACCTGCAGGGCGCCCAGGGCATAGCCCCCGGCATCATAGATCATCAGTGATTTGTCTAAAAAATTGGGGAGTATCCACCCGCACACCGGGTTAAAATCTTCGTCTTTGTAAACCTTATCTTCAGCCGGAATCCATTGCATGGAAAGACGGGCCGGCTGGGCCAGGCGCGGCTGTAGACGCACCGTGTTGTCGGCGGCAGTCAAGCTTTGGGGAGAGATTGTCTTTAGACCGTATACGGGATCTTGTCCCTCCAGTTGCAGGAACTGGCCGAAGGTGTCTATGATCCAGAGCTTCTCCAGTTTCAGACGACCGGCGCGAAGGGGAAGAAAAGTTCCTTCAGTCATCGGAGATAACCAATCGATGTCCTTTACTGTTTCGTAAATAGATGAAAACTGCGAATCATCTTTTCCTTGCTCCAGATCGAAGGGCCGCAATTCCAAGTGGTTCCGGCGCATGAGGAGTTGATCGGTGAAACCGCCGAGGCTCTGGCATAAGACATTCTTCGAATTTATGGCGGTCTGTAGAGTTCGTAATGGTTGGTTTTCATGAAGAAGGTTGTATTGATGCAAGCGCTCGCTCAAGTGCAGCCCGACACCGGGCGTCAGGATCGAAGTCCCCGTGTATGTGACCTTTCCCTTGTCATCCTCGGGTTCTCTGCCTTTCCAGACGAAAACGTGGTCATTGAGCTTGGGATTAAGCTCCCATTTTTGCAGAGCATTTTGCGTGTCGGTGGAATCGGGAACCCAACCCACCTGCCATTGAAGAAAAAGCGGCAGCCAGGGATTACCCGCCCATGTATTTTTCGTGACTGGTGAAGGGAATTGTCCAACCAGTTCCAGTTTCAGCACCTCTTTGGTGTCCTCGTCCGTGCATGTACCTGCAAGATGAATTTCACTTTCCGGATTACTCGCATTTTCCCATAGTCGTTTCAGATAATCATTGAGAAGGTATCCGGCCCATTTTCCAGCTTCATCGCTGTGATCATTATCCGGATCAATTGTTTTGTAAACCCGTGTTATAATATGTTGCGCCCTTTTGGAATCAAGTGTAAGTAAAAGGGCTTCGCCGAGCAGATTGACAATCTCCTGATGAAAATCAGCAGGAACCCCCTTAATGACGTCAAAAGGTTTCCGCCAGTAGTCATCATCATCAGTTTCTTGTTTCGCATCAATATCATTAGGGGTAAATGCGACTTCTTGTTCTGTTTCAGGAATTTTAACCTTGATACAGGTAATCTCTTTCCCGCTCAGACGGCAAAGCAACCGCCCATCTTTGCGGAAACGATCGTCTTCGCCATGTCGGGAAGACCACCGGAATGCATCACCGTTCAGAAGTACGACGGGATCGTTGGGCTGCCGGAATTCCGGTTCATCAAATTGCTTAAGTTTCCAGCCGGGAAGAAATGTTTCCAGATTTTTCTCGATTTCATTTTGCCGGGTTGCCGATGTATTTTCAAGCATATCAATTTTATTGGTATGCTCACAGACTTCAACCCGAAGCCTTGTTATCTTTGTGGAAAGCTCCTCTGTAATATGTTGTTGTCCCACATTTAGTACTTTTTTATACCAGGCGGCGTAAATTTCACTTTGCAGGAATTCTCTGTCTCTTTTCTTACAGTTGATCTCCCGCTGCAAAGCATTTAACTTTTCCAGCAGCAGGCGGATATCTCCGGGGATCGGTGGCGAGCTTCTTTCGGAAGTACTGTCGGTAACAGAATAATCATCCTGCAACAGGTCCCAGCGAATCCCGCGGGCAAGCGGCCGGAAGGAGCGCTCATGAATCTTTGCCTCGACAAGCGAATCGCCGCCCGGTTTTTCCAGTTCGGCTATCAGGTCGTATTGAAAAATCGACAGCAATTTTGCGAGAGGATCGTCGTTGCTTTCTTTGCCGCTTTCTTTTGCTAACAGGGCCGTCAGGGCATCTACCGCCGTATCGGCAATGGCAATATCAAAGGCTCTACCGAGCGGCACACCGTTTCTGGCGTGTCTGTTCCATTTTGCCCCCTCAAGGAGCCCATGACAGAGGATAGCCGTAGGGATTTGATTTGCCAGTCCGGTGATGTCCGTGTTACTGTCTTTTGCCTTCTCTTGCTTTTCCTGCAATGACTGGAAGTCCGGATAGGTCCAACGTGCTTTTTCGAGAAATCCGGCCAGAGACGTAAACTGATCGTCGGACTTCTTCATAGGATCTTCGGGTGGGTGGAGGGCTTTCCAAAGCGGATCCAGGGAAGGCTTTGAGTACCAGCCGACAACCATATACGTCAATTCTGTATTTTCGCGAATATCATCAATGTAATGATCATGAAAGCCCAAAATGCCTTTACAGGCAGGGTAGTATGCGGCGAAGGCCGGGTCACCATAGCCGATGGCAGTGATTTCGACTTGGGGCTCGTTGCTTTCTCCCGGCCAGTTTTTTAATTCATAAACGTTTCCGACGAAGACGGCATAGTCTTCAGGCTTTTGAGGCGGTTGTTTTAATTTTTCGGAGTGGAGTATGGGCAATAAGTTGGCGTTGGTGTCGTTGGTGATCGTGTCGCTCTCAATTATCCAGGCTCGGGAGATCAAATTCGGTTTATCAGATTCGCTCTGATCCCAGAAGCGCAGAACCAGCCACCGATTAGGAATAAGAGGAAAATCCGGAACGTCGCTTCCTTCTTTAGCTGTTCCGTGGGTCAAGCCATCCGGCAATGCCCAGTGCAGATGAACACCAGGTTTGTGAAGTCCGCTTTCCGGTTCTGTAAATGCAGGCTTTTCAATCTGCCGGCCAAGAACCTGCTTTCCGCTGATCTTTGTAAAATCGGGCTTCAAGTTTACCCATTTAGTGGTGGTGGATTTGCCGACAACCAGTGCTTCAATATTAATGGGAACCAATAGATGTGGATCGCTCATAGTCATGTTCCAGTGTTTGATGATGAAGATTGAATGTTCAGCAGATAAGTAAATTCTCCGGCTGCTTCGATCATTTCTACGGCAAATTCGGCAGAAGTGAATTTGTCCTCCTTCAGCTCGCCTTCGTTAAACAGGATTTCTTTCATTGCTGCGGCTGTTTTCTCGATATCGATGACGCCCGGGTATTTGGACTCTTTCTCCTGCACACGCATTGGAATCGGCATAGGATCCCCGGCGAGTGGCGTACCCGCTTTCTTCGGTTGCTCCGCTTGCTCCTGATCGTTATTACCCAAATCACGCAGCTTCTTGGTGTAGGGACCATTTTCTGATATAACCGTAACACCGAAGTGCAGACCCTCCTGCGGCTGCCGAATCACCAGCTCGGCAATTTTGCCATTGAAGATACCCAGCATGACATCTTTGGAAAGCTGCTCAATGCGCAGTGGCTTGAGCAATTCAAGATATTCTTCTCTAAACACTTTCTGCTTGTTAAAATCATCTTTATATTTGTAAAGATCATTCAATAAACTATTTTTTTTATCTTCATCCAGAGCCTCGAATTTCTGATTAAATTTGTATGCCAGGACTTCCAAACCCCGCCAGCCCTCGACCACCGGGGATCTCAAAAGGAAACCGGTTAAAGGCCAGTCCAGGCAGGTATCTTCCCCGGGGAGATCAACGCCTTCATGCTCCAGTCGCAAACGGTCGCGGATCGATGCGGCTTTTTGATTGGCGATTCCTTTCTGATCTTCCTCTTTTGGCCTGTTTGGCTGTACCCACTCATTCATTGCCTCGTCGATGATGAAATCTCCGTAGCCGTTGCTTCCAACACTGCATGCACCCTGCACAAGGTACTGAATCCAGATGGGATCAAGATAGAAAAAACGAAGGGAACTTTCCCTGCTGTCGCTGCCCCCGGGCAGCATCGCTTCTTCCGGAATCAGGTAATGAAAGGGAACTCCATAAAGAAGCACAAGCCGGCCGAGCCATGAGGACACTTCATCCAGCACAGCCTTTCGCTTGTCTTCAGACATGTCCTTAAGCACAGCCTTTCGCTTTTCTGCGAGCATATCCTTCAGTCGGGTATTGTCCTCGTTCAGGTTTCCGTTTTCACTTTCAGGATCAGAGTTTGTCATTTTCAATTTTTCAATTCTTCAATAAGATTTGGGATTAACGGCATCCAGCGGTTTTTCGCCGACGCCGTTATCTAATGCATTCATTAAACTTTCTTCTAAATTTAAATATTCTGGCGGCAATTGGTACTTATCTTTAATTTCTTTTATGCGCAGCCGCAGCTCGGCTTCCTGTCGGATCATCTTTCTCGCCCGGCTTAATGACAGGGCAAAGCTGTGGTTTTGCAGCGCAAGAAGGCGGCCGAGTTGCCAGGCGGCCGCGTAAGTTACATCAAAAAGTCCCGTGTCCGGATCGTAGCGCAAAATCTCGTCGGCGCAGGAAACCGGTTCCTGAATTTGTTGCGGTTTGTCATAGTTCAGGGGCACCAGCGGCCCCCGGTACCACGACACTGTTTTTTCCCCATGGCGCAGGGCGTGATTGAAAGCCGTGTAGCCGCGGGAGTATGCTCCATTGACAATATCAATATCTTCAGATTTCATTGACTGATCCGGGCTGGAAACACAAGGGAGACGGAGAGAATCAGGCTTTAAACTGTTCATATGCGCCTTGAAATCATTCGATTCTTCGCATTTAAATTTCCAGGTGCCAAGGACAACCAGCCGGATAAGCTGACCGGTCGCGGCATGCCAGCTTTCCTCCAAACGTTCAAGGTGGCCTTCCAGGGATACGAGAAAGACTTGATGCTCTTTTTTCAATTGTGGAAGACGGTTCCCGATAACCAGGGAAAACCAGCCTTTGTCGTTGATTGCCAGCACCTCCTTGTCGCCGGTGTCGACCTGGCGGACATGGGCCAGGTACGGCAATTCTTCATGCCGTGGTGCGACAGCTTTGAAGAGCTCAGCCGGGAGATCTATAGCCATGCAGGAATCCTTTCCATACCGGCTTTGCCAATCGACGAGATTCTTATCCTGCCCCAGTTGGGGGATCAGAACATCGGGAGATTTTGGATAAAGGAGACTGTCTTCTTTATCCTTGTCATTTGTTACAACAGGCAGAGAGCGGATCTCGTATTTACGATTTGTTTTTTCTCCTTTTGCATCGGGGATCCATAGTTCATCCTCGCCAACCAGCAGCAGGGCCATCCACGGACGAAAGGCGCTGCCAAGTTTTGGCGGCTGGAGGTCTAATGTTCGTTCCCAGGGCAGGGTTCGCCGGGTGAATACGACGTGGGGTAAGGAATTGTTGTAACGGCCGCTCGAGTTGACCGGGGGGTAGACGGAATGGATGTCGGCAGGGTCAAGTGTGAAACGCGGCGCATCCACGTCAAACTGCAAGTTGGCCTCATAGGGAAGGGACTTCCATGACGTATTTGACTCTTTCGATTCTTTGACATCCTGTTTCATGCTCACTTGATAATGGCCCGCGACGAGAGGCGGATGGCAGGCCTCAATAAACTGGATCTGGCCAGCTTTTACGGAATCAGGAGGAACGTAATTTTTTATTTCTTCGCGCATTTCTTCAGTCATGAGAATTCCCTGCTTTAAACTTCAAGATAGCCTCGGGGCGGATACTGGCCGACGCGGGCCATTGCCGGCATGTCCTGAAAAATAAATTCAGCTTTTGCCGAGAGCTGTTCGAGATGGATATCTGCCGGCTTGCCGATTTTCCGGTCTTTCGCCAGCACACTGAGTATCCCCGCTCTTTTTGTTTTTACTTTGTCCACATTGACTGTCTTGGCCAGTGTATTATCCTGGTCACCGGATAATTTCTCTGCGGGATCCGGAACTGTCCAATCAATTATTTTTGCTTTACGCTCGTAAGCAAGTACACATAAATCGAGGGGAGGTGTTTGCCAAGGGCGGGGGCCGGCCTTGGTCCGGATTTCAAACCCCACCAGGGCGTTATCGATCATCTGCTCTTGGGGAGCGGTTCGTGTATCCAGGGGTGTGTTACCCCACAGAGCAAGCGGCACACTCCTGGTTACCGCGGAAATTTCCAGATACTCATCCAGATACTTCATCGCATTCGGCGAGATCTCGCGGCCGTCTTGCTTCATAGTGACATCAAGGGAGGAGTAAAAGGAATGATTTACAGCATCTTTCGCATTTTTTCTTACTTTGTTCATCGACCTGACGCCAAATCCCGTAGGTTGGCCATCTACGTGTTGGGGACTGGAAAATTTCAGCTTGTCCTTGTCTAAAACGTCTAAAACCAGCTTTTGCGGGGAGGATATCAGTGTTTTCCCACCGATTGTGGGTTGAGGTATATTCGCCAATTCATGGCCGTTAAATGTAGCGGCCGTGACCGGCACCAGCGTACGTGCGCTCAAAGCCAGCTTTTGCGGTGTAACCAAGGATATCGTGTCATCGTCTTCTTTTCCTTCTTTACTTTTCTTCCTTTCCTTGAGCAGTCCGTCAACAATCGTAATAGTCATCACCGCGGACTTTGGTATTGAATCCTTGCCAGCGGCTTTTGCAACGGCTTCTTCAGGTGGAGCCGGCAGAAATGTTTTGACAAAGGATTTTTCAGCATCGTCATCATCGTCCCAAAGCAGCGGCGGCGGGGTTTTTTTCGCTGCTCCAAAGGCGATCTCGAAGGTTACAATATACAACGAAATCCGGACTTTTCCACTGAGGGGCGGTCCGTACAATACCACTGATGCGCTGAGTTCCACCGATAGGTTGATTCGGATGATGCCTATCGTCAGCCGCAGCGCAACCCCAATCGACACACCGATTGTGATATCGTAGTAGAGCGGCTTCCATTGAATAAGAAAGTCGGCCTTAGCGATAAACCAGGCCTTAATGCCCCCTAATTGATAAACGATACTGAGGCCGCCTCCGGCCATGATGGCCGCCGGGCAGAAGGCAAAATAACAGTGGCCGCTGATGGCAACATTATTGCCGATTTTGCAGGAAAATTCGACAAGATCCGGTTTGGGATAGTGGGCGGGCGCTATGAATCGCGGGTGATAGCCCCCGATGGAAACAACAAAATCACCTTCGTGTTCGCCCGCAAACCAGGAGTAAAAGGCGAACCCGCCGCGCAGCTTGAAGTCCTTGCGCAAAATATAGGAGTTCTCGGTCAGCCGGGCTTCGAAACTCAACAAACCGCTTGCGGGTGCAATGACAACTTTAAAAGCCAGCTCGGCAAACACGAGGGCGGGTACATTTTCTGTCTGTACCTGGGGAATACGAATTCTCGATATGCCGATGATCGCGATCTCCAATTGTTTCCCGAAGGAGACGGAAAGAAGCGCAAAGGATTCAATCTGTCCAAAGGATGTAAATTTGACGCCGGCAGCAATCCAATAATTTCCCGGAGAAGGATAAATGTATTCGCCAAGCTTTTGGCTGACTTTTCTTAAATCAAGCTCCGCCCCGAGATAGTTGGGATCCGTTGCAGCTTTGATCAGCGGAAAGTTATGGACTTCGTTGATTGCCGGCAGTTTGAGCGCCCGATTGACGCCGAAACCGACTGCCAGACCCGTGATAAAGAAAAACGCCGGTCCGCCCAGCGCTTTTTGCAGCGCCGCAAAGATAAACAGAGAATGCTTCCCGTCCAAGTTGGCATACGAACCAAGAGCACAAATCGTGAATAACGGGGTTTGAATGAGCAGTGATCCGTCAAGCTGCAGGGGATCTTTACTGACTTTGATGAGACCGCCGCTGATCCTGATTGGTCCTTTGATAAAGGTGACGGAAGCGCCGTCCAGGTTAAATTCAAGGTTCTCCCAGATTTCTTTTGGCTTGATAGTAAACTTGTCGGTCGGATAACTTAATCCCAATCCCAATAATGTCAGATTCAAAATACTGAGCTGCAGTCCTGCATCCAACTTGATCCCGATGCGCTTTTCTTCGTAGCTCAACCCGACGCGTCGTATGTGCAAAGGGCCGATCGATTTGTTGGTTTCAATCCAATGGGTGGCTCCTTTGATAAGGGTATCCTTCGCCTCTTGATGAGCGGCGGCGGGCTCTTTAGTCGCCTGAGGTTCTTCTTTCTGTTCCTGCGAATTTTGCGAATTCGTTATTTCTTCATTCCATTTTTCGAGCTGATCGAGAATGTTGACGCCGTGGATGAGAATCTCGGCGGAGAATTTAATGCCCTGTGGAAAATTTGGTAAAGAAGGTTTTTGCTTATCTGCCGGATAAAAGCTTTTCGGCAGAATCTGATGATCGGTTTTAAAGTCATCGCTGCCGAAATATGGAACTTCCTTGAAAGGTTTGCTGGCGTAATAAACCCCGAGGCTGCCGATGGATACGTCCCCGAGAATTCCGGAAAGAAAATTATTCGACAAGGCAAGTTTATTGTCGGAGCGCAAATCCACTCCGACAATAAAACCACTTTCTTCCTCCAATCCCTTGAGCAGGGTGAACTGGCAACTGTTGTTCCCGAATTTGATGATAAATCCCAGCTGGACGGATTTGCCCTGTTTGTAGGTGTTGTAGGCGACCCCGAATTTTTCCAGGACGATATCCCCGGTCAACTGTTTGAGTACATCAGTTTCTTTGCCGAAGTCATCTTGCAGTTCGAGGAAAACGGAAAACAAACGTTCATTAAGTGCCACACTTCCGGATATCTGTGTGACTTTGCCTTCCGCCGCCGTGACGGTCAGGGTAGCCGGTTTCCTGAAAATAATGCTTTGAAGTGTCAGTTCAATATTCGTGTCAGCCATAAGCTATTTTGCCTGCTGGAAATAGAAACAATTGCTGTCTTTGATCCCCCACCTGATTAAGCCGTTTACGATCATTACTTAGTAGTCTCGGCTTTTTGGCCTCCTTGTGCATCTTCAGCGGGCTTGTTTTCAGTTTTCTTTTCAGGAGTTGGCAGTAAAACTGGAGGCTTTCCAGCCGCCACCAATTGTGCGGCGTATGTTTGTAAATACTTATAATCTTCCTTTTTGCCTTTAACAACACTCACTGAAACGCCACGAACGTCAAAAAGGTTAGCGATTTCTTTGCAATTGGTCAAAGCGGATATCAAACCTCCTTTGTTGCTTTCATTTTCTGTGAATGCCATTGCAAATTCTATGAGAAATGTAGTTTTATCCTTTTGCTTAGTTTCATCTTTCTCGGCAGTATCCGTTCTGTAGTAAAAGGCATTGCAAGCCACATGGGTGCTGTTGAGAAAACGTTTTAGTACATCATCTTCGCTCATTGGTTTTGCAGAATGAGCATCGATTAGCTTCTGCAAATTTTCAAAATCTATTTTGACAGGTTCGCTCAGGGATACGGCGGTTATTGACTGCGATTTCTGAACCGAAAGGGTAGATGGTTGGGGATTTGAGCTTAATAACTGGATCTCGACCTCGTACACACTTTCCCCCGTTAAATATTGCTTACTTTCTTCTTCACTTATTGTCGATTTTGCTAATGTATTGATTATTACTGACGTTTGATCGGGCATTTTTGCCTCCTTCATGAAAATATTTAATTAAAAGTGATGTGTCTTTTACTAATCCTTCTAACCGTTTAACTTGTGATATTTTTATCCCTGCTTATTTTGAGATGCGTACCGAATCATAGTTTTCATCAATGTTATGGGCTCGGTCATGGTCCAGTATCTTAAATATGCCCTGCCATTGTTTACCGTCGTCGAAATTCAGTTTTATGCGGCATTTGTCTTCAGCCAACTTTGTGACATCCCATTTACCCTTAACCTGCGTGCGTCCCCCTTTCCCCTTGAAAAAGGATTCTTGACTGCCTAAAAAAGTCCCGTCTTCGAAGTATGTCATGACTGAACCGGCTTCAAGATCGCCGATTTTTTGTTCATTGTGCCATCGGCCGGCGATAAACTGGCGCGTAATTTCCGGAATTCCTGTTGGTGATTTTTGCTTTATGACGGTATATCCAAATCCGCCGGCGCCAAGTATCAACAGTACAAACACGAATATCTTTGCGCTGACCGGTGCATTCCTGAACAATGCCAGTACGACTATTCCCAGAATAAGACACATGAGACATAATATCCCCAGGGTGCTGGAAGCAGCCGCTTTAATCACTTCCGCATTAAGTAAATTTTCCATCTTCACCTCTTTTTAAATGATTGTCCAATGACATAATCAACGGAAGGGATACTGTGCTCACTGCATTTGGCTGATCAGCTTAATATTTTCCGTTTATTGACAATATTGCGACTCTGACGAAATTGAATTGATCTCGATAGTAGAGCCTTTTATAATAACAAATTCGCTTAATCCTACGTGATTATCATCATTTCCCCAGTCGTAGGTGTAACCCAGCCTCGTCCATGGATATCCTTCGTTTCCGTATGAATTCATTTTCAGGTTATTGAACCATTTTATATAGTCGTCACTTATTTTTACAAAATCATTCGGAATGCGGAAATCTATTTCTGCTTCACTGTCGCTGATCTCAGGGTCGGCGCTAGGTCTGAACATATCTTTCGGTTTTACCCACATTTCCACAAACTTTGTTTTTCCCGCATTCGGTGGAAGCCCCAATAACTGTTCCAGGCGCAATGTTTTATTTGCCTTTAGGTTTTTACAGAAATTCCTGACTTCCGGCACTGTTGTTACCCAGATTTCTCGGGCAACTTCTACGCGTTGACCGATCTTGTCATCGTAGCCATTATAGTTTGTCCATGTAACGACCAATAAGGATGTCTCCTGGTCACCGCCTTTTTTCTTCCACATCAGCTTGTTGTTTGCCGGTACTATGGCGACAAGATTTCTGGATATTTCATGGGGCTCGGCGTTTTCGGCATCTTTTATCGCATTCTTATACGCTTTGGTCGAGTCTGTCTGGGTGAGATTCTGTTTCTGTATTGTACAGGCCGAAGACAAGCATGCCATAATAAGCACGATGCTTATTATATTCATTTTCGATTTCCAGATGTTCATGCTTGATTTCTCCCCAGTGAGGCAATATCTTTCGGTGACGCAAACACAATTACACGAACAGGCATTGCTGCTGCTGATGCTGACAATATATTCGTTCTTGTACCCCGGATAAAAGATGCTGGAGTGTTATCCTGTTTTAAGATTTATATAGGAATTAATATAATAATATGTATTTATATGCAATTATTATATTGGATTATGGAAGAGACCCGGTGAGTTTCCAAATGGTGCCGGAGTCCATTTATCCTGTGGTCAAAACATTCTTGACATGCAGTCCCTAAATTCGTATCTTGCCTGCCGTGAAAGCAAGTTCCCACCAAACTTGACATTATTCCCGAATAATATCGGTGTATATAAAATAAGAATCAGAAGGAATAAAAAGATGCCTATCACAGAAATTCTTGCGCGCAACGCCGCCCTTTATGGTGAAGAAGTCAGCCTGATTGAACTCAATCCACAAATTCAGGAAATCAAACCAGACTGGAAAAACTATCAACTTGTCGAAAAAGATCCCGAAAAAAGATACCGGCGGGAGATGACCTGGCACGAGTTTGACGACAAAGCCAACCGTTTTGCCAACTTTTTGCTGGGAAGAGGTCTGGAAAAGGGGCAGAAGGTTGCGATCCTGCTCATGAACTGTCTGGAATGGCTGCCGATCTATTTCGGCGTGCTCAAAACCGGCGCTCTGGCGGTGCCGCTCAACTACCGCTATACAGATGATGAAATTAAATACTGCCTTGATCTGGCCGAATGCGATGCCTTGATCTTCGGGCCGGAATTCACCGATAAGATTGACGCCATCCGGGAGCAGATTCCCAATGTAAAAATGCGGCTGTATCTCGGGATGGACTGCCCTGCGTTTGCCGAAAATTATTATGCGCTCACGGCATGCTGTTCCTCAGTGGCTCCGAAAATTCCGCTTTCCGACGATGATGATGCCGCGATATATTTTTCATCAGGCACCACCGGTTTTCCCAAAGCGATTCTCCATGCGCACCGCAGTCTGACGATGTCCTGCGAAGTGGAGATGAATCACCACAAACAGACACGCAGCGACAATTTCCTCTGTATTCCACCTTTGTATCACACCGGTGCGAAGATGCACTGGTTCGGCAGCTTTCTTGCCGGCAGTAAGGCCGTTCTGCTGCGCGGCGTCAAACCGGAATGGATAATCAAAGCGGTATCCGACGAGCAGATAACCATCGTCTGGCTTCTGGTTCCGTGGGCGCAGGATATTCTGGATGCCATCGAACGCGGTGATATCAAACTTGATGAATATAAGCTCGATCAGTGGAGGCTGATGCACATCGGTGCCCAGCCGGTGCCGCCCAGCCTGATCAAGCGCTGGAAACAATATTTCCCGAAGCACGAATACGATACCAATTACGGACTGTCGGAATCCATCGGTCCCGGTTGTGTTCATCTCGGCATTGAAAACATCCACAAGGTCGGCGCCATCGGCAAGGCCGGCTACAAGTGGGAATTGAAGATTGTGGATGAAAAAGGCAGCGAGGTAAAGCAGGGCGATGTGGGCGAACTTTGCGTAAAAGGCGCGGGCGTAATGAAATGCTATTACAACAATCCGGAAGCCACTGCCGAGCTGCTTAAAGACGGCTGGTTATATACGGGCGATATGGCGCGAATGGATGAAGATGACTTTGTTTATCTGGTTGACCGTAAAAAAGACGTGATTATCAGCGGCGGTGAAAACCTTTATCCGGTACAGATTGAGGACTTCCTGCGTGCCCATGAAGCAATCAAGGATGTGGCAGTAATCGGACTACCTGACCCCCGTCTGGGTGAAATTCCTGTGGCGATAATTGATTTGAAGCCGGGGTTTTCCTGTTCCGCAGCCGATATAGAGCAGTTTTGCACCGGTCTGCCGCGCTACAAGCGTCCGCGTAAAATCATATTTGATAATGTACCGCGCAACCCGACCGGAAAAATTGAAAAACCGCGACTCCGTAAAAAATATATCGGCGGCAGCCTGGTTGAAGCTCAGACGGAGAATCATTAGACAAAAAATTGGAAGGCCTTTCTCCGGCATCCTTATTTCATTTTCCCGGAAACGTGTGCTGGGTTTCAGGGAAAATGACTATCCATGTTTCCATCCATAATCATCACCTGATGGTGTGCCGGATATCGTTTCATTTGACAGATCATAAGGCATTTGGTAAAAGCCGAACTGCGTTGTTTAATTAGTAAATATCGTCCATTTTTACTTTCCACCTTGTTTTTTGCGACATAGGAGCAAAATGCACGATCCATCCAAAGTAAATCAAGAAATAATCCAAGAAAACAAATTACTTAAGCAGAAAATCCAGATGTTGGAAAGATCTGAGGCAGAGCACGAACAAGTGGAAGAAGTTCTGCGGTCGTCCGAACTCCGATATCAGACAATTTTCGAAACTACAGGGACCACCATGATAATTGTTGAGGAGGATATGACCATAGCCTTTGCCAACAATGGATTTGAGGGACTCACCGGGTATACGCGGGAGGAAGTGGAGGGCAAGAAAAAGTGGACTGAATTTATTGAAAAGGGTTATTTGGAAAAGATGATCACCCAGCATCGGTTGCGAAGGGAAGGTTCGGGGCTGGCGTCAAAAAGCTATGAGTTTAAGCTTGTACATAAGGACGGCACTTTGAAAGATATTCTTCTGACCGCCAATTTGATACCAGGGGCAAGAAGCAGCGTTGCTTCTCTTCTGGATATTACGGACATCAAAAGGTCGCAAACGGCTCTCAGGAAAAGTGAACAAAAATATCGCGATATATTGGAAAATATCAATGACGGTTATTTTGAAGTGGATTTACAGGGCAACCTGACATTTTTCAACAATGTCGTGCCCATGTTCACAGGTTATACCACGGAAGAAATGATGGGTATGAATTATCGAATGTATGTGGATTATGACAATAAAAAATATTTACAGGCCGCTTTCACTGAGCTTTACCAAAAAAACATTTCTGCAAAGCTCTTAAATTATGAAATTATAAAAAAAGATGGATCAAGGGCAAAGATTGAAACGATGGTTTCCATCATCAAAGATCAGGCAGGGGATTCTATAGGATTTTGCGGTATTTCCAGAGACGTCAGTGAACGCATACGAATGGAAGAAACGCTGCGACAAACCTCCCGTGATCTCCAGGAAATAGGTTTTATCGTCCATAAGAGTCCGTCCATTGCATTTTTATGGCGTGCTGAGGATAACTGGCCGGTGGAGTTCGTTTCGGAAAATATTATCCAGTTTGGCTATACACCGGATGACTTAATTAGCGGGGAAATTCCTTATGCCCGTATCATTCACCCCGATGATCTTGAACGTGTTGCTGCGGAAGTTGTGCTGTATATCGGGGAAAGACGCAATGAATTCGAGCAGGAGTACCGCATTGTCACAAAAACCGGAGAAGTACGCTGGATAGACGACAGGACATGGGTTCGACGGGATGAGCAGGGAACAATAACCCATTTTCAGGGAATTGTCAGTGATATTAACGATCGCAAGCAAACGGAAGAGGCTTTAAAGAGATCAGAACATTTATACCGGACAATTTTCGAAAACACAGGTGTTGCGAATGTACTTGTACATGAGAATACAAAAATAATTTTGGTTAATTCCGAGTTTGAAAAATTATCCGGTTTTTCCAGAGAGGAAATCGAGGAGAAAAAAAGTTGGACGGAATTCTTCATTGAAGATGATCTGACTCAAATGTTGGAATATCATCGCAGGCGCAGAATAGATAAAACCGCTGCTCCGCGAAAATATGAATGCAGATTCCGAGACAGGTATGGCAATATAAAAGATATTGCCCTCAGCGTTGATATGATTCCCGGAACAAGAGAAAGCGTAGCCTCTCTTCACGATATAACCGAACAAAAACTGACCGAAAGGACAATCCGGGAATCGCAGCGGAGACTTGCGGAAATCATCGAATTCCTTCCGGATGCAACGTTTGTGATTGATAAGCAAGGCAAGATTATTGCCTGGAATCGAGCTATAGAAAATTTGACCGGTGTAATGAAGGCGGATATGATTGGTAAGAACAACCATGAATACGCTTTGCCCTTCTATGGAGAGAGAAGATCTGTCCTTATTGACTATGCACTGGAAATGGATAATGAAATAGAAAAACAGTACACAGGGATTGAAAAGATGGGAGATGTGATTTTTGGCGAAGCATTCGCTCCCAATTTCTTGTCCGGGGACGTTCATCTCTCCGGAACGGCATCCGTCCTGCGCAATGCAAAAGGTGAAATCACCGCAGCCATAGAGTGTATCCGTGATAATACGGAACGTAAAAAACTGGAGGAACGTTTAAGCCGGGCGGAAAAGATGGAAGCTCTGGGAACAATGGCGGGCGGGATTGCCCATGATCTCAACAATGTTCTGGGAATTATGGTCGGATATTCAGAGCTTATAAAAGAAGACATACCGGAAAACAGCCACGTGGCGAAGTACGCCGACAGTATTCTGCAATCCAGCATCAGAGGAGCAGCGATCATTCAGGATCTGCTTACCCTGGCCAGAAGAGGTGTAGTCGTATCGGAAGTGGTCGATCTGAATAAACTGGTTAACGATTACCTTCAGACGCCGGAATTTGAGAAGCTGCAATATTATCATCCGAATGTAAAGATTGGGACCGATCTTGAAGATGGACTTTTAAAAATCAAAGGGTCGCCTGTCCATTTAGGCAAGACAATTATGAATCTTGTTTCCAATGCCTCCGAAGCCATAGCCGATCATGGAGAAGTAATGATAAAAACGGCGAACCGTTACCTGGATTACCCTATCCGCGGTTATCATACGATCCGGGAAGGAGATTATGTGGTCTTGTCGGTTTCCGACACGGGTAGCGGGATCTCCGCAAATGATCTGGATAAGATCTTTGAGCCCTTCTATACCAAGAAAGTCATGGGAAGAAGCGGGACAGGGTTGGGACTGGCTGTTGTCTGGGGAACCGTGATGGATCACCATGGATACATCGATGTACAGAGCGAAAAGGATAAAGGAACTACTTTTACCCTCTATTTTCCCGTAACCAGAGAAGAGTCGGCGAAAGTTGAAAAAACTCCAACCCCCATCGATTATATGGGGAAGGGCGAAACCATTCTGGTAGTGGATGATGTAAAGGAACAGCGTGAGTTGGTTGTGAGCATGCTGGGGAGGATTGGATATCAGGTTAAGGCTGTTGCCGGCGGAGAGGAGGCGGTTGAGTATCTCAAAAGTAAAAAAGCCGACCTGATCATATTGGATATGATTATGGATCCGGGAATTGACGGGATGGAAACATACCGGAGAATACTGGAAATAAACCCGGGGCAGAAAGCGGTAATTGTCAGCGGCTTTTCGGAGACAGACCGTGTCGGAAAAGCCCAGGAAATGGGCGCCGGGGCTTTTGTCCGGAAACCCTATGTTCTGGAGAAGATCGGCTTTGCAGTCAGAAAAGAATTGGACAGGAAATAGCTACAGGTATTTTAAAAAATAATTCAATGAACCAAGGAGATTAATTTATGAAGAAAAAAATGACCGTATTCTTATTGATCCTGATTTCTATTGCCGCAAGTGCGGCGCTGGCCTCTTCCGCAGCCTCTATCTCGCCAGAGGAGGCGTTGCAGAAATTGCTGGACGGCAATAAGCATTATGTAGCGAATAAGTTGGACTATGCGTCAAGTTGCGACGCGGCTTCCCGTAAAGCTTTGGCCAACTCACAGAAGCCTTACGCCGTTATTCTCACCTGTTCCGATTCGCGTGTTCCGCCCGAAATAATCTTTAACAAAGGTTTGGGTGAGATATTCGTTATTCGCGTTGCCGGTAATGTGCCCGATCCTGTTGTTATTGGCAGCATTGAATACGCTGTCGAACATCTTGGTACCCCGCTGATCATGGTTCTGGGGCACGAACGATGCGGTGCCGTTAAAGCGACTGTTGAAGCAAAGGGAAAATCAACAGGCAGCAAAAACATCGATGCCATTGTTAAGACAATTGCTGCTTCCACCAAAGTTGCCGCCCGGGATTGCGAGGCATGTAAAGCCGATCCGAAATGTGCCGAGAATAAAGCCGGTGAATTTGCGGAGTGCCTGGCTGACGCCAATGCCAAAAACATTGCCGCCAACCTGACCAAGCAGTCCGGCATCCTGAAGCATCTGGTTAAGGATAAGAAAATAAAGATCGTCGCCGCTAAATACGATTTGGATGACGGTTTGGTTACATTGTTTAAATAGTTCATTGCCGTTGAACATAGGGAGATTACTCGGGATGGTTTAAACTTTTACAAAGACTGGCGCTGCCGGATAAGCTTTTTCACGAAAATCTCTTCGCGCTCCATCTCTTCGATGCGGTCAGTGATGTACTTTTTCGCTTCCTCATGCTGGGGGATGAAAATTTTCTCCAGGGCATTTACGCGTCGCTGCACCTTTTTTAATTCCCGGGAAAGCATGATGACCGACTTGGTAACAGTTGCGTATTGGGCAAGTATCTGCAGCGCCTGGCGTGATTTTCCCTTTGCTTCATCATAGGCGGCGGTTGTTTGCGGCAAGGTGAGAGTAGGGCGGGGATTCTTCAGATTGATTTGAATATTGGGCAGCTTCAAGCCCATAAGTTTGGTGAAATCAGTTTTGAGAAAATAGCCCCTTGTTTCCATGCAACTTTGAAGAGTGACGTTCTCAGAGCCCATATCGACAGCTGCATTCCGGTACCCGGCATAAAGCTCATTTAAAGCTTTCTGGAAATTGGTCTCGATTTCTCTTATGGCGCTGATCTTTTTTACAATCTCAATAGCCAGTATCTCTCTTTTCTGGTTGAGGAGGTCATAACCCTCATAGGCGAAAGAAAGATCATCCTTGAGCTTGCGCAACGATGATTTTGTGGGGGGAAGTTCTATTTTGGGCATCAGTCTTCCCCCCGCTGAGGTATATAGTACTTCTGTATATCCTCCCGGGCGATGCGATAGAGTTCATCGCGGGGAAGCAGTGACAACATTCGCCAGCCGATATCCAGCGTCTGCTCGATTGTACGGTTTTCTTCATAGGACTGGCTCAGAAAAACCTCCTCAAACGCAGTCCCGAATTTCAGATAGATTTTATCGAGTTCGGAAAGTTCCTCTTCACCCACTATGGCAGCCAGAGCACGTATACGTTTGACTTTTGCATAGGAGGCGAAAAGCTGGGCTGCAACCTGGCTGTGATCCTGGCGCGTCCGTCCCTCGCCGATTCCATCCTTCATCAGTCTGGACAATGACGGCAAGCCGGCGATGGGCGGGTATATTCCCCTGTTGAAAAGCTCCCGCTCCAGAACAATCTGCCCCTCGGTGATATAGCCGGTCAAATCCGGTACGGGATGGGAAATATCGTCGCTGGGCATGGTGAGTATCGGCACCTGGGTAATTGATCCCCTGGAACCCTTCAGCCTTCCGGCGCGTTCATATACGGAGGCGAGATCGCTGTAAAGATAGCCGGGGTAACCTTTGCGGGAGGGGATTTCGCCCCGCGAACTGGAAAGCTCCCGCAGGGCCTCGCAATAATTCGTCATGTCCGTCAGGATCACAAGCACATGCATATTTTCATCGAAGGCGAGATATTCGGCCAGTGTCAGTGCCGTCCGCGGAGTGACCAACCGTTCGATGGAAGGTGAATCGGCAAGACTCAGGAATATGGCGGAGTGTGTTAAAACACCCGACTCCTCCAGGGAATCAATGAAAAACCTGGCCACGTCGAATTTTACGCCCATGGCGGCGAAGATGACGGTGAATTCTTCCTCGGCGGTCAGAATCTTTGCCTGTCGTGCAATCTGGGCGGCAATGCGGTTATGCGGCATGCCGCTTCCCGAGAATATGGGCAGCTTCTGCCCCCGGATCAGGGTATTCATGCCGTCGATCGCGGAGATACCCGTCTGGATAAAGTCTCGCGGGTATTCCCTGCTCCAGGGGTTTATCGGCAGGCCGTTCACATTCATCATCTTATCCGAGATCACCTGCGGGGCCCCGTCAATAGGCCTTCCCAGACCATCAAAAACCCTGCCCAGCATATTGCGATCAACGGGGATTTCCAACGGCTTTCCCACAAAGGTGACTCTTATTCCCTGTACCGAAAGCCCGCTGGTACCTTCGAACACCTGGACCACGGCTCGCCCCTCATCCACTTCGAGTGTCTGGCCTATCCGTATCTCGCCTGAGGCGTCGCGGATTTCCACTATATCTCCGTAGCCCACCCCCTTGATGCCGTCCACGAAGATCAGTGGACCGGAAATGCCGGAAAGATTGGTGTACTCTATTTCTGAAGTCATTTTATACTCCTGCTGCCGTAGCTTTGAGTGCCGCCAGACCCTGTTCCAGCCTTTTAACATACTCGTCGATCCTGGCGAGTTCCTGATTCGGAATTTCAGATTTAAGCCGCACGATTTCCGAGACAACTCTAAGTGCGGCAATATCCTTGACCGGCACACCGGCATGCACCTGTTGCAGGCCCCTTTTGTAAAGAAACAGCAGAGTTTTCAAAATTTTCAGCTGCTTTTCCGGGCTGCAAAACTTGTCCTGCGGATCGAAGGAATTCTGCTGCAGGAAGGCATTCTTAATCATTTCAGCGCAAAAGAGGATGAACTGCTCTGCGGGCGGCAGGGCGTCGCTGCCGACAAGTTTCACCACCTGCTCCAGTCGATGATCAGCAAGCAGAATGTCCATTGCTTCATTTCTTGTTGTCAGCCATTCGCTGTCGAGATCCTTCCACCAATCTTCAATATCAGGGAGATATTCGGTATAGCTGTCTATCCAGCTGATGGAAGGATAGTGCCGGGCGTCGGCAAGGGCTTTATCCAGAGCCCAGAAGCATCTGACAAATCTTGATGTGTGCTGAGTGACGGGCTCGGAAAAATCACCGCCCGGAGGGGATACCGCGCCGACGATGGTGATGTCGCCGTCTTTTCCGGAGAGTGTTTCCACAAGTCCCGCCCGTTCGTAGAATTCGGCCAGCCTCGTGCCGAGATAGGGAGGAAATCCCTCTTCGGCCGGCATGTCGCCCAGGCGGCTGGAGAGTTCTCTTAATGCTTCCGCCCAGCGCGAAGTGGAATCGGCCATTACTGCTACGCTGTATCCCATGTCGCGGTAGTATTCGGCAATGGTCACTCCGGTGTAGATGCTTACTTCCCGGGCGGGAACCGGCATGTTGGAAGTGTTGGCAATCATAACGGTACGCTCGATCAGAGGTCTGCCGTTTCTTTCATCAACGAGCTTCGGGAAGTCCGTGAGAACATCCGTCATCTCGTTGCCGCGCTCGCCGCAGCCGATGTAGACGATGATGTCCGCATTGCACCATTTAGCCAAAGCATGCTGGGTCATAGTCTTGCCTGTTCCAAATCCGCCGGGGATAGCCGCCGTTCCTCCGCGGGCGATGGGGAAAAACGTGTCGATAATTCTCTGGCCTGTGATTAGGGGAATAAAAGGTTTCTTTCTGATTCGGTTGGGGCGCGGTTTCCGTACCGGCCAGTAACCAGCCAGCTTTCCATTGTATGTGCCTGCGCCGCTATCAACCGTGTAGATTTCGTCTTCTATCGTATATTCTCCTGCATCAATAATGCCGGTCAATTTCCCGGAAACTCCGGGGGGGATGAGCACCAGGTGCATGACAAGCGGGCTTTCCCGGATTTCTCCCAGGATAGTTCCTTCCGTGACATCAATTCCGGCTTTCACCAGCGGCTGAAATTCCCAACGTTTATTGACATCCAGCGGAGAGAGTTTTATTCCCTTCTGAATATAACTCCCACACACTTCGGAGATGCCGACAAGAGGACGTTGAATGCCGTCGTAGATATTGGCGATAAGTCCCGGTCCCAGAAGGACGGAAAGCGGACGGCCATAGGAAACCACATCATCGCCCGGTTTCAAACCCGTATTGTCCTCGTAAACCTGTATGATGGTGACGTCCTCGATAAGCCTGATTACTTCACCAATGAGTCGGTCCGGTCCGACTTCGGCAATGTCGTACATTTTTATTCTGGCAAGCCCCTTTGCCTTGACAATAGGGCCGTTCACCGCGATCACTTTTCCTGTTAATAGTTCGTCCATTTTCAAGCCTTATACCAACTTGCTTTCGCAGCCTGATACCAAGTCGCATTCTTTGCCTAACGATTCTGTCGCCGTTGGAGGCTGCCCTTTCTCACCACGTGCATGATTTGTCAGCATCTTCACAATCCTCTGGCGAATCAGAAGTGATTTCCTGTAATATATTCTTTCCAGTGTATGATTGAAAATACGGCCGCCCGTCTCATCATAGATCAGGCATCCGCCCCAGCGAATTGTCGGGTCTGACTTAATCACAATGTCCTGATCCCTGTTTGCGGTGGCAAGGGAGGCCAGTATATCCTTTTCCAAAACAAGGTCTTCGGGTTTGAGCCGCACTTCCAGGCCCGCTGGAATTTTCCTGGCGACATCCAGCAGGGCATCCAGAAGAAATTGCCTGTAGAGAGGATTATGCCTTATATTTTTCATAACCTCGTCCACCAAATGGCTGATGAACTGCTCCATGCTTTGCAGCTCGAGCTTTCGACGTTCAAGAACGGCCCTGTTCGAAAGCCTGGGAATTTCCTGTTGTAGCCGCGCCTCTGTATCCGTTTCGGCCTGACTCTGAAAGCTCTCCAGCTCGGCGGCGTAAGCCTCTTCCATCTGCATGATTTCGGAAGCCTCCTTTTCCTTAATAGCGGCAATGGCGCGCGTTGCTTCTTCTTGAATGGAACTTTCCAGTGGCGAAACAGTCATAGTGAAAATCCCAATGCTTCGGAAATATAACTCATAGCTGATCGGCGGAAACCTTCTGTATCGTCAATGCCGGGTATTTCGATAACTACCGGGCTGGGCTTATTAAGATTAATCTCTTTGATTCGCGACTGAAGGTCACCGGTCAGATCATTAGTCATCAGTATAATGCAGGCGTCATATTTTTCGATAATTTCTTCAAGTTTGACCGCGGCATTATCAGGACCGGAAACGATGCCTTCCACTCCGGAAAGGCGAAATGCGCTCACTGTATGGAAGTCTCCGATTATATAAATTTTTTCCATATTATTCTCTTTCCAAATCAAGCGCTACCTTTGTTGGCATCGTCGTCGGTTTCCTCAACGTATGTATCGCCTCGTCGCCTCCTCCTCGTCGCCGCGGTATCATCTTGATTTGAATAGTGAATCACAACTTGTTCAGAATCATAATGGCGATAATCAGGCCGTAAATGGCGATGCCTTCCGCCAGGCCGAGAAATACCAGGGTTCTTCCCATGAGTTCCGGTTTCTCGCTTACCGCGCCAATGGCCGCGGAGCCTATGCGGGCGACGGCATAGGCGCTGCCCAGACAGGCCAATCCCACAGCCAGCGCCGCGCTGATATAGGGTCCTACCCCGTTTGCTTCCGCCGTTGCCGCTTTTCCTTCCGCTGCATAAAGCAGTGCCGGAAGAAGGAACCACATAGCGCTGATGAGCATCGCCAATACAAAAAACATTGACAGTTTATTTTTGGCCATTTTACACCTCCGATGCTTTTGCTTTTAGGGTAAAAGGGGTAAACACAACCCCGTTCCCTTGGAAAAACTTACCGAAGAACTCGTAGTATTCAAGACGCATGGATTGAATACCACAAATCAAACCTTCAAAACCAATGATAAATATATTCCCCATTACAATGATAATGATTGCACCCGCGGATTTCATTGCCGGATCGGCCATGCCCGCCAGTGTGTAGGTGACGATGCTTAATCCCGCATGGGAAAGCGCAAAAGCTCCGACCCTGATAAATGATATCGTATTGGCAAACAGGCTCAGGACGATCTCGACAATGTCCATGACTGTTTCAACGATATATTCCGAAATGACGCCGGGTTTTGTTTTCTGAAAAAGTGCGGCCCCCAGCATCCCTCTGAACGAAAAAATAAAGAGAGGCAAAAGGATAAAAGCGATAGTGGACCATATTGCGGGGTACTGACCGGTCTTTTGGTAATCTAAAGCGAAAACAACAACAGCAGCATAGAGAATGAGGACAGTAAGCCCCCGCTTCTCAAAGAGGGCTTCGGTGTAATCTGCATTAAGAAAGTTGTTAAGAATATTGATGCATAGACCGGCCATGATAAACACGACTCCCATCAGTATGGTCGCTGCAAATAATTGCATAATCTGAGCGGTGGGATGAAACCACAGCGCCGGAATGATCTGCTCGCTGGAAAAAACACTGCCGTAGAGCAGTCCGCAGACGGCGGCGGAGCCTCCGCAGGCGATCAGGATTCCTCCCGCCTGCTCCAGATTTTCCTTCACCTTTTTCCTGCCGACCATTTTCAGCGCCATTCCAAGCATCATGAGAACCAGCCCCTGACCGAGATCGCCAAACATGAGGCCGAACATGACAACAAAAGTAATGGCTGCAAGCGGCGTGGGATCAATTTCGCTGTTGGACGGCATGCCCATGGTTTTCACCAGCAGTTCGAAAGGTTTGAGCCATCTTACGTTCAGCAGGCGAACGGGGGCGTCGGGATCTTTGCGCTCCGACAGGATAAATCTATCAGAACAAATACCCTGGAGAATTGCCACCAGCCGTTTTTTATCCTTCATATCCATCCAGCCCGTTATGAACATTGTACTTGTAGAAAACAGGGATGTGCGCATGGCTTGCAGCATTTCATCATAGCTTTTGTAAGTGCTTCTTATCTGCTGGAGCTTTTGGCTATTCACCTCTTTTAAATGAAGGAGATATCTGTCGATGATTTCGCTGCGGTGTTGTAGTGTCTGAGCGCGTTTTTTAAGATTGTCGAGGGAAACCGGGTTGATGTCGGCGGATTTGTCGTTAAATCCGAATTCTTTGAGGAACCGGGTCATTGCGGGAAAATCCGCAGGTGTGGACAGACCGAATACATATTTGTCCAATTTTGCGATCATAAATCGTTTGTCGGAAGGGGCATCCCAAGATGAACTATCCATCGTTCCAAAAATCGTTTTCAAAAAGCGCGTTTTGCCGATCATTACGGGATCGATGCCCATCTTGTCCAGTACAGCGGCAAATTCCATTTGCCGGGCAACAATCTCCATTGTCTCCCGAATTTTTTTGCGAAGCTTAACCGCTCGTTCAGTAGTTATTTTTATCTTCGAGACAAACGCCGAATCGGAACCTGGTTTGACTGACTCTACCGCTGTTTCTACCTTCTCAGACTCTATGCGCAGGGCGCTGAGAGCGTACTCGGTCGACGAGATAATCTCCCGTGTCAGTGCTTCCTCGTCCTGAAGTTTTGCGTCCGTTCCGAAATCTCTTTCCTCAAAACGGGCAAGATGGATGATTTCCGCCTTGCCCAACTCCAGCCAGACTTGGGAAGAAAAGACTTTTTCCAGGGCGATGGTTATTTTACGAATGTTCGATTTTATGAACATGCCTGTCCTCATGCTTCAAGCGTTAGTTTGTCCAGAATCGCATCGGCGGAGAAACCGAAACGCCGGCCGTCAATAATGCGAAACAAGTTTCTAATCTGGTAGTAAAGAAGCCACAGATAGCCCAGAACACTGTAAATTGAGTGAAAATCCCGGTGAAACATGGAGGAAACCCAGGCAAAATAATTCTGTTCCAGGTAGCGCTCAATATCCGTTATGGATGGTTCCCCGCCGCCTTCTTTATGGAGTTGTTCCAATTGACGGTTTTGCGCTTTTTCTATTATCCGAAAATGGAATTTGGCATAGCCGTCGAATAGACTATGGAACCTCTGCAGATAAAAACGGATTTTTTCTTCACTGAAATGGTAATATTCTTTAAGCCGGTAAGACCAGATTACGGTCAACACAGCAATCCGTCTTTGCATCAGGTTGTAAAAGTCTTTTTTAGCTTCTCCGGAAAGGAATTGTGCCGATTGGTAAAGGTTTCGGGCCATACAAATATCCGCGTGGATTTCCATCTGTCTGTAACTGGAAGTATCCTTAAAATCTTCATCAAGGTAGGTGCCGGCGATAATCGTTCTTATTTCGGCAGGTGATAATTTTTTTGCCAGCAGATCTTTTTCCAGGATGGCGAAAGGGGAAATATCATACCACAACTCCTCACTTTCCAGTTCTGCCGCCTTTGCCAGGAGTATCTTGAAGTTATGCACTTCAAACTGGCGCAGATAGGCAAGAAAAAGCGGGGCATATTGGCCGTATGCTTCGGCGAAGCCGATGGCCGGGGCAATCTGTTCCCGGAAGATCGATTCTTTTGCTGTGATCAGATCGGAGGCGGTGGAAAGCTTGAGGGAATTTGCCTGTTGCGCTCTAATCATGGAGGCATAGTCTCCAGGTGAAAGCAGGCGGCCTTTAAGGGCATGTATCCGGGCATGGAGATTTACTTTATCGGCATAATTTCGCATGACTTCCCGGCTCCGGTTAATGGTATACATGTGTAAACGAAATTATTTTCTGCCCCTAAAAGCGCCGAAAATAATTTCCAACTTATCAACTCTTCAGCAGGATGGAAATTATCTCTTCTTTAACTGCTTCCTTCAGAAGGGGATCCTGAAAGCGGCTTTCGCTGTCACTATTGAAAGCGGCGGAGGCAGCCTCGATTTCTTTTTTTGTTTTCTCTATTGCCTGGGTTAGTCTGGTGCTTTCTGCGGATATAATGCGGGCGTGTTCCCTTGTCTTTTTTCCCTCAAGAATATTTTTGTATTCTTTAATTTTTTTTAGATACTCTGCTTCGGCTTGCTCGACGTCGCTTGCGCACTTCTTTTCAATTTCCATGATCTGGTTGATCACTTCATCCATACCTGCACCATTGTCCCGTTGAACAGATTGCCGAAATTATTTCTTAACCCACGGTACAAATGATACTACTAAATATATTAAGATCAAGGGAATTTTCAGGGATGCTTCACCGGTCAATCCGGTATAGGTCGGCTTGGACCGTTATGGGCAGGTTGGTCACAGAGCCGATGCCAGTATCCGCTCTGCTTCCTGGAGGAAAACGTCCATTTCCTCGTCCGTTCCGATAGTTACCCGGAGGTAGTTGTCGATTCTAGGCTTGTCAAAATAACGCACTAAAATTCCTTTTCCCCGCAGCTTTTGAAAGAGGATGCGTCCATGGCATTGCGTGTGGCTGATAAAGATGAAATTAGCCTGCGAAGGGATAACGTGAAATCCCAGATCTATGAGCCTTGCAGTTGCACGCTCGCGCGTCCTGATAATTTTTGCCCGTGTTTCCTGAAAGTAAGCATCGTCTTTAATTGCCTCGCGCGCTCCGGCCTGGGCGAGACGGTCGACCGTATAGGAATTGATTGAATCTTTGACACGGGTAAGGCCTTCAATCAGTTCTGCACTGCCTAAGGCGAATCCCATTCTTAATCCGGCCAGCGAGTATGATTTGGACAATGTCCGGATCACCAGCAGATTTGTGCAGCGATTGATCAGACCGGCTGCGGACTGGCCGCCGAAATCAATATAGGCTTCGTCAAGAATGACGACACTGCTTTTGTTTTGCTGCAGAATATTTTCGATGGTCGCAAGCGGAATACCCCGGCCGCTGGGCGCATTGGGATTGGCGATGATGATGCCGCCGTTTTCCTGAAAGTATCCATCGATGGAGATGTTGAATTCGTCATCAACCGGAATCAGCCGATAAGAGATGTTAAAAAACTCCGCGTAAACCGGATAGAAACTATACGTGACTTCGGCAAAAAGAATGGGCAGGCCTGCCGGCTCAAAAAAAGCCGGAAAAGAAAAAGCCAGCAATTCATCGGAGCCGTTACCGATAAAAACATTCTCCTTTGTCAGATGGAAGTGCCCGGCAATAGTTTCCCGCAGTATATCGCCCGCCGGATCGGGATACAGCCGCAACGTCTCGTTGGCGGCATTTTTGATGGCCTCAAGAGCTTTTGCGGAAGGCGGGTAAGGATTTTCATTGGTATTCAGTTTAATGTATTTCTGGTCTTTCGGCTGTTCACCGGGAACATAGGGTTTGATGTTTTTAACCAGGTTACTCCAGTATTTGCTCATAACAATTCATCCATTGCATTCTGTCTTATGGCGCGTTCCTTCAGCGGCTGCCTTTTAAAAAAGCTCCGTTAAAATCTTGCAGGGCAGTGTTTTGCTGATTTTTAGAAGCGGGAGTTTTGATTCCTGCATCGTTTTCGATCAGAGGCTTCAGTGAAGGAGCAATCATTTTTAAAATTCTGACAGGCAAGGAACTGGTAAAGTTATAGCCTGCAGCCTGTTGTCCGGGTACGTACGCAGTAATTGTACCAAAAAAGCGATCGCCGATAAAGAAGACAAATACAGCCGCGCGGTTGATGACATGGGATTCCAGGAGCTGTCCCCCCTTACCGTAGACATCTCGCCGGTTATCGCCTGTCCCCGTTTTACCGCCCACGGAAACAGGCGTTCCATCGCTCTTGATGAATGCTCCGCGAATCTGCTGTGCGGTGCCTTTTTCCGCTACATCGATCAAAGCGCGGCGCACAACGGCGCAAAGTTCAGAAGGCAAAACTCTCTGACCTTCAACTTCCTTCCGCCTCAACAAAGTTTCATAGGGTGTGCCGGAGGCAAAGTGAAGTTCGTTAATCCGGGCAACAGGATACTTGATGCCTCCGTTCAAAATGATTCCAACCAGTTCCGTCAAAGAAGCCGGACGATCGGCCGAACTTCCGATGGCGGTGGCGTAGGAAGGGACAAGATAATCAAACGGGTAGCCCAGCCTTTTCCATACCTTGTGAATTTCCAGAAAAGCCTCAACTTCCAGAAGACTCCGAATTCTAATGTCCTGGGCGTTTTTCCAGTGCGTTTGGAAAAGCCATCGGTAGACTTCCTGGCGTTCATTAGTGCTGGCCCGAACTATCTCGGAGCGCCCGGCAGCGGGATGGGCGCGAAGATAGGCCACCAGCCAGAGCTCCAGGGGATGAAGGCGGGCAATATAACCCCGGTCCTGGAGATCCCACCTTTCGGGACCGTATGTATTATACAGATTTTCTATTTCCTGCACCGACAGGGTGGATGAAGGTGTCTGGGACTTCAGAAACGCGCTAAATTCCGTAACGCCGGCTGTCGGTTTCACAAAGCGGAAGATTGCCGCCATCCGTGTAGGGGTCGGGCGCACGCTTTGCAGGAGCAGTTCCAACTGTTCTTCGGTCTTTAATTCACGATATTTGTTATAGAAACGATTGAGAAAAATCCGGCCCTCCTTATCAGCAAACCGCGCCAGGTAAGCCTGCCGCGCCGGGTCTTTTCCATCAGTGAGAATCCTGGCCGTTGAACCGGGAACGTTGTACATGTAATAGCGAACGATATCGCGCATCATCCTTATGAATACCAGATTGATCGAGCTCCTCAAGGCGTCGTGAACTGTAAAAATTCTCGAGTCGTCCGATTTTTCGAAGTTATGGAATATATGCTGGCCGCCGCCCGTAAAGAAGACTTCTCCGGAGCTTGCCGAGTAACGGCGCTGCATGGCCGCTTCCAGTATTGCCGCAAGAGAGCCGTCATTGCCGGCGGATAAGTAATCCACGACCCATTGGGACAGCCGGTCACCGCTTTCCACTTTGATTGCACGCAGCTGATCCTGCGGCAGCAGCGCATAGCGCTCATGCAAAGAGGCGATGATTTCCAGGTAGGTAACCAGTGTACGCAGTTTCGCTGTTGAGCCCAGTTCGATCTTCACCCCTTCATTAATATCAAACGGCTGGTCAAAATTGTCGGTCTGAATGCGCAAAAGATTCGCATTGCCGACATGTTCGTAAAGAGTAAAACTATAAATAACTTTGCCCGGATCGCCGCTGCCCAGCAGCCTGGCGCCGCCGAGTCCGGCCTCCGCTATGTATTCCGGATTGCTTAACTTGAGTAAAATCTTATTCACTTCGTCCTGAGTTGCACCGTCCAGGGTGCTCTTGACGGCGAGGTCCAGGCGGTCAAGAGCATACAGACGCGGTATACCCAACACGGTGCTTAGCTGGCGGCGAATAGCGTTGGCGGCCTTGCGGCCGACAAAGGAGACGGCAGGAGGTTCGGGCGGTTCTTTACGAAAATTGAGTTTTAAGGGAAGCGCGCTGTCGCGCAACTCGGGTGAAATAACTCCCGCCTTGCAGAGCATTTGCAGATGATTATTCGTCGCCGACTCAAGAGCGTCACGATTAGTCATGAGATAAAAAGCCGGACGGCGTTGTGCGATAAAGAGGCTCAATACCTGCTTGTAGGCCAGGGCCTTTTGGGCGGCGTCTGATGTGCAGCCGTCGCACAGAAGCCTGTTAACCGTATTGAAATCAGTTCCGTATATGGCCCATAAGCCGTCGCCAATCCCGTTGATCTCACCATATCCGGGAAGAGCGGCTAAAGGAACAGAATTAAGGTAGTCGACGATGAGACGGCGGCGCGCCATCGTGGTATTTTGGCCGTTATGGTAAACTCTCAGGGATGCGGAAAACATCTGTCTCAATTTTTCAGGGGCATTGCAAGTCCGGCCGTCGGGGGAATGGCGGAATTTTTCCAATTGAGTGGCCAGCGTGCTTCCACCCGCAAACCGATGGTCCGAGTTTAAGACATTGGTTGCTCTGTCGATCAGGGCTTTAGCGAACCGGTCCCATTCTATCGCCGGGTTGCGATCAGGGTTGCTGGAATCGAGAAGTTCCCTGTTCTCAATAAAAAGCAGCGTGTTTACGATCAGCGAGGGCGCTGATTCGAAACTGTTATAAATCCGTTCCGGATACTGTGCCCTGAAAAGATCTCGACCGTCATTAGCCAGAATGGTCAGTCCTGCCTGGTTTTTTTCCCGGAAACTTGGGTAAAGCCCCCAGTCTGTCATGTCGTTGAAGCTGGAAGAAACACGGGCCTGCGCTTCAATCTGATATCCTTGAGCAACTAGATTTTTTAGAAAATCAGGCAGTTGAGTATAACCCAAGCGCTCATCATAGGGACCATATTCAGGAAAGTGAAGAGAGGAATTAGGGCCAGGTTGTACCGAAAAGGAAACTTTTTGTGCGAATTTGGATAGATATCGCGCCTCAAGATAGGATGTTTTTAACTCTATAGCCACCAGCCCGACCAGAACCGCAATTATCAGTATAACAATGCCGGAGAATATGCGCCGGCGTCTGGAACGCCGAAGAATACGATTCTTTTTGATTTCAGATGAAGAATTATCCACTTGCGAATCGGCTCCGTCTGCTTAAGGTACCATTATATTATGCCAAGTTGCATTCAAAGCATAACGCGGCGGCAACCACCCCCAACCCCCGCTGGCGGGGGACAGGCTCCGCAGGCAACCTCCCCCTATGCCCCTCTTGAGTGGGACAAGGGGGAGGTTGAGGAAGCCGACGACCCCGGCCTGCGCCGGGGCAGGCTGTGCCAACAAAGTTAGGCAAAGAATGCGACTTGGTATTAGCTCCAAATGGTGTTGGAATAATTAGTGCGGTGCATTACCATTATTTGCAGAAAAAATAAAGGTGCCAGACGCATAGAATTTTAGAAATCGAAAGGGATTTCGCCGTCGCGAACCTTCATAACCAGTTGACGGTCATGCTCCGCCGCCGGATACTTATCTTTTCCTCCGGCCAGAGCCAAGGCCCTGGCGTGGTATTTCAGGGCTTCATCAAACTTGCCTTCCAGGAAAAGAACATTGCCCATCCCATTATAGGCGCCTGCATTTCTACGATCAAGCCGCAGGGCCTGAGCAAAGCTTGCCCGGGCGCGGAATAAATATTGCTGCCGCATGTCGGAGGGAAGACGGCCTTTGGAGGCTTGATGCATATCCTTCAGGGCATAGCCCATGGAAACAAATAAATTGGCATTTTCTTCGGGGTTGTCCCGGGGAAAAGACTTGACGACTTTATCTATATTGACGAGATTTTTTTCAATTTGCCGCAATCCCGCAGATTTATCCTGTCCGATCATCATCTCCAACGCCCTGCGCTGATCTTGAGAAAGCCGGCGGATTAAAGAGGCGTAGTCAGTTGTAGGTTTACGTTCTTCCAAAGTAGTTGATGGTTGCCTCTCCTCCGGTTGACGGTTTGAATCAGTACGATCAGCTTCTGGTCTTACATCAGTTGTTACCCTGGTTTCAACGGTTCTTTCTTTTTCACCCTGCCAGGGTTTGAAGTAAGCAACAAGTCCTACGATGACAACCAGCGCCGCAATTGAAGCAAACATCCAGTAGCGAAGTGCCGGGGAGGGTGACGGCGGTGTTGGTGACGGTGTGACTGGAATAGATTTGCCGGCTGCAGTGCCGGAAATAGTAACTGCTATGCCCTCATGCAAAGACGTCAAGCCACTGTGTGTTTCATCGCCGTCCCATCCGGCCAGATCAACCGTCTGCCTGCGCCGGAATTCCAGCGGCAACTTGACATTCTCAATGAGTGCCGGAACAAGCACGCCTTTTTCCGCGGCAGCGGCAGCCTCATTTTTCACCCACTCGGAGGTCACTGAATTTTTGGACCAAAGGACAACGGCGGCCCTGGCCATGTCCAGTTCACGTTCGATCACCTGATCATAGGTTTGTCCGGCAATGATTTTGCGGTCCCACCAGACGGAATATCCGTACGACTCCAAAACACCGGCGAGTTTCCGCACCGTCTCGCGGTCTTCACTGGCGTAGCTTACAAATACATCAGCCATAAATCCTCCAGAAACACTGTTTGTTTACCGTCTGCCGAAAGCAGGGGGAAAATTGTTGAATATCAATTTCTGTTCATCTTCCCAATTGCATCTTGAGTTCGCGGGCAAACTCAACAATGCCGCCGGCCTCTTGCCAGGAACGCTTGCGGTTGATGTTATACTCAGTCAGGAGCGACTCAAAAATATCATGGCCCCACCAGCCAATGTAGCGTTCCAGCTGTCTGTCGGTCGAGTAAATTGGAAAAGAATCATGTCCGGCGATCGACAGCAGCTCACTGATGTGCCACTGCGCTTTCTCCCGCACTTCCTTCTGACCAAACTCTAACTGCCGCTTCACAACAGCGGGGGCATAAGCCAGCAACATCAGGTAAAGTTCAAACATTGATGCATGTGCCCAGATAACTGTCTCGGCATTAGCTCCATAAGAACGGATATCCACATCGGCGGAAACCTTCGCAGCGCTCCAGTGATCCGGCAGAAACGGTTCTCCCAGCACGGCGCGCAGGGAGAGATACTGTGTCATGACCCAGTGAACGGATCGATTCTTGCGGATGATGCCGCTTGTTTCCCTCATATTTTCTTTATAAGCCTGTTCATATAGGCGGAGTGATTTCCGGAGATACTCGATGGAACGCTTTTTCAGCTCCTGCTTTTTTCCGTCTTCCGAAGACAGGTCGACTATTGCACGGAAGCACATTTCAGCTTTACGCTTCTCCGTGCTGGCCAGCATACCCATGCCTTCGGTCTCATACCCTTCTGTTGTCGGCATTTGGCTCGCAGCTTCATCGACGCGTTTCAGCAATCTTTCCATCTCCGTCTCGCCCAGGGGGATTTTACTGTCAATGGATTCGTCAATACGATCAAGAGCACAGTCTATAGCTCTTCTTGCCTGGTAGTAGCGGATGTCCAGCAATTGCTGATCGATGTCCGGAGGGAGGTTTGCGTACATGACGAGGCTTGCCCAGTCATGTGTGTCAGGACATAGTGCATGCAGTTTGCTGCGCAAAGAGTGTTGAATAATCCTTATATCTTCACCCCATAACATTCTTTGGTAAAGCACCTCGGCCACTAACACGGAAGCGTCCTTGGAAAGGGGAAATTGTGAGGCTACAACGACAGGAATCCCCGCCTGGTGCAGCTCGTGAGCCAGACTGGTTCCGTTGCTGTAAATTACCGAGCTCACGTTGCCGCTGTCGCAGGCGGCCACCGTCACTACGGCCGGCAACGTGATATCGGATTCCTTATTCGTCTGCCGCCGCAAGGGACGCAGGGCGGATGCCAGCTGTTCGCCGTCGACTACATTGCTTTTGCTCTTGTCCTGCGGGTCATGCAGCACCAGGCCATAGGGATTACCGAGTTTCTTTGAACTTTCCATTCCATGAGCCAGAATATGGATATGGCTGTAAGCGTCGGCGGCGCAGGCATCCTCGATATCTTTTATGCTGGCTTCGGGAAGAATGGTGAGGATTTCGCCGATCTTTTTTTCCCGGTCGCCCGGAAGCGAAGGATCGAAATATGGTATCCACGGGTCGATAGCCTTGAGCAGGGCCCTGGTGTGGTCGAGGGCAGGCACGCTCATATGGGGGAGCTGGGCGATGACAAAGAGAATTTTGGGCTTTTGGGGCCAGATGATCATTGTGTTGGATGAACTCCGTACCCGTCTGGTAAGGCAAACCGGGAGCAGTGTCTGCAACAGTAAATAGTTCCCCTCACCACCGGCGCATCCCGGAGGTACCTTAGCCAGTTCAAAAGGCAGCATGGCCAGTTCGGCTGCAGACAAGACCAGATCCAGATGAGTGATGCCCGTAGAACGGCCGCCTGCTGGTCCCAAAGATGCTCTGAGCCCCGGCACGCTTGCCAGAAAGTTCGTGATATTCTCGGAGGTCTCATTCAAGTCCTGCTGAAGCCGCTCAGTATCATCCGTAGCCCCTATATTGTATCGCAGGGACTTTAAGAGAGACAGGAACTCCTGGTGCTCATACATTACCTGAACGGTGCAGGCCCCGAAATTGCCGCAGAGGCCAAGATATTGGGTAAGCGGCGAAAGAAGCTGATTGTGGGCGGGGCCATGTCGTAAAAACTCCAGACCAACTTTATTTATCTTTTTCACAAATTACCTCCCTGGATACTTGCTGTTTTCTACCGGTTGCAGCGAACCGTCGGTTTGAACATGGTGCAGCTCTCCAAATGTGTCACCGTCTTTGGCAATAATGGAAACAACCGTCGGTCGGGATAACACCAGAGGCTGATTCCGTTTTGGACCAAGATCTTTTATCGCATCGAGCTGCTCCATTGTCCCGCTTTCGAAGGCTTTATATACCCGGGCAAACTCATCGGAGTTGTTCAGAATGTCAGCGGTTAGTTGGATGAGCCTGATCCAGGTTCCGCTGTTGTAATAATAGCAGCCGGGTGTGCTTCGGGCAATAGCTCTTTCCAAGTGTGTGTGCCCGGTGATTAGAAAATGAACGTTCTGCCCTGCCTGTTTGTCAATATCGATAAATGTTTGATCCCGGTGCGTTATCGAAAATGTTTGATCCTCCTGGAGATTTTTTACCAGCGCCTTTCTCAGATTTTCCGCCTTGTCTTTTTCTGTGCTGAAAAGTGCCCGAATATAATCGATGGGGCCGAGGAACTGCTCTCCGTTGAAAGATTGAGGCGCGGTTCCATCACTTGCTCCCTGCCGTTTCTTTTCGGCATCCAGAGATTCGTAGGCGCTGCTGATCAGGGATGCTGCGCTTGTAAATTTGGCTGCGTCATAGTTAAAGTACCTGGCCGCAAACTGTGACATGACCTCTTCTTTTTGCACCGGAATATCCTTTATCTCCTCCTCGGCCGATAAAAAGCCTATCGACCGCAGTATCGAGTCCCGGGAAAGATGCGCGGCCACGGTCATTATGCGGGAAACTTCCTTATAGCAATCCGGCTTCAGACACAACAGGATGGGAACGACTGCTTCGGCCTCCGGTTTCAGCAGATCGACGATGGGATACCGGCGTTTGATGGAATTCATCACATCAATGACCAGCCTTGTCCCGGCATTCGCGTCCCACTCAGGGGGCGTCTTTCCGAAGTTCAACGATAGAGCAAGCTGCCGGAGCTGTTTTTGATCCACGAAGTTCCAGGTGTCGACATCGTTACCGTGGATGCAGAAAACCCGTTTGCCTCCCACATCACAGGCAAAACCGGCGCCGTCATAGCACATGGTCACCCGGCCGCGCGCCTCCTGCTTATTGTTGGAGATATTTTCGAGGAGCCATTCCTTCACTTCCGGCAGGGCAAGCTCAACGTCATGGTTCCCCAGCACAATGATGAGATTACGGTTTGGTGTGGCGACAAATTCCTGAAGTGTCGAGAAGACCCCTGAGAAAGAGGAATCTTCCAGGAGAATCCGCCGGAGCTTTTGGACAGCTCCCTGTGGATCAAGATACTCGGTGCCTGCTTCGGCAAGAAAATCAACGGTATCGCCGTTGAGCACCAGGCCGACGCGCTGTCGCGCCGGTTTACCGGTAAGGCCTTTAATAAAGGCCGCCAGGGTAGCGCCCTGATTAAAGATCTGAAATCCCGTTCTCCCGCCCAGGTGGAGATCAGAAATTACATATAATTCATCAAAGGACTGCGACATTTTGATATCCTCCTTAATTAATACTTAATTTTTGTCAAGTGTACAGCTCTGACTTCTTCGTCTTTTCCTTGTCAGGTGCATTGCTCACTAATAACTGCGCAAACTCCTCCAGTTGACTTTCGTGCGCTTTCGCGATCAGGTCGCCGATTCGCTCCAGTTCGGCCAGCGCCGCCGGATTTGTATCATCCATGCGAAATGTACGTTCGGTATAGGCAGCTATGTCGGCATCGATCCGGAGATATTGCCGGGGGAAACCAACGCGCTGGAAAAGCTGACGAAGGCTCTTATCGACAAGAGTTACCGACGCCCTCATGGGAATCTCGATGGATTCAATAATCCAGCGGGGAATCTTCCAGTCGAGGGGATTGCCGGTTTCGCGCCGTGAAGAACCATTGCCGAGAGAGAGAAGGCAGATTTCAGAGGTCACCAGGCTGGTCGGACCAAGGTTCTGGGCTTCTTCCAGCGCCAGGGCTGCCGGATTTGTGGCAAAAAGACCGCCATCAATAAGAAACGCCTTTTCGCCCGACGGCATCTGCAGTTCATATGGCGGGAACAATAACGGCGCTGAAACTGAGGCTAGAGCGACATCCTTAATAGTCATATCGGGATGCACACCTTGTTTAGCCAGGTGCGAACCAAGAAGCAGCGGCTCATGGCGGATGAGATCAAAGACCGGGACGAGGCAAGGAATGTCGATTTCACTCAGTTTTTTCTCTTCGATTACCGACGGTAAGTGAAATTCAATTTGCGGCGTCCGGTGAATAAAGCCGGTCAGGAGTGTGCTGATTACCGGCGGCTCCTGAATTGCAGCGCCTATATGGGCTCTGAATTCCGTGGCAATCCGGGCAGCGCTCAGGTCCGAACCAGCATGTAGCAGGGCCAGGACGCCTCCGGTGGAAGTGCCGACGATCAGGTCGAAGTAGTCAGCGAGCCGGACATCGCTGCCGCTGAGTAGATGGAGCTTCTCTTCCAGGAATATGAGCACCCGGCAAGTGATGAGCGCCCGGACACCACCACCTTCGAGGGAAAGAACGCGGAAGAGCGTTTGCCGCTGGCGTGCTTCGATCGGCTCTTTGAGGTAGCCCTCGATCAGATCCAGGAGATTTTTAAACATTTGGGAACGCCGGGATGGATCGCGGAAGTCGATGCATTGATAGCGGCGGAGAGCGCGCACCAGGTCGTCGGGTCCAAGTCCATGAACGCAGCACGGAATAACCATACCGGGCTGTCCCCGAAGGATGTCGATGTGAACGCTTCGCCATTCATATTCAACCCAGGGTGATTTCCGGGAATCAGGGGAAACTATAACGACGACTACACCGCTCCGGTCGATGGCTTCGTCGATCTTGGCGCTCCATTCGGCTGACCCGACCTTTTCATTCAGGTCCTCTGAGGCCAGAAATGATTTCCATCCTTCTCTGTAGAGTTGATCGCGGAGTCGTTTCGCCTCTTCCAGGTCTTCGGCGGCGTGGGAAATGAAGATGTCATATTCCCGGTCAGCCATGTGTGATAACCTCCCTTGTTCCTGAAATATCTTTCTTTCGCAACTGCGGAAATACTGATCAAGCTTCCGTTGAAATTACTGGGCTAAATGTCAAGATCAAAGATTTGACCCTATTGTTCTTTACAGTGTCTTTGTGTCGATCACAAAAACCTTGCCGGAATGCTTCAAAACCTCGTCATGCATATGCTTCGTTCCGCCGGGGCCGTCGCCGCCATTGCCGTTCCAGAGACAGATGAAGCGCACCTTATCCGGCCCCAGAGACAGAGCCGTATTAAGCAGCCAGAGATTGTTGCGCTCATAAGGATTGACTTTTTCCGGCGTCGGCCCGAGAACCTGCGGCATGATAAAAAAAGACGTGAGCGGATTATTTTTTACGGTGTTATACCGGTAGAGCCAGGCCTCCCCGGCAAAGATAACCGATTTTTTCAGGAAGGTGGGTTCAGCAAAAGGAATCCGAATTTCCACATGCAGCCCGCGCGCAAGACAGGCTTCGGCAAAAAGAAGGTCTCCGCCGCAGGCTCCTCCACAGAGACCGATGTCAGCAGGTCCCGCTTCTAATTTATTAAGGGTAGCGCCGACGGCTGCAGCTGCACGGTTTTCCTTATATGCAGGAAATCGGGGTATCTTGCGACCTGGCGCATCTATCATATGGCCGCTGAAAAGGAAGACGTAGCGGGGTTGGATAGGCGGCTGGCAGGGTTGGGAAGAAAAACCGAAATTGTTTTCGCCCTGCTTTGACATCAAATGCTCCATTATCTGTTGGTTAAAGATTTAGTCAGGTCGATGGAATGCAAAAGCCGATAGATGTCTTCAACGACAACTTCATTTCCTTTGACGGTAAAGAGATTTGCTTCGGCTGCGCTTTTCAGAACTTCCTTAACTTTGGCGACGGGAAGGCCCAGATCCTCGGAAATCCTTAAAGACAGTTTGTCATACGAGAAAGAAAATTCTTTTTCGGAACCGGCGATGTCCTTTAGAATAAGACACATCTGCTGCAAAACAAACGGCTTGCAATCCATGACGAGATGGGGATGAATAACGACGTTGGCTGTCTGCAGGCGGCGGGTCAGTGTAGACATCATCTTTTCGATATAAGGCGGCAGTTTTTTCAAGTTCCGCGACAATATGTCTTTAGTCAATACCGATACTTCGGTTTCTGCCAGCGCCTCTACGCTGGCGGAACGCTTATCGTCGGTTATCAGAGCCATTTCGCCGACAATATCACCTTCCTGAAGTGTTCCCAGTATGACTTTATAGTTGCCGTCAGTCTGTCTATGCACCTGCACTTTCCCTTTATTGATTAAATAAGCTTCGTCGGCGTCTTCTCCTTCTTTCATCAGAAACTGGCCGGGCGTGAATATTTTCTTTTCCTGTTTTAACCAGTGACCGGCGATAACATCGTCAATATCGTTGATCAGCTCCTGAACACTGTCATAGCGATCATCTTTTTTCAAAGAAGCGGCTTTCATCACGATACGGCACAGTTCATCGGGGATATGACGCTCGGGGTTACGTTTTTGCGGATCAATCAAATCGCGCTGTTTTGCTTTTTGCAGAACATCTTTCAGGTTTTCTCCGGTATAGGGGGCAGCCAGTGTGAGAATATGATAGAAGGTTGCGGCCAGGAGAAAAATATCCGTTTTTTTGTCGAGCTGAAGGCTGTCGCCCCCGGCCTGCTCAGGAGACATGTAAGCGGGAGACCCCTGAATGATATTTTTCTTTTCGTTGGTCAGCGCCAGAATATCCTGGAGAGCCTCTTTTTGTGAAACATCTTCTTCCTTGTCCGGATTACCAATATAAAGCGCCAGTCCCCAATCCATTAAAAGGACTTCTCCGTAGCGGCCGACAATGACGTTGTGCGGTTTGATGTCCCGATGAATGATATTTTTGGAATGAGCAAAATCAACAGCATCACAAATTTTACGGAAAATGTTCATCAGGGAATACTCGTTGTATTTTTCCTGATAAGCGGCATTGCCGTTTTTAATCTCATTGAGAATATTGTTGAGCGGTTCTCCCTTCATTAGTTTCATAGTGAAAAAGAGCCCTGTTTCATCGGATAGCCCCAGTTCATGCACGGGAATGATGTTGGGATGCTCCAGCATGGCTGTAATTTTTGCTTCCCGGATGAAATCAATGAGAGCGCGTTCATCATTCTTGAAAGACGGTTTGATGACTTTCATGGCGGTAGGACGACGTAAATCCTGATCGATAACTTCCAGGATGGCGCCCATACCCCCGGAAATAAGTTTGCCTTGAAATTTATATTTTGGAGCATTCTTTCCCCGGTGCAACGCACGCTGATATTGCTTTTTTTCAGCCTCCGTCAGCGCCAGATTTTTATACTCAACTTTGGACAAGTCCGGCTGGGAAAGGTCGCGGACTGTTTTATCATAAGGAACGTCGATCCGGCTTGTCCGCGTCATGATCTTGCCATTGGAAATGATCAACGTTTTTTCAAAGTTTGTAAATTCCGGGCTTTCAATGCCGATGGTTTTTTCTGTCATGATCGTTATGCTTTATTTAAATGCGTCATAATATCAATTATTGCCGTTACATGTCCTCTGCGGCGGAGGTGTCACACAGTGACGAAGGTGGAGCGAACTACTTAATAAATTTACCTTCCCATTCCCCCTTTCGTAAAGGGGCGGGGATTTTATCACTCTTTGTAAAATCTCTTCCCCTCTTTTAAAAAAAGGGGATTGTGATTCTTGAGTCGATAATGTTGATTTTTATACTATAAACCAGGATGACGCAATAAAGATTTTAAAGCTGAAAAATTAGGCGCAGCCGTCGGCGGCATGAAAAACAGACCATTGCCTCGAGAACAAGGGGTTGCAACCCTTGTTCAATGAAAACGAACCAGCGTTGCAATTCCTTATCAAATCAAATTGTTATCTTAACAATTCACCATTTTTTGGCGGTTAATAGCGCAATCTAACTGTTTGTAATTTTGATGAATTTGTAGATGCCGCGAACCGCTTGGCTGTCCTTAATATAATATTAATAAATTCGGCAACGTTGCCATGATCATGTGAAAATATTACAAATTGATGTAACCTTATTAAGTTGTCAAAGAGCTCCCGGTCCGGGCCGCTTGCAACCAGCCGGACGGACATACATGTCACAGGACCATTCTCTGATCCAGGATACGTCGGAAAGGCTTCGGGCTGTGATTGATGAAAGCGTTATATTCGCAGGCAAAGGTAATGTAGGCATCTGCATCCGGCTTGCCGCACCTGATAAAAGGGTTGTGCCTTTGCTGCCGGATGATTTTCATCCCTTCAGAAAGCATACGGTTTGCATCGTTTTCCATCTGTGTGTCTTCCTCGCTCCCGCCGCTGTTCATTTGTGAAGGTCCTTGAGAATTTCGTTCCATAATTCTTCCATATCCAGCAATTTAACGTATTGGCCCATAAGTATGAAATCCATCTCTTTTTTATTAATTTCAGCCAGCGCCCTGATATCGGCCAGATCGATTTCTCTTCGCGCGGGGTCGTTTTTAATGGCTTGCATTTTCATGGCGATAAGATCTTCAGGCCTGAGCACGCGAATGGACAAATCCCCGTTGAAAACGGCTTTTGTTTCGGCTGTTTCGAGCATCTTCCGGCTTGGCGGCCTGAAAGCAAAGATATAGTCGATTTCGCCGAAGATTTTCAGCGGGGACAAATACTGCGCGACGTTTTCACTACGGTATTGGCACTCATAGCCGATCTGATGCATGATGGCTTCCACCTTATCCGCGTCATCTCGATGCACAAGGAAATCGATATCCACTGTGACCCGGCCGACTCCCCAGAGCCCCATCGCAAAGCCGCCCGTCAGGGCGTAACGGATGCTGTGCCTCTCGAATTCTCCCAGAAGCTTTTCCAGCACAATCTTAAATTCCATGGCGATCCTCTCTTAAACCGTTTAAAATCTCTTCGATTAGTGCTGGAGCAATCATGCGGATTGTTCCTAACTCAACTTTCGTAGGAGCGAAATAATTGTAACATATTGTAATTATTGGTAGTATAGCGTAACAAAGTATGATATAAAGGTTTTGTTCCCCAACAAAAGCCAATAATGCACGAGGTGACGCTATGAGCCAAACTATACCAGACATTATTTCCTGTGAAAACCAAATTCACCAGTTCTTTCATAATCAGAGAATCGGCAGCCTGCTGAAACGAAGCAACAGCAATAAGGAGAAGGGCATTTCTCCGGTGGCCGTGTTCCGCCTTTTGCTCTCCCTGGTCTTCACGGGCAAGAATCTTTTGCACCATGGAAGCAGATAAAAGCTGCGGTATGGCCAAGGACACGGCATATCGGTTTCTCAACCCGATTCATACCAACTGGCGCAGATTCCTTCTGCTGTTGAGCTCCCGGGTGATCAGCCGGGAACTGGAGCCATTGACCGGTGCTGCCAACAGGAAGGTGCTGATCGCCGATGATACGCTCTACCGCCGTAATCGCAGCAAGCATGTGGAGTTGCTTTCGCGGGTTTTCGATCATACCGATAAACGGTATTACCGCGGCTTCAAGATGCTCACCCTGGGGTGGTCTGACGGCATCAGCTTTCTGCCTGTTTCCTGTGCGCTTTTGGCATCCGGCAAGGAAAAGAACCGGCTGGTCCCCTTACGTACGGATATTGACCGGCGCACCAACGGGGCGAAGCGTCGCCGGGAATGCATCCGCAAGGCAACCGATGTCCTGGTGGAGATGGTAGCCGAGGCCAAAGGGATTCAAGCCCGGCTACCATGAGGAAGTTGCTGGCCCAGGGGATGCACAGCCTCTGCATGCTCAAGGTCACAGAAAGAATCTTTTATCGCTACGAGGGAGAAGAACTCCACTTGGCGGCCATTTACAGGAAAATCCGCAAGAAGTGTGGCCGCGCCAAGATTCTTGCTTCGGTTATGGTCGCAATCGGCGAGGATGAGCAGGGCGTGCCGATTCCGGCAAAGATCGTGTTTGTGCGGGACAGGCGCACCAAAAAGTGGCTGGCACTACTGTCCACGGACGTGACCTTGACTGACGAGGACATCGTCCAAACCTATAAGCGCCGCTGGGACATCGAGGTGTTCTTCAAAATGGCCAAGTCGTTTCTCCATCTTGCCAAAGAGTGCCAGGGGCGATCCTATGATGCGCTTGTCGCCTATGCCACCACGGTGTGTTGCCGGTACATCATGTTGGCCCTCGCCAAGAGGACGAAGCAGGATCCCCGAACGCTGGGAACCTGTTTCACGCCTGTTGCGAAGAACTGCGACAAGCCGGTTTCGCCGAAGCACTGATGCCCTTTCTCTCGCTGCTGGAAAAAGCGCTGAGTAATATCGTCGGGATTTCCAAAGAGCTGATCTGTTCCCTTGTGGTACAATTCCTGAACGAATTACAACCATTTTACAAAAACCGGCTGCTTCTTTCAGGACATTTACAAACTTTTTCTTCTTAATTATCAATTATATACACACTCTCTATGATGTGCGAAAGTTGAGTAAAATAATTATTAAAAAAAGTTTTTTACAGGACAGGATAGCCTTATTCGTGGGGTTTGATGATTACTTTGATCGATTCCCGGCCGTCGAGAACCAGTTGGAAACCCCGGGTGATGTCGGCAAGCGGCAGGCAGTGGGTGATCATGTCATCCACGGTGACATTGCCGGTGGCGATGAGCTGCATCGATTCTACGATGTCCGGGGGACCGCAGTAGTACGAGGTAAGGATTGTAATTTCCTTCATCCAGAAATCATTGACCGGAACAACAACTTTTTTATCCGGTCCGGGAACAGCGAAAAATACAATCACTCCGCCCTTGTCGACAGAGCTCCAGGCCTGTTCCAGGGCGGAATCCGCCGAGGCGCACAATAATACGACATTGGCTTTTCTGCCGGTCTGGGCGATCAATTGCTCCGGGATGTTGTCGGCTGCATTGACAACAATATCGGCGCCCATCCGCCGGGCGCATTCCAGCTTCATCGGGTTGATGTCAGCGGCGGTGACCCTGCAGCCCCGTGCCCGCGCAAGCTTTACATGAAGCAGGCCGGACATGCCGCAGCCGATTACCAGCACGGATGCTCCTTGTTTTACCCCGGCTAGCCGCTGCGCCCGGACGACGCAGGCTAACGGTTCAATGAATGTGCTTTGATCATAGGTGATCTGCGGCGGCAGCAGGTAAGCACCGTTTTCCACGAGAATTTGCGGGACGAGAATGTATTCGGCAAAGCCGCCGGGAAGCCGCTCCTTGATTTCCGAACACTGGGGATAATGGCTGTTTTGGCAATAAAAACATTTCAGGCAGGGCACCTTGGGGGCGACAAATACCCGGTCGCCCGGCTTAAATTTTTTTACACTGTCGCCGGCTGCCACGACCTCGGCGCCGATTTCGTGCCCCTGCACCAGCGGAGCCCGCGGGAGGCGGTACCATTCAACAATGTCGCTGCCGCAGATGCCGCAGGAGATGACTTTAATCAGCATTTCCTGCGGGCCGGGAGCAGGCGTCGGAACTTCTTCCAGGCGAATGTCCTTGTTGTTGTACCAGTAGGCGACTTTCATTGGTTCTTTAATGTATTGTAAAGATCAAAGGCGTGCTGCGGTGTTTCGTTGTTGTGGACGACCGCCCGCACCGCCTGAATCATGGCGACAGGCGCTTCCGACTGGAAAATGTTGCGCCCCATATCGACGCCCGCCGCGCCTCTCTGAATCGCGTTGTAGGCCATGGTCAACGCATCGAGCTCCGGTATCTTTTTGCCGCCCGCCATGACGATCGGCACGGGGCACGAAGCGGTGACGGTTTCGAAATCCTCGTCGATATAGTAGGTCTTGATGTAGTGCGCGCCCAGCTCTGCGCATATGCGGCAGGCCAGCCGGAAGTATTGTGCATCGCGGGCCATGTCCTTGCCGACGGCAGTGACGGCCAGCGTCGGAATGCCGTAGCGGTTGCCGATGTCGATCATCCTGGTCATGTTGATGAGAGATTCTTTTTCATATTCGCCGCCGATGAAGACCTGGACAGCCATGGCGCAGACGTTTAAGCGGATGGATTCTTCAATATCAACGGCAATGTCCTCATTGGACAATTCTTTAAGAATGCTTGCACCGCCGGACACGCGCAGCACGATAGACTGGGAAACAGTAGGTGGTATGACGCTGCGCAGAATGCCGCGGGTCAGCATCAGGGTGTCGGCGTAGGGCGCTAAAGGAAGAATGTTGATGTCTATGCGCTCCAGGCCGGTTGTCGGCCCCTGAAAATAACCATGATCGATGGCCAGCATTACTGTCCGGCCGGAGACGGGATTAAATATCCGCGCCAGCCTGTTTTTTATTCCCCAGTCCAGCGAATTAGAGCCTTTCAGGAAAAACCCTTCCGTCTTTTGGGGGATGTCGGTGTAAAACATCTTTGGTTCTTTGATTCCGTCGGTATCTGCCATTTATTGTGTTCTCCTTTCTATAACTGCTTTGTCTTTATTATAATCAGGCGTTTTTTGCAATATCCATCATTTTTGTTTGCACAAGAAGTTCCGGCATAAAGGATTTGCTTAAAAAGGATTGCATAAGGTATATATGACCGCTTTGGAAGATGGACTTCCGGCTGTATTGCCGGGAGGGAAAATACAAATCTGAAAAAATACGCCACGAGCGCATTATGCAAAGGAGAAAATATGTCATGAAGAAAATAATATGGTCGATATTCAAAAATAATTTGCCGTGTTTTGCATCTTTTGTATTGCTTTTCTGTTTATTGTGTATAGGCGGCTGCACCGGCAGTCTTTACAGCGTGAATATGAATTATGAGGCATTCGGGGTTAACATACCGTCATCCTTGAGAAACGATAACAAGAATCTTAATTCCGCGATTACCGTCGCCGAATTCACGGACGCACGAAAGGTTGATGATCCGATAGTTATCGGGCATGTCGTAGAAAAAGACGGCATGAAAGTTTTGGTGGTGCCGAAATATGCTAAACCCACGCAGGCTGTGTCGACCGGCATAAAAAGATACCTGGCGAAAGCCGGATATAAAATTTACAACGACACCAGAAAATGGGATCAGAAGGAAGCAGCCGTACCAAAAGCTGGAAGTAAACTTGTTATCGGCGGAACCATTGACCAGTTGGAATTAACCTGCCGGAAGGGGTTCCCCACGGATTCTTATAAGGCGGTGGTAAAGCTGACCCTTGTCCTTACTAGTCCGGCAAACGGAAATGTACTGTACAGGAGTTCTGTGGAAAGCAATACGGCGCTGGAGCACGTATCTTTTTCGGAGGCCCGGCTGGAAGAACAGTTAAATATTGCCCTGGGCGACGCCATTGAAAAGATTTTTGAGGATATTAAACTGGCGCAAAAGATCAAAGAGACTCTGGCGCAGAAATAAACCTGCAGGTCATACCGGTTTACTGCACCGGACGATGGTAATATTCCGGCGATAGTATTAGTGGAAAACGGCAGGGGAGGAAAAAGTTTTATTAATGAGAAAAAGAGTGTTTTGCGTAGTTGTCTTATTCACGGTGCTGATTGCCTTTGCTTCTGCGGCAAATGCCAGGGAATACACGTTGTGTGACTTGTATCATCATGCCTTGAAAATTTCTGAAAAAATTAAATACGCCGAGGAAAACCTCTACATTGCTAAAACCGGTAAGGATAAAGCGTGGGCGGTTTTAGTTCCCAAGCTTACGGCCTACGGTACATATAACCAGTATTCGGAGAAGAAGTATGCCGATTCTTCTTCCAGCTCCGGCCCCACTCTCATTCAGCCTGATAAATCCGGCAGTTGGGGCGTGCGCGCTGATGAATCTTTTTCGCTCTCCGCCCGTGAGTTAAACGCCCTGAAATATGCCGGTCAGAACATTACAAAAAACGAGTATGATCTGGATGCTACAAAATCAGATTTTGTTCTGGCGATTGCAGCGGCTTATTATGAGACCTTGAAAGCGAAAAAGTCTCTCGAAGTTGCCGCCGCGAATATGGAGCGTCTGACGCAATACCGTGACTCCGTGGCAAAAAGAGTGAAAGTCGGTGAACTCACGAGAACAGCTCTTTTGAGGGCGGATGGTGAACTTTCCGGAGCGCGTTCCGAGTATCTTAAGGCCACTAATTCTTTCAAAAGTGCCCGTGCCACGCTGAGCAGGATCGTTGTGATTGAGGATGAATTCCTGCTGAAGGAAACAACCCTGCCCATAGACGAATATGTTGACTTCAATAAACTGCGCGACGCCGTCGCGGATTCACGTTCCGATCTGAAGAGTTATGACATCCAGAAGAAAATGGCCGCTGAGCAGGTAAAGTATGCCCGGGGTGCTTTCTGGCCCAATGTCGGCTTATTTGCAGTCTATAATGGTTTCGATCAGGATCCGATTACTTCGACAACGAACAAGGAGAGTGTTTTAGCCGGCGTGTTGATGACTTTTCCTTTCTTTGAAGGCGGGCTGAGGATAGCGGACTACAGGGAGGCTAAAGCCAAAGAAAGGCAGGCTAAACTGGCCTATGACGAGTTCAAGAAAATTGTGGATATAGAATTGCAGAACGCCTATCTGGATTTGCAGACGGAGCAGGGCACTCTGCACTTTTTGGAAGATCAACTCATCTTTGCGGATGATAATTATAACGCTATCATCAGGATGTTTAACAACGGGCTGGCCACAAGCCTGGACGTGATGGATGCCAATTCTCTTTTGCTTTCGGCGGAGAAAAATGTGAATGAAGCGCGCTACAATTACCAGCTGGCCAATCTGAGATTGAAACGAACCAGCGGCACGTTGCTGCAGTTTATTAATGGCTGTAAATAAAAAAGGCCTTTGACGGCTGTTTCCGGGAGGATACATTACATGAATTCGAAGAAGGCTGTTCGCAGAAACAAAAAGAATATTTCTGAACAGCGCAGAGCATACCTGCCACTCTTAATCTTTACCGCCTTAATCGTCATGCTGGTCTGCATTGCCTGCGGCAAAGAGAAAAAAGTGGAGAGGGAAAGAATCGTCAATGTCAAAATAGCCCTTGCCGAGAAAAAACAGATTCGGCCTTATCTGGAAACTACAGGTACTTTAAAAGCTGAGGAAGAAGTGACTGTGAGTTCGGAAGTGGATGGAATTGTCAGAAAAATAACAGTTGAAGAAGGCTCCCGGATACAGCCGGGAACGCTTCTAGCAGTTGTTAATGATATTGATTATAGCCTGGAATCAAAAAGATCGGAAGCGGCTCTACGGCAGTCAGAGGCGAGTCTGGTTAATGCCAGGGCTGAATTTTCGCGGAAACGTTCCCTCTATGAAGAGGAACTGATCACCAAACAGCAGTTTGATGATGTCTCTACAAAACTGGCTCTGGCCCAGGCGGAAGTGGAGCGGGCAAAGGCGACTCTGGGGGCATCCAGAGAGAAGCTGGCCAGGACCAAAATATATTCACCGCTGGCCGGAGCAGTGAAAGAGAAGAAAATTTCCGTAGGCGATTATGTACGCAATGGAACGCCTCTCTTTCAATTGATTAAAATTGATTCTTTAAAACTGAATTTCACCATCAGTGAAAAAGATGTTGCCGCTTTGAAAATAGGACAGGAAGTTGCTTTTAATGTCGATGCTTTTGCCGGCCGGCAATTCAGAGGAAGGCTTAGTTTGCTATACCCGAATGTGGAAGAGAAGACTAGAACATTGCAGGCTGAAGCAATAGTTTCCAATACCGACCATATGTTGAAACCGGGATACTTTGCCCGCACGCAGATTTTTACGCAGGCGGCACGGGATGCCGTGGTTATTCCCCTGACGGCGCTTCTATATGACGGACCAAAGGTCTCAGTTTTTGTAGTCAACAGTAATAAAGCGCACGAAAGAATTATAAAAATCGGTAACAAATACGGTGAGAGTGTGGAAGTCGTTGAAGGTTTGCAGGAACAAGAACAGGTTGTTGTGGTCGGTCAGAACAATCTGTCGGAAGGGGTAAAGGTTAATGTGGCTCGCTGATACGTCGGTCAAACGGCCCGTTTTTGCAACCATGGTCATCCTGGCCCTGGTTGTGCTGGGCGCCGTCAGTTATCCCTTCATCGGAGTCGATCTTTTACCGAAAGTTGATTTTCCGATTGTCACCGTTACCACAAGGCTCAATGGCGCCAGTTCCGACGTTATGGATGTGGATGTCACCGATAGAATTGAAGGCGCCGTCAATACCATCAACGGGGTTAAAAGCATTACATCAACGAGTTCGGAAGGTGTTGCGCGCACGACAATCGAATTTGTTCTGGAGCGCAATATTGATCTGGCGGTTCAGGATGTGCGGGAGAAGGTATCGGCGATTCGAAGCAAATTGCCCGACGATATTGATGAGCCGCGGATTGCCAAAGTGGACCCAGACGCCACACCTATTTTGTCGTTAAACCTTTCCGGAGAGCGTTCCGTTCGTGATCTTTCCACCTATGCCGACGAAGTTATCAAGGAGCAGCTTCAGCGCATAAACGGCGTCGGCGATGTTATTTTCTACGGCCTGCGGCTGAGGCAGGTGCGCATCTGGGTGGATGCCGCCCGAATGCAGGCATACCAGGTATCTCCCAACGATATTACTACCGCCCTGACCCGCCAGAATATTGAGCTGCCGGGCGGCCGCATCGAGACCGGCACCAAAGAATATACGGTTCGCATCAAGGGTGAATTTGAAAAAATTCCCGATTTTAATGAGTTGATTATCAGCTATTATAAGGGGGCGCCGGTGCGCATCCGGGATATCGGCAGGGCGGAAGACGGCATGGAAGAAAAAAGGTCCCTGGCGCGGTTCAACCGTGTTCCGGCTGTCGGCATGTCCATCCAGAAGCAATCGGGAACAAATACGGTGGAAGTGGCCAACCGTGTCAAGAAGGAAGTGGAAAGAATCAATAAAACTCTGCCTCCGGGAATGAAACTGAATTTCGCCATGGATCAGTCGCTTTTTATTGTCCGTTCCATTGATGAAGTCCAGTTCCATTTGATTATCGGCAGCCTGTTTGCAATTCTGACCGTATTTCTTTTCCTCCAGAATATCCGGACTACTCTTATCAGCGCCGTGGCGCTTCCCGTTTCCGTCATCTCCACGTTTGCACTGATCAATGCCTTCGGTTTTACTTTCAATAATATGACAATGCTGGCTTTGTCGCTTTCGGTGGGGCTGCTGATCGATGATGCGATTATCGTCATCGAAAACATTTACCGTCATGTGGAAGACGGGATGAAACCGCGCGAGGCGGCGACTTTCGCCACTTCCGAGATCGGGCTGGCCGTCATGGCCACCACGTTTGCCATCGTGGGGATATTTTTGCCTGTGGCTTTTATGAAAGGGATCATCGGCAGGTTTTTCCTCCAGTTTGCTCTCACGATTGTTTTTGCTGTTTTAGTCTCGCTGCTGGTCTCTTTTACGTTAACGCCGATGATGGCGTCGATTTTTCTTAAGTCTCATCAAAAATCTCTGCCCAATCCCCCGGCCGCAGGCGGCGGGGCTGGCAGCGGCGTTCCTCCTGTTCGACAAAAGGTCTGGAAAAAAGCCGGAGAGTTTCTGGAATATTACTATAAAAAACTGGAAGAGTTCTACCGCCGCGTTCTGGAATATACCCTGTGTTACCGTAAAACGGTGTTGGTGGGCGCTTTAATCATATTTATTTTGAGCCTGGCCCTTACGGTTTTTATCGGGAAAGAATTTACGCCGGATGAAGACCAAGGCGTGTTTATGATTCGTATGGAAACGCCGATTGATTACTCCGTTGAGCAGATAGAAAAGTATCTGGGAAGAACGGAAGCCATGATGCAGGAAATTGAAGAGGTAAAATCGGTCTATTATGTTCAGGGGTACGGCGGATATGTCAATCGGGCTCTCATGATCTTGAACCTCAAGCCAAAGGCCGAGCGTAAAAGAAGTCAGGAAGACATAAAAAAAATAGCGCGCACCAAACTGCGGCAGATTCCGGGATTGAAAGTTTCCGCGGAGAATATTTCGGTGGTCGGAGGCGGGCAGAGAAATGTGCCGATCCAATACAGTATTCGCGGTCAGGATTTGCAGGCATTGCAAAATTACGCCAAGCAGATAACCGCTGAGTTTTCCAAACTGCCGGGTATCGTGGATGTGGATACGTCTCTGGAGACCGGCAAGCCGGAATTTAAAGTTTATATAGATCGCGATCGGGCGGCGAATCTGGGGGTGGATGCTGCAACCATTGCCGAAGCAATTAACCTGCTCATCAGCGGAGAAGTGGATATTGCCCGGTATAAAGATGAAACCCGCGGCAAACGATATGATATTCGCGTTCGTCTGAATCCGGAGGATCGCAACAGTGCTGACAATTTGAAACGCATGTATGTGCGAGCCCGGGACGGCAATCTGGTGGAACTCTCCAATGTAGTGAAAATTCAGGAAGGAAGTGGGCCCAGTGTCATCAACCGCGTTGACCGGCAGAGGGCTGTAACGATTTTTGCTTCACTGGAAGAAAAACCTCTGGGTGAGGCGAAAAATGAGTTGGATGAAATCGCTGATAAAATTTTGCCCCCCGATTATTTACCCAAATATCAGGGAACGGCGGATACCATGACGGAATCATTCGGCTACCTGCTTTTTGCCCTGCTGCTGGGCGTGGTTATGGCTTACATGATTCTCGCTGCGCAGTTTGAAAGCTTTATCCATCCGGTCACCGTTTTGTTGTCCATGCCGCTTTCCTTTGTCGGCGCTTTTGGCGCGTTGTTTCTTGCCGGTAAAACAATCAATATTTACAGCCTGATCGGTCTTATTCTGCTCATGGGACTGGTGAAGAAAAACGCCATTCTGCTGGTGGATTATACGAATGTGCTGCGGGAAAGAGGGCTGCCGCGCCGGGAAGCGATTTTACAGGCAGGTCCTATCCGGATGAGGCCGATTCTCATGACTACCTTTGCCATGGTTTTCGGTATGCTGCCGATTGCCCTGGGTGTCGGCGAGGGGGCGGAAACGCGTGCTCCCATGGGGATTGCGGTTATCGGCGGTCTGTTGACGTCGCTGGTGCTGACGCTGGTTGTTGTCCCGTCCTGCTACGAGCTTCTCGATGACTTGCAGGCAAAGATAAAGAATTGGAAGAAAAAGGAAACGCAGTTGTCTTAGTCATTTAGCTTTTGTGTTGAATTTTAAAGCTAATTAAGAGATACTGTATATGTTATGGGCGGACAGAAAATCACACGAAGACAGAAAGACATCTCCCGGCTTTTAAGGGAGAAAAAAAAGATTCAGCCAATAAAAGACAAGAGGGTTAAAAACCTGCCGGCAAAGAAGCAGGAACGGTGAAAACATAAATATTTGTATCTAAAATAATAAAAAGGGAGGATAAAGTCATGGGAAAATCAATTAAAGGATCTCAGACGGAAAAGAATTTGTTAGCATCATTTGCCGGTGAATCACAGGCCAGAAATCGTTACACTTTCTTTGCCAGTGCCGCTAAAAAAGAATGTTTTGAGCAAATATCCCGCATATTCCTGGAAACTGCAGAGAACGAGAAGGAACATGCTAAAGTATTTTTTAAATACCTGGAAGGAGGGGCTGTCGAAATAACCGCCGCCTATCCGGCCGGTGTCATCGGCGATACCAAAGCCAACCTGGAAGCCGCGGCCGATGGCGAGAAGGAGGAATGGTCTGTTTTATATGCTGCATTTGCCAAAACAGCCCATGAGGAAGGTTATCCGGAAGTAGCCAAGTCTTTCGAAGAGATCGCCGAAGTGGAACAATTCCACGAAAACCGCTACCGCAAACTGCTGGCCAACGTTGTGAAAAATGAGGTGTTTAAAAAGGAAACAACGGTCAAATGGCATTGCATCAACTGCGGGTATGTTCATGAAGGACCGGAGGCGCCTGAAGAGTGTCCCGCCTGCCGTCATCCGCGGGCTTACTACGAGGTTCTGGCGGAAAACTATTAATTCCGATTTGCGCATTCAAACGGCACGTTTGCCGGTCCCGGCTTACACCGGCGCAGGCCGGGCTTCAGAGTTTGGACATTTGATTTTTTCTTTTAAGAAATTCACCTACCATATCCCCCTTTTGAAAAGGGGGATATAGGGGGATTTTTATTACACTTTGTAAAATCTCCCCCAGCCCCTCTTTAGAAAAGAGGGGCGTAGTTTTTAAGTAATGGATATTGCAACTGATTTGCCAATTAAAACTTATCAGGTGGATGCCCTGCGCTTCATCCACCCTATGGATCTCGTTTCGTTTTAACATAAAAGCGAATAATCCCATATCCGGTGAGGCGTTATGTACCGGTTTTTAGCCGATGCAATTGTTGTTGTGCACTTCCTGTTTATCCTTTTTGTTGTTACCGGCGGAATGTTAGTGCTGCGACGGCCAAGACTGGCAATATTGCATTTGCCTGCGGTTGTGTGGGGGGCGGTGGTTGAACTTTGCGGCTGGGGCTGCCCGTTGACACCGCTGGAGAATTATTTCCGCAGGCTTGGCGGCAGTGCCGGTTACAGAGGCGATTTTGTCGAACACTATCTGATACCGTTAATTTATCCTGCAAATCTGACCGCCGAAACGCAATACATTCTCGGTGGGCTGGTCATCGTTGTTAATCTCTTTTTCTATCTTATCATTTGGCGCAAAATAAGAATAATTAAGCGACAAAAATTTTGATCCTGGAACTTTAAACATCAAATACATATAACCGCCTCATAAAAATAATCTTGACAAGTTATGAGCATATGCTTATAAACATAAATATGAAAATAAACCCGCATTGCCAAATGCCGGTTGGGAGAAATTTTTAATTTTAAAGCAAGGAGAATATTATGAAAATTGCATTACCATCATATCAGAACCAGGTGGACGAACATTTCGGACACTGTGAATATTTTACCGTATTCACCATCGACGACAAAAAAAATATTATGGTAGAGGAAATCATCACTTCACCTGCAGGTTGCGGCTGCAAATCCAGTATCGCTCAGACACTGGCGCAGATGGGCGTCAAGTACATGCTGGCCGGAAATATGGGTCAGGGAGCTGTAAATGTATTGGCAATGAACGGCATCCAGGTTTTGCGCGGCTGCTCCGGTAATGTCAAAGATGTCGCCCAAAGCTGGCTTTCCGGCAGCCTCAACGATTCCGGTGTCTCCTGCGCCCAGCATGAGCATGGCTGCCATGAAGGCTAAATTCGAAAATTAAGTGTAGAAGATGAATGGCAGGCGTTTCCCAGTACTGATAAGGTGCAAAGGAGGAAGTTCTTGCCGCCTATAAATGGCGAATTGGACCAGGCTGTCTTTACGCTGCCCGGCTGCTACCAACGCAGGAATGCGAATAATCGAAGAAATAACAGGCGAGAGCAAAGATTTAAAAGATGATGGACTCGTAAAAGACGGCCAAAAGGAGAAAAATATTGAGCCGCTACGTGCCCGGAGAACTTTCCTTTACCAAAGGGGAAGGAGATAAAAATGATTAAAACAGCTAAAAAGGGAACAAACTTTACCTATCAGGCTCTGGCGCTGATGTCCCGGCTTTTCTATGAGAAATTCGGTGAAGAGGCGCTCCCGATCATCAGGGATGTCTGGTACCGGATGGGTTTGGCTTCCGGAGAACTCTTCAAGAAAAAGATGACTAACTTTGACTTTAAGTCGGCCGCCGGTTACATTAATGAACGAAACAAACAGATAGGAGAAATGGAAACTTGCCGGATAAGTGAAAATATTTACCATATTGCCACTCCATCCGGTTTTTCCTGCGACGTGGGATTGGAAAACGCCGGCCGTCCTATATGTGAAGCGGTTATGAGTATAAATAAAGGGCAATTCAAATCGATTTGCGGATTTGATGTGGAGATGAACATAGTGAGAAGCAAAGCCACAGGATCTGATCATTGTGAAATAATCTATCGCCCCATCGGTGTGGATGTGGATGAGAGGAAAGAACAATGAACGGAGCAACGTACGGCCGAAGAGGGCAGGGCGCACGGGGGTGTAAGACTGGTCCGCTTGCTTATGGGGAATGTTGAGGGCACTTGTATATGTCCAAAATGTAGCCATCGCGAACCGCATAAACGAGGTATGCCCTGTACGCAGGAAAAATGTCCGCAGTGCGGCACCGAGATGATTAGTGAATAGGTAATAACTGATGGACTCATAAAAAGTAATAAATGAGCAACATCTGAGACAGGCTTGGATCTCCTCCATGTCCATGCCGCCGGTGGCGGCGACGCGCCTTCCACTGCTTCGCACGCCGCCGCCACTGATTATTTTAAATTCAAGTCAATGACATTGAATTGCACGTTGTAGAAATTGACGCGTCCGGCGCTGATGATATTAAACAGCTTTGGAAAAATGTAATATTCAGGAAAAATGAAAAGTAAAAAGAACACAGGAGGAAGATAAAAAATTGGAAAATAAAAAAACATGTGACTCGTGCAGCGATACCGGCTGTGCGGTTAAAAATCAGAAACAGGGAGAAAGTCAGGAGGAATACTCTGATCGACAGAGGTTGCAGGCCAGGCTCTGCCGGATCAATCATAAAATTGTTGTGCTTTCCGGCAAGGGCGGCGTAGGCAAAAGCACGGTAGCGGTCAATCTTGCCATGGCGCTGGCTCTCTCCGGTTTGCGGGTGGGGCTTCTTGATGTGGACATTCACGGTCCGAGCGTACCTACCATGTTGGGACTCGAAAACAAGACCCTCCAGGGCGAGGCCGGCGAACTGCTGCCGGTGGAATTAGGCGGTATGAAGATCATGTCCATCGGTTTTTTGCTGCATAATCCGGACGATGCGATTATCTGGCGTGGTCCGATGAAAATGGGAGTCATCAAACAGTTTCTGACCGATGTGAACTGGGGAGATTTGGATTACTTGATCGTGGATGCCCCTCCGGGAACCGGCGACGAACCACTGTCCTTGTGTCAGCTTATTCAACCGCTTGACGGCGCGGTCATTGTCACCACACCGCAAAAAGTTGCGGCGGTGGATGTACGCAAGTCCATCAGTTTTTGCCGCCAGCTCCATGTGCCGGTGCTGGGCGTTGTGGAAAATATGAGCGGCTTTGTCTGCCCCAAGTGCGGAGAGCTGACGCAAATCCTGCCTGAAGGCGGGGGGCGGAAAATCGCCGCCGACATGGAGGTCCCTTTCCTAGGCGCGATTCCGATGGATCCGGAGCTGGCGCATTCCGGAGATTCTGGCCGCGTATTTATCTATCATTTCTCCGAGACGCCGACGGGAAAAATCATGCAGGGTATTATCAACCAGATTACAGACTCGGATATAATAAAACAATTAATTCGTAAGGAGAAAAAATAATAAAAATAGTCAGCAATTCTGTTTAAATCTGATTCATTGTTCCGCTTAACTGTCCGCAGGCGGCGAGGATGTCGCTGCCTTTGCTGGCGCGGATCACCGTTGTATAGTGCTTTTTAATCAGCACCTGCTGAAAAGCTTCCACTTCTTCTTTTGCCGGAGACTTAAAAGGCGAGCCGGGAAATTCGTTAAACACGATCAAATTTAACTTGCAGCGCTGATCCTTCAATAAGGAAGCCAGCTTTTCGGCGTCGCGCACTGATGAGTTAACTCCGTCAATCAGTATGTATTCAAAAGTCAGCAGGCGGCGTCCGGGCATCGGATATTTCTTGCAGGCGGCCAACAATTCTTCCAGCGGATACCTTTTATTAACGGGCATCAGGGCGTTTCTCGTTTCGTTGTCAGGGGCATTTAACGATACGGCCAGGTTGATGCAGATATCGGAACCCAGTTTTACAATCTGCGGCGCCAGGCCGCAGGTGGAGACCGTCACCTTGCGGTTGGAAAAACCTAAACCGAAATCGCAGGTGAGATTTTTTATCGCTTTCAATGTGTTTTCGTAATTGGCCAGGGGCTCACCCATGCCCATCATTACAATGTTTTTGATTTCCAGTTCCTGGGATGTTTTTTCCCGCAGGGCAAGGATCTGCCCGGTAATTTCCGAGGGCAATAGATTTCTTTTAAAACCCTGGCGGGCGGTCAGACAGAACCGGCAATTCATGGCGCAGCCGGCCTGCGTAGAAATGCAAATCGTCCAGTTGTTCTTGCCGGGGATAAGGACGCTTTCAATAAAGAGGCCGTCTTCCAGGCGCAGGAGAGCCTTCTTTGTTCCATCTTTTGATTCCAGGATTTTGACTACTTCCGGCCGACCGATGCGGGAAATCTCGGCAAGCCTGCCGCGGAATTCCCGGGAGATGGTAGTCATTTCGGCAAAGGAAGTATGACCCGACTGGTAGAGGCATTTCATGATTTGGCGGGCGCGGTATTTCTCTTTGCCTAGGGAGAAAATGAAATTTTCTATTTCCTCCTGAGTGAAGTCCAGCAGGTTTGGTAATTGATTCATAATTTTTTGTATAAATTGGCGGCGATGGCGTCAATGAATTCTTCGGTGTTCACTTTTCTGTTGGTCTCTTTCTTATCAGCCAGGGCCAGCAAATCTCCCGTCATGACGCCTTCCTCGACCGTAGTCAAAGCCGCTTCTTCGAGTTTGGCTGCAAATTCAATTACTGCGGGAGTTCCGTCCAGTTCACCGCGTTTGCGCAGACCACCGGTCCAGGCAAAAATCAACGCCATGGAATTGCTCGATGTTTCTTCTCCCTGTAAATGTTTGTAGTAATGTTTCTGCACTGTGCCGTGAGCGGCTTCATATTCGAACCAGCCGTTGGGAGAGACGAGTACGGAAGTCATCATTGCCAGCGAGCCGTTGGCCGAAGCGATCATATCCGACAGAACATCACCGTCGTAATTTTTCAGCGCCCAGAGAATGCCGCCTTCGCTTTTCATGATCCGGGCGACGGCATCGTCTATCAATGTGAAAAAATATTCTATTCCGGCAGTCTTGAATTTATCCTGCCAGTTTTGTTCAAATTCCCGCTCAAAGATGTCGCGGAAACCTGCGTCGTATATTTTAGAAATGGTGTCTTTGGTGGAAAACCATAAATCTATCTTTTCAGCGAGGGCGTAAGTAAAACAAGCGCGGGCAAAGCTCAATATGGACTGATCCAGATTGTGATTGACCTGCGCTATGCCCCGGCCGGGGAAGTCAAAAACGGGAATGTTGATTTGTTCGCCTCCCTCGCGGGGAGTAAAGACCAGTTCCAGCTTTCCTGCACCGGGAACGGCGAATTCCGTATTGCTGTATACATCGCCATAGGCGTGCCGCCCGATGGTTATCGGTTTTTTCCAGGCCGAAACGGCTGGTCTTATGTTTTTAACCAGAATCGGTGTGCGGAATACCGTGCCGTCCAGCATCGCCCGGATTGTCCCGTTGGGACTTTTCCATGCCTTTTTTAATTTATATTCTTTTACCCTGTCTTCATTGGGGGTGATCGTCGCACATTTAATGCCTACACCGTATTTCATGATTGCTTTTGCCGCATCCACGGTTACCTGATCATCGGTATCGTCGCGATGCTTGATGTGAAGATCGTAATAATCAATGTTCATGTCGAGATATGGAAAGAGAAGTTTTTCTTTGACCATTTGCCACATGATTCGGGTCATCTCATCGCCGTCCATTTCGACAAGCGTGGTTTTTACTTTAATTTTGGGGGACATAAAAATAATTACTCCTGATGCTGAGTTTCGGTTTTCGACTAACTATTTACTGCTGTGAACATTGAGTGCGCCGCCGGCCAGAATTATTTGCTTTTGCCTTGCCGACAAATTGCAGGTGACGGCAAAAGAGTATTTTTTGCTGATGTTGTCAACCGGTAAATCGCTGCCGGTGGTAATCAATTCGCGGACATTGGCGATTTTCAGCTCGTCGCCCTGCTCAATTTTGTCATAGTCATCCTCATTGCGAAAAATAAGCGGCAGTATGCCGAAATTAATCAGATTGGCGGTATGAATGCGCTCGAATGATTTGGCAATGACGGCGCGAACACCGAGATACATGGGACAGATTGCCGCATGTTCACGGGAAGATCCCTGGCCGTAGGAAAAACCGGCCACGATGACATTATGCTTCCCGGTTGCTTTTATTTTCTGTGCATTTTCCGCAAAATGCGGGTCGACATTTTCAAAAACAAACTCAGCATATTTAGGAATATTCGAGCGGTATTTCATGCGCGCGCCCGCCGGAATAATGTGGTCGGTTGTTATTTTATCGCCGACTTTAATTGTTGCCTGAGCCTCAATGGTGTCCGGCAACGGAGTGTTTTCCGGTGGTGCACCGATATTCGGGCCGCGATAGACTTCAACATCGGTTTCGTTATTATCGGGCCAAATGACCATGCTGTCATCAATGATGAACATTTCCGGCATTTCCACCAGCGGATAAGGCATACCCAAATCGCGCGGGTCGGTAAATTGTCCCGTGATTACCGCTGCCGCCGCGGTTTCGGGGCTGACCAGATAAACGTTGGCATCCATTGTTCCGGATCGTCCGAGGAAATTGCGGTTGGATGTGCGCAATGATACGGAACCGGATTTGGGGCTTTGGCTGTTACCGATGCAGAAGCCGCAGGCGTTTTCCATCAGACGTGCACCCGAGGCGATCAAATCGGCCAGATACCCGTCGTGGGCTAGATTTTCCAGAACCTGCCTGGAACCAGGCGCCAGGATAAAACTGACATCGGGATGTGCTACTTTTCCTTTTAAGATCTTTGCCACTCTCACCAGATCTTTGTAGGAAGAATTGGTGCAGCTGCCCAGACAGACCTGATCCACGGCAATCTTTTCCATGCCCCTGACGGTGCCGATATTATCCGGGCTGTGCGGTCTGGCTGTCAGCGGTTCCAGCTTGGATAAATCGATTTCAACCACCTGCGCGTAAGATGCGTCTCGATCGGGCAGAATTTCGATAAAATCTGCTTCTCTCTGCTGGGCGCGAAGAAACAGCCTGGTCATCTCATCGCCGGGGAAAATAGATGTCGTGACGCCGCATTCCGCTCCCATGTTGGTTATGGTGGCACGCTCCGGAACGCTAAGCGAGCTTACACCTTCACCGCCATACTCAAAGATGACGCCTACATTTCCCTTCGTGGTGAAGTTTTCCAGCACCTTAAGAATTACATCCTTTGCCGAAACCCACGGGGACAGCTTTCCCGATAGATTGATGCGGACAACCTTGGGACAAACAAGATAAAACGGCTCACCCGCCATTGCCTGCGCCACGTCCAGTCCTCCGGCTCCTACGGCAATCATGCCGAGTGCCCCGCAGGTGGGTGTGTGACTGTCCGACCCGATCAATGTTTTTCCCGGCTGGCCAAACCGCTCCAGATGGACCTGGTGGCAAATTCCGTTTCCGGCGCGGGAAAGCACAATCCCGAATTTCCGGGCGATGCTCTGTAGATAGCCGTGGTCGTCGGCGTTTTCAAAACCGATCTGGATGGTGTTATGATCGATATAACTTACCGACAGATCTGTTTTGACCCGCGGGATGCCCATTGCTTCGAATTGCAGATAAGCCATGGTGCCGGTGGCATCCTGCGTCAAAGTCTGATCAATACGGATGCCGATTTCCTCGCCGGGCGTCAGACGGCCTTTCAGCAAATGCTGAACAAGAATTTTTTCAACTATATTTTTCCCCAATGAATTATTCCTTAATTAATCTATTAGTTTCTTTTGTATTTTCCTTTTGAAAAATAATATAATAAACAGGATAGATAATCAACGGGCAAAACTGTCTACAGCAGCAAAAGGACGAAAAAAAGGGCATTTTAAAATGCCCTTTTTTAACAAATCAGCTTATTTTTATGGAAAAGCTAGACCCCCTTGTCATCGAGTCCTTTAACACGGACGGCGCGTACGAATCTGTTATAGAAATAAGGGGCATCAAGGTTATCTATTCTTACGGCTCTGTCCTTGGAAGAGGCATGAACGAATTCACCGTTCCCGATGTATATACCTACATGGCCGACGGGCCGCTTCGTGCGAAAGAAAACCAGATCTCCGTCCTGGAGTTCACTTTTTGCAATACTTCGACCAACGTTAGACTGTTCGTAAGCGGTACGGGGCAGGTTTATGTCAAAAAGTTGATAAATCTTGCGGACGAATGCGGAACAATCAATTCCTCTAACTGTTGAACCGCCTAATCTGTATGGTGCGCCCAGGAAGCCGGTTGCGACTTTGATGAATAGTTTTCTTTCATCACGGCTGCCCCATTTTCCCAAAACTTCGGAATTTTGATTTTCTTTTCTTGTCTCAACAAGATAATCTAACGGCAGCGCATCTTCTTCCAGGTCGTCGTCTTCATTTAATGCATTTTCAACATCAGCCGTTGCTTCTCTTTCCGGTTTAGATGAAGCTGGAGCCGATGTCTTGGCCAGAAGCAATCTTTGCCCGACTTTTAGCTTTTTATGCTTTAGCTTATTCAAAGCTAATATTTGTTTTGCCGGAACCCCCGTTTTTCTGGCGATTGACGGAAGCTTGTCACCTTTTTTGACGGTGTAATAGGTTGCTGTTGTTTCCGGGGCCACTTTAGCGGTCTGTTTGCCTTTTGTTTTTACAGTGGCAACAGCCGATTCTTTTTTACCGGGAATGTTGAGAACCTGCTTTGATTTCAGGGCGGTTCCCTTAAGACCGTTAGCACGCTTCAAATCTTGTACGCTAACGCCGGTTTTTTTGGAAATTGTGTTAAGATTTTCGCCTTTTTTAACTACGTATTGTTTAGCCGATGCGCCGGTTGCAAAGCCTAAAGACAAACTGATTAAAAAAAGCACTGCTAATACAAAGATCCGCCGTTTCATCATGAAGTACCTCCTTAGTATTGATGGGGGGGCCCCACTTTGTTAACGGTGTACAGAATTTGGCAGGACGCCGAAGAGGTTTGTTTTTTGACTGCACACAGAAAACTTTAAGAATATTTACCTGTGGTTCGACTACTTTGCAAAACTCGCAGGTATCTCATACTAAAATTATTCGCATATGTCAAATTTATTTTGCATTTTCTATACCTTTTTGTATAAATAATATTGTATATAAAAATTATATCATAAGATATAGGTAATTTCACAAAGAATTTTGGGACTGATTATGAGCGTATTGAAGAAAATATTGATTATATTTCCTCTTTTAATTATTTTTTATCTTATTGCTGATGTCGGACGTTATCTTGTTTTTCCGAATATTGCCTCCTTAAAGGAGGACAAACCAGGCAAAACGGCCTTTATGGAATACAGGGAAGAAATGTGGCGCCAGCAGGGCATAGATAAAAAAATTATCAACACCTGGGTTCCGCTTTCCCGGATATCACCGTACGTGGTCAAGGCTGTTATCATTGCCGAGGATGATAAATTCTGGTCTCACGAAGGCTTTGATTTTGAAGCCATGCAGCAGGCGCTGGAAAAAGATATCAAAAAAAAGAAATTCCAGGCAGGGGGGAGCACAATTTCCCAGCAATTGGCCAAAAATCTGTATCTTTCTCCTTCCAAAAATCCGGTGAGAAAAATAAAAGAGGCAATAATTACCTGGCGAATGGAGAAAGAATTACCCAAAAAAAGAATCATCGAGCTTTATCTTAATGTAGCCGAAATGGGCGACGGTATTTTCGGTGTTGAAGCGGCGGCGCAAACCCATTATCGCAAGCATGCATCGGGATTAACCGCCCGCGAAGCGGCGACTCTGGCCTCGATACTGCCGAATCCACGCCGTTACAAACCCAACGGCGCTTCCCGTTATGTGGAAAATCGATCGGAAAGAATCTATCGGATTATGTTGCGGCGGGGTATTGTTATTCCGGAATATGAAGAGGTCGTTAAAGAAACGGAGGCGGAGGAAGAAAAAGCACACGAAAATCCTGACAATGATAGTCAGATAATTGACGATCAGAAGACGAATAGTCAAAAAATAGACGATCAAAAAATAGAAGAAAAACCGGAAGCGGAACAGGCTGACGTCGATACGGAAAGTAGTTCAAAATAGAAAGTAGAAAATTCACGATTGTATTTTAATACCAAGTTGCATTCAAAGCGCATAACGCGGCGGCAACCACCCCCAACCCCCGCCAGCGGGGGACAGGCTCCGCAGGCAACCTCCCCCTCTTGAGGGGGACAAGGGGGAGGTTGAGGAAGCCGACGACCCAACGACCCCGGCCTGCGCCAGGGCAGGCTGTGCCAACAAAGTTAGGCAAAGAATGCAACTTGGTATAAGGATAAAGAAAACCCGGAAGATGGTTGAACCACCCTCCGGGTTTTTTAATACTAATTTAGCTTAGGTAAAGATATTACAGCATTTCGATAGCTACGGCCAGGGAGACACCGCCGCCGCCGCAAATTGTGGCCAGACCGAGGGTCTTGCCGCGTTTCTTCATTGCATACATCAGGGTGACCATGATGCGGCATCCGGTGGAGCCGACCGGATGGCCCATGCCGATACCTGATCCGTTGACATTGGTGATATCCCGGTTAAGGCCCATTTCTCTTTCGCAGGCAATGTACTGGCTGGCAAAGGCTTCGTTGAGTTCGATCAGTTCAAAGTCGGCCAGTTTCAAACCGGAATTTTTGTACAAATAGTTTACAGCGGGTACAGGACTTACGCCCATGATCTGGGGATGGCAAGCGCCGCGGCCAAATGCTTTAATGCGGGCAAGCGGTGTACAGCCCAGTTCTTTGGCTTTTTCCGCGGACATAATAACCATCGCGCTGGCGCCGTCATTGATACCGGAAGCATTCGCGGCAGTAACTTTGCCGATTTTCGGAACGAAAGCGGGGGGCAGATCTCTCATTGCTTCGATCGTCATACCGGGACGGAAATGCTCGTCTTTGTCGAAAATCTTGTCTGGTTTGCCTTTTTTCTGTTTAAGTGGGATGGGAACGATTTCTTCCACGAAATCGCCTTCTGCATTGGCTCTTTCCACGTTATTATGGCTGCGGGTAGCTATGATATCCATGTCTTCGCGGCTGATATTGTAATACTGAGCGATAAATTCAGCGGTCAGGCCCATAATGTACGGTTTGCCTCTGTACAGGTCGATGAGTGCACCTTCCTTCAGGGGGCCTTTTTCGGGGCCGGGGAGCAGGTGAGAACCGCAGTGCAGACCGGTGATGAGGTCGTCCTGCACAGTCTGATTCTGCAGACGATAGCCCCAACGGGAACCGGGCAGAGAGTATGGTGAATTGGACATGCTTTCCGCACCGCCGGCCAGGATGATATCGGCCATTCCGGCTTTAATTAAAGCAGCTCCGGATGTTACCGCTTCCATTGCGGAAACGCAAACACGGTTCATGGAGGTTGCGGCTACGGATTCGGGAATACCCGCCATCAAAGATACCACGCGTCCAATGTTATTGTAAATCTTGTCATCGAAGACGCAGCCGCAGCGGACGTCATCAATCAATACGGGATCAATACCTGCCCGTTTTACGGCCTCTTTAAAGACTATTCCTCCTAAAGCGGCGGCATTGAGAGGTTTCAAAGATCCACCAAAGGAACCAACTGCACTACGACATGCGGAAACAATTACAACGTCTGTTCCAACCATTTAATTATCCTCCATAAAATAGAATTAAACTGCAAAAACTTCATTAAGAACACAATTTTTGAGGTGGGCTTTGCAGAAGGGGCTAAAACTGTGTCTTAATTAAAAAGTATAATCTGATAAAAACCGGTTTCCTCCTATACTGGTTGAACCATGCAACCGATAGTCACCCCCGTAAGAGCGGGGCGGTACAGACTGAACTAATGATGATTGATAATATTTTAAAAATAAAACGTGAAGTACATAATACAAAAACAATTGGATGTCAACGGGAGTGATAAAAAAATCACATTATCTTGCCTACTGTAGGATGATGATGTATAGAAAAGCTGTAAAACAACAATAAAACAACAAGAAGGGAGGCAACATAAAATGGGCAATGTTTATTCGGCGATAAAAATCAGTGATCATGTCTACTGGGTGGGAGCAATCGATTGGGCAATTCGCGATTTTCACGGTTATAAGACTCCGCACGGCAGTACATATAATGCCTATCTGATCATGGCTGACAACATTACTCTGATAGATACTGTCAAGGCGCCTTTCAAGGATGAAATGCTGGCCCGCATCAAGTCTGTCGTCGATCCCTCCCAAATCAAATATATCATATCCAATCATTCGGAAATGGATCATTCCGGCTGTCTGGCCGAAGTTATTGATCAGGTCAAACCGGAAAAAGTTTTTGCGTCTGCCCTTGGCATCAAGACGCTCAAGGAAATATTTCACGATCAACACGAAATTGTTTCCGTTAAAGAAGCGGAGAGTTTGAGCCTGGGAAACATGGAATTGAATTTCATGGAAACCCGTATGATTCACTGGCCGGACAGCATGTTTTCGTATCTGGCCCAGGATAAGGTCTTATTTTCACAGGATGCCTTTGGTATGCACCTGGCTACCTTAGAAAGATTTAATGATGAAATTCCACAGGCGACTTTGGAATACGAAGCGGCAACGTACTATGCCAATATTGTTTTGCCCTATTCGCCGATAGTTTTAAAAGCCCTGGAGAAAGTCATGGCAAAAGGCTGGGAAATTAAGATGTTTGCCCCTGACCACGGTCCCGTATGGCGAAAGGATCTAGGCAGGATTATTGAGCTTTATCAGAAATGGGCGGCGCAGAAACCGACTGCCAAGGCCGTTGTAGTTTATGCCACCATGTGGCATTCCACGGAAAAGATGGCGCGGGCGATCAGCGAGGCTCTGGCCGGAGAGGGAATTAAAGTCAAACTCATGCCGATAAACGAAGTTCACCGCAGCGACGTTGTCTACGAAGTTTTGGATGCCGGAGCTTTAATCGTGGGTTCCTCGACTTTGAACAACAATATTCTGCCTCCAATGGCGGATGTTATGACTTACCTGAAGGGATTAAAGCCCGCCAATCTTATCGGGGCGGCTTTCGGTTCCTATGGCTGGAGCGGGGAGTCGATGCGTCATTTGGAGGAAATGCTTAAAGAAATGAAGGTGGAAATTGCCGCCGAAGGCGTGTTGTCCAAACATGTACCCGATGAAGCGGTGCTGGTAAAATGTCAGGAAATGGGCAAAACAATTGCCGCCCGGCTGCTCCAGATTTAATTTGCCGACATGTGATATATGATGATTGCAATGGGGTGTAGATGAGCGTCCGGTGTCGTGTTTTAATTTTTTTGTTGTTTTTGTTGATTGTTTTATTTCCACAAGGTGCTGCAAGTGAGGAAAAACCGCTCTGGGAATTGGGTATCGGCGCCGCGTTTCTGCAAATGCCCGATTATCGGGGTTCGGACGAATATAAATTTTATGTTTTGCCTTATCCTTATTTAGTATATCGCGGCGATATTTTAAAGGTTGACGACCGGCGTATTTCCGGACGGATATTTAAGACGGACAGGGTTCTGCTGGATTTCAGTATCTTCGGTTCTGTTCCGGTTGAAAGTTCCGACAACACCGCCCGCGCCGGCATGCCGGATCTGGACCCCACTTTTGAGCTGGGGCCGGCCCTGAGAATAATTATTCTGGAAAACAGGCCGGATGATTATAAGCTGAGTTTGACTCTGCCGATAAGGGCCGTATTTTCCACCGATTTTTCTTCGTTGCATCGGGAGGGCTGGATATTCAGCCCCCGGATTAATTTCGAAAAAGGCGATATTATTCCTGAAACTGGAATAAAATTAGGAATATCCGCCGGACCGATGTTTGCCGACAGCTCTTATCATGACTATTTTTATACGGTCGAGCCGGCTTATGCGACGCAGGTCCGACCGGCATATTCGGCTGGCGGCGGCTACAGCGGTTCAACGCTTACCGTTGGTCTGGGCAAAGAATACAAGCAATTCGTATTTAATGCCTTTGTCAGCGCTGATTTTCTCCACGGCGCCGTTATTGAAGACAGTCCCCTGGTAAAAAACAGGACTTCCATTATGAGCGGATTAAGTGCAGCCTGGGTTTTCTATAAATCAGCGAAAACTGCGGCCTCCGATAAATAGGATTAAGCGCAACGCAGCATCCGTTTTCTTGCGCGGCGATCATATTTGTAAGGATGAAATTTTTTAGAGTATGTCCATGATAATAATTGTAACACGCTGGCTTGTTATAACGGCGGCCATTTTGCTGTCCTCGATGCTTATTCCCGGTATTAGAGTGGATTCACTGTTTACGGCGGTCATTGCTGCGGGTCTTCTGGGTCTGATAAATGTAATTATTAAACCTGTTTTAATTATTCTTACCCTGCCCCTGAATATATTGACGCTGGGGCTTTTTACTTTCATCATTAATGCCTTTCTGCTGAAGATGGTCGCCTATTTTGTGGACGGTTTTGAGGTTCACGGATTCTTTGCCGCACTTTTGGGCGCACTGGTGATAAGTCTTGTGAGCTGGTTGGCCAATCGTTTTATTGTTGCGGCGAATACGGGGCCGAATAAACCGGAGAGGCCGGATTACATTGATTTAAACCAAAAAGGTGACGGCAAATGGGAGTAGGGGCAACGCTGAATTTAACTCCCGCCATGAAGCAGTATGTGGAGATCAAGGAAAAATACCCCGACTGTATTCTGCTTTACCGCATGGGCGATTTCTATGAGTTGTTTTTTGAAGATGCCACGCTGGTCGCCCCAATTCTGGAAATAACGTTAACCTCCCGCAACAAAGGAAAGGAAGACAGTGTTCCGCTGTGCGGCTTCCCTTATCATGCCGCTTCTTCTTATGTTACCAAACTGGTGGAAAAGGGATTTAAAGTTGCGATCTGCGAACAGGTCGAAGATCCCAAAAAGGCAAAAGGAATAGTGAAGCGGGATGTGATCCGGGTAATTACTCCGGGGCTTCTGCTGGATGCGGAAAATCTCTCTTCAGGGGAAAACAATTTTCTGGCGGGCCTTTCCTTTTCCTCGGAGATGATCGGCCTTGCTTTCGTGGATATTTCCACCGGAGAATTTCAGATAAGTGAATTTTCCGACCGCGATTCTTTTATGAACGCAATAACCGGGTTAGATTGCAAAGAATTGATTGTCGTAAAATCTTTTCCCGATAAAGTGCTGCTGAAAAATCTGGAAAAACAATGGCCGCAGGGCCGCATAAATTATCTGGATGAAGATTATTTTCAACTTGAACGAGCTCAGAATCTGCTGAACGATATTTTCCCCGCTGAAAAAATAGTCTCGGCCAACATTGCGGGGCGTGCAGCGGTAATATCAGTGGCCGGAGCCGTTCTACGCTACGTCACCGAAACCCAGAAAATCCAGCCGCAGCATATAAATGAAATTAAATGGTACGCGACAGAAAACTATCTCATAATTGATGATACGGCGCGCCGGAATCTGGAATTGTTTGCGACCATCTTTGACAACTCCCGGGCGGGGTCTCTTTTCGGACTGATCAATGAAACACTGACTCCGATGGGAACAAGGCGTTTACGCTGGTGGCTCAATTATCCGCTGATCGATGTGGAAAAAATCCGGGCAAGGCTCTTATCCGTATCGGAGATCAAGGAAGGCCACATCGTTCGGTCGAATCTGCGAAAAATCCTGTCGCGCATTTATGACCTGGAACGATTGGCCGGGCGTGTTGCGCTTAGAGTGGCCAATCCCCGTGATTTAGTGGCGCTGAAAGTGTCCCTGGAGGTGATTCCGGAATTAAAAGCGCTCATGGCGGAATTTACAGCCCCGGCGCTGACGCATATTCGGCAAAGTCTCACGGGTGTACCGGTGGTGGTGGATATTGTTGCCAGGGCGATAGCGGATGATCCCCAACAGAATATTCAGGAAGGCGGCTTCATCAGAACCGGTTTTGACGACGAACTGGATAAGCTGAAATCAATCAGCACGGATGCCAAGAAGTGGATTGCCGCCCTGGAGCTGCAAGAGCGGCAAAAGACGGGCATCAACACCCTGAAAGTTGGATTCAATAATGTCTTCGGCTATTATATTGAAGTTACCAAGGCCAACGCCGCCATGGTTCCCGACTCTTATGTGCGAAAACAGACACTGGTCAATGCCGAGCGTTACATTAATCAGGAGCTCAAAGAGTTTGAACAGACCGTTTTAAATGCCGAGGAAAAGATACGCGAAAGAGAATATGAACTTTATGTTAATGTTCGCAACGAAATTGCTCAATATATAAATGATATACAAAATGATTCATCCCTGATTGCCGATCTGGATGCCTTTGTCGCTCTGGCTGAAGTCGCCGAAAAGTATCACTACACTTGCCCGGATGTTGATGACGAAGATGAGATAATAATAAATGATGGGCGGCATCCGGTTGTCGAAGCAGTTCTGAAGGGCGACAGCTTCGTTCCCAACGATTCCCTGCTGGACCTTACGGGCAACAGATTGCTGATCATCACCGGCCCGAACATGGCCGGAAAATCCACCTATATCAGGCAAGTGGCTCTAGTTGTACTTCTGGCGCAGATGGGCGGTTTTGTTCCGGCGGCGAAAGCGAAAATCGGTGTTGTTGACAAAATATTTACCCGCGTCGGCGCTTCGGATAATCTGGCCCGCGGTCAGAGCACATTTATGGTAGAAATGACGGAAGTGGCGGAAATACTTAAAAATGCAACACCCCGCAGCCTTGTTATTCTCGATGAAGTGGGCCGGGGCACCTCAACCTTCGACGGATTGAGCATCGCCTGGGCGGTCGCCGAGTATATCCATGATTTTAAAGCACGCGGTGTTCGCACCCTGTTTGCCACTCATTATCATCAATTAACCGATATGGCCGCAACAAGGGAAGGCGCCAAGAATTATAATATTGCTGTTAAAGAGTGGAAGGATAAAATAATCTTTTTGCGCAAGATCATGAAAGGGGGCACCAGCCGCAGCTACGGTATTGAAGTGGCGAGGATTGCCGGTGTTCCTCAGGAGGTAATTTTGCGCGCCAGGGAAATTTTGCATAACCTGGAAAAAGGGGAATTTGATGAAATCGGCATGCCCCGCATAGCACGTGGTTTGAATGTCGCTAAAAATGATAATCCGCAGCTGAATCTTTTTATGGAAAGCGAAGACGAAGTTATCAGCGAACTGAAAAATCTGAACATTTCCGCAATTACTCCCCTCGACGCCCTCAACAAACTTCATGAATTAAAAAGTAAGCTGTAGATTCAACCTTTAAGGATTATTAGTGAAAAAACGCAAAAAAACATCCTTCATCTGGCTTTTAATTGTTCTGCTGATCGCCAGTGCCGTCATATATGCCCCCCGTTATCTGCTTTATTCCACCAATTACCGGAAGGTGGACGCCATAGTTCTCTTGTTGGGGCCGGATTTCACGGCGCGCCGGAAGCAGGCTTACCAATTAATCGATGAAGGTAAGGCCGATTATCTGATTATTCCCGCCTATAACAAAGTGAGCAAAATATCTGATAAGGTAACTGATAGAGGAAGCGCAAAATCGCTGTCACCTAATCTGTTGATGCGTGATTCCGGGAAAAAGAAAATAATTCTTGATCCCTATTCTTATCCCGGCTTTTATGAAGACACCCACATGGAAATAATCGCGGCTAAAAAGACGATGGCTGATTTTGGACTGAAGTCGGCCACCTTTGTCAGTTCTCCTTATCATATGCGCAGAATTAAATTAATTGCGTCCAGTGAATTTAAAGAAGAGAAGATGGAGTTTTATTTTGTACCGACGATCTATGAAAAAGCGCCGGCAAACTTCTGGGAGCTATCCTCTGCCGAATGGAAAAAGGTGGGCCGGGAATACACCAAGATGATCTGGTTTGCTCTTTACAGCCGCTGGATAAAGTAATATCCGTCGCCTAATTTTATCGGTATCGTCATTTTTTATTGCAAGCATTGCCAAATTAAGGTAAATAACCGCCCGCGTTTAGCTGACATAGTTGAGCGGAAATTATCAGAAAAAACTGCAAAACTTACATTTTGGGTGTTTGTTAAACGGTTGCCAAAAAGAAAACAACTGGAAAAACACTTAAAATTCGAGTATGTTCAAAACATGCCTGGGTGGCGGAACTGGTAGACGCAAGGGACTTAAAATCCCTCGTTGCCTGGCAACGTGTCGGTTCGATTCCGACCCCAGGCACCAATAAAAACAAGGGCTTATGGAATCTGAAATCCTAAAAGCCCTTTTTCTTTTTTTTGTTGCCGGTCACTTCTCTCCCCATTTTCTCCCCACTTTTGATTCTTGCCAATAAAAAAACCGGATAGCAAAGCAGGTTTATCGTATTCACGGGATGAAAAGAAGCGAGCAAGACAGCCCGATTGTGTTCCTGGCTTCGTTTGTGGTTGCATTCGCCGGATGATCCCAGCTTGATAAATTCCCCTCCCTAAAACCCGGCTTCCATATTTGCGCTGTATTGCACGATCATCAATCGGCCTGTGTCTTTGGTCGGGTCTGCTGCCTGTTTCTTTGCCCCGGTAAGCTGCTGCTGGTTTCCTGTATGCAGCCAAGGAACTTCAAGGCCCCGAATAAAACCGGAAAGCAGCTTTTGCAAATCAACCAGAAAAAAAGGAAGGATGTTCTTCTTTGCCGGATGATCCTGGGCTTTAATAATTTCATCCGGTTTGTTAATCAGTATCGGCCTTGGCTGTGATCCGGGCCGGTCGCTGCTGTTCTTATAATAAAAAAGCGGGTGATTTAATCGTCCGCTTTTTTATTGGAGCTTTTCTATTATCTTGTGAAAAGGTTCAGCTTTAATGCTTTACGTTTTCCTTGCCTTTGGTATGAAACCCCTTATAGTTTTTTATTTTCCTTTCCTCCCTATTTGGCATTATTAATCACGTACAACGTGGAATTGAATCTTATTCCCATGTTTTATGTGTCGAATGATAGTTTTGATAGTTTCCGTTTTATCTGGCCGTATCTGTTTTAAGGATTCAATTAATTCAGGGTCATGATCGTAAATCGGGCCTTTTTCCCCATCTTCTGAAGTATCGGGCGGTGATAATTTGGCGTCAACGCATTGCCCCCATCTATATGGCCTTCCAGATTCAATTTCGTATATTTCATAGATTTTTATAACGCCGATATTATTATTTACAAACTGAAATATCTCATCAATTTTATTGGTGATGTTCTGACGGATTGCTGTTAAGGTATCTGCTTCATAATTATAACCTTCATAGGCTAATGCTTTTTCAAGTATTTCAAGAGGTTCCAATAAGCATAGTAATTTTATTTCTAATTCAGCGTCGCCTGTTCTGAGCTCTTCATTATCTGCATAATATCCACAATACTTTTCTCGTCCTTTTGCATCTGTAATTTTTAATACCTTGGAATCGTTTTGATAATATGGTTTGATATATTCAACCTTTTCTATTCCTTTTCCGCTTAATTCGTTAATCTTTGCTGCTTTTTCCGTCATGACTGTTTCCTCCTTATGAATGATTCTATTATGATTTACGAAAAAATAAAAAACTCTCTCTTTATTGCTGTCTTCTTAGCTACATAACTACATAAGTAGGAACAATGTGTCAAGAAATATTTATTGATATCTACACAAGAAGATGATAAATAAAAACTATGAATACAGAACGAAAAACATACAATACAACCTTAAATGTTGATCTGATTAAGAAATTAAAGATACTCTCCGCAGAAACCGACAAACGCCAAAATGACCTTTTAGAAGAGGCAATTACCGACCTTTTACAAAAATACGAAAAGATAAATAAGAAGAACACGTAATAAGCCGACGCCTTATTACGTGTTCAATTTGTACCTGGCACAAAAGCAGAAGCGAGCATCGGCAACCCGGCTGTGACTGTGGCTTCGTTTGTGCTTTTATCCGCCGGATGATGCCAGCTTGATAAGTTTCCCTTAAAACCCGGCTTTCATATTTGCCCTGTATTGCACGATCTTCACCGGGCCTGCGTCTTTGGTCGGGTCTGCTGCCTGTTTCTTTGCCCCGGCAAGGTGCTGCGGGTTTGCGGTATGCAGCCAAGGAACGTCAAGGCCCCGAATAAAACCGGAAAGCAGCTTTTGCAAATCAAGCAGAAAAAAGGAAGGATGTTCTTTCTTGCCGGATGATCCGGGCCTTTAATAATTTGTTCCGGTTTGTTAATCGGTTTAACCCTGGCTGTGATCCGGGCCAGTCGGTAGGTTTATCCTGCGCGGTTTTCTTTTTTCGGTAAATGACTTTGATGCTTGGCTGTGGTGAAGTGATCCGGCGCTGCTTGCGGGTTTGTTCCAGGAACAAAAGAAAAAGCGAGCACCGGCAACCAGGTTGTGTTCCTGGCTTCTTTGTGGTTGTATTCGCCGGATGATTACGAAGGTATGACAAGCCATAGCTTTACCTCTGGTTCAATAGAAGGACACGTTCTTATAAACTCATTATAATCTTTGACATTATCAAACATGCGAGCCAGCCGCCTTGCTATCTGTTCAACAGGCTGAAACTCAAAACCGCTATAATAAATAAACATGAAGTTTTCCGCTGCCTTATATTGCCAGCCTGTTGTCATTATTAAACTATTGTTTGCCAATTCCCCAATCCCCTTTAATACAAGTTTCACGGCAAAAAAATAGCCTGGTATTTAAGAAATCATGAACATTATTCTTTGAATGCTGCGGATCCTTCCTGGCATATCTGTTCATACGGGTGCGTAACGGCGCGACATTTTCGAGGTTTTGATGAAAAAACTGGACTGGAAAACCGGAAATTCTCCTATCTTACAAAAAACCTGCATGCCTTAATGACACTCGCTTTCGGTCGTTTTATCCAAAAATTCAGCGTCATTTTCGTCGGCGCCATCAATATCATCCAGCATGGCGTTCTTTGGCGTGGGAACTACGAACTCTCTTTCTTCCGCATAGCGATTTAGAAAGATAGCGAATTGTTCAAGAAGATGTTCAACTAGCTCTGGTATTAAATCATTATTGCCATTGACAAGGCGGCATATTTCAGGCGCTTTTGACCTGGCAAATGATTCTAAATCATATTTAAAAAGCATTGCTCGTTGAGCCAGGGCACGTTCAAAGGTTTCGCGCTCGACGTAGGCCCCGGATAATACCTTTGCTTTAACTTCCCAGTGTTGTGCCTGTGCTTCCATTTTCCGGGCCTCCGCTTCATTACGTCGGAGCTGTATTGCATCGGATGTTTGTGTCAATGGCACATCTTTTTTCTTCAAATATGTGCTTGCATATGCCTCAATATCGGCCAGATAGAAAAGTCCATCTGCGTGGGGCCTTATTTTTCGTGCCTTGCTGTGCTCATAAACCGTTGACTTAGATACTTTCCACCCCTGGCTTTTCAAAAACGCAGAGACTGCTTTCAGGTTTTTATATGTTTTTTCATCCATCTCTATCTTCCTTTTCTTCAATTGATTTCCGCTTCAATCCATTCCCGGATATTTAAGCCTTGCTGCCAGGCGTCCGAAGGGTCTTTTCCAATCGGCACCGGCCAGCGGATGACCTTTGAACCGTACGTTTCGGGCCAAAATTTCCACGAAGGACGCGCCCCAGCTTCGTCATAGTCCAGGGCGTTTAATATTTTTTCCGCTTTTGTTAAAAGAGAATGAGCAAAAACATCCGGTTTCAGCCCCGCCGATCCCATTGCCACAACGCCGGTTAAGTCCGCCACTTCCTGGTAGAGTAGCCAGGCGTCAAGCTCCGATTCGACAACAACAAAGATGCTTTTGTCCGGTTCCAGAACCAGGGGGGCAATGGATGAACCGGCGACGATCACATAACGTGGGCCTTCGTCATTAAAGCGGCGGATTCGCAGTCGGGCAACGCCTTCCTGATTTTGGACACTCCCTTTTTGATCTGAGAATGGGGCAAGGGGAATGACAATGCCAGCCGGTAGCCAGATAAGCTTTGCTTTCCCGTCCGGTCGGTGGATTTCCTGCAGGAGACCCCAGCCGCGCCGATCCCGGTATAGGTCAGACGGATTGAAGCCGATTCCGGCGCGCCGGATCGTTGCTTCAATCAGACCTTTGGCTTGAAGGAACTCCCGCGCCGTCCGGCCTTCGGGAGTCCACAGCTTTTCTTGAGAGTATTTCAGGAAGGCGGCGGTTTTTTGCGTCCATAATTCCGGTGGGTGCTCATATTGCTTGGGCTTGAAAAACGGCTTTTCTGTCATTGCCGCCGACTTTCTGTGACGTTTCCGGTAAGTTCCCCTGGTGATTCCCAGGCGCTCGCAAGCCTCACCGAAGGTAAGCCCGTGCATATTCCGGATAAATTGGATGCCGTCGCCTTTTTTCTCACAGCCCCGGCACCAATACCGCCCGCCCTTATACTGCGGCCAAATCAGGAAACGGTCATTGCCGCCACACCAGGGGCAAGGCCCGGCGTATTCTCCGCCGTGGGTTGCGGCTACTTTCTTGAATGAAAGGCCAGTTTCCTGCTGTATCAAGGCAAGAATGTCAGCGGTCATGTTTACACCTCCGAAAATAAATCCACTGTAATCGGCTCTGCTGTTTTCCGGGCCGTATCCACCCAGCGGGCGCACGCTTCACGCAACGGCTCAAAGTCTGAAGATGTACCGTTGAGAATGGCAAAGGCCCGGAGGTTTGCTTCGCTTTCACAAGCCCTGAGTTCCTCTGTTAAACAATATTGAACGCCGTTTTGATTTTGTTCGATTTCACGGACGGCGAGGGTAATAAGGGCGTGAACATGGCTTTCGGTATACGACGGATGATCTTCTTTGCCCGGTAAAAGGCTGTTATGATCCGAAGCGATTTCCGGGCCGTGTAACGCCTCGCTGGTTTCAGCACCGGCGGCGGTTTCTGTTTCACCAATCAAAATTTTAAGGGCCATTTTAAAACCTCATTTTTGCTCTTTTCCCTCTTCAGGCATAACAAAGAAAAAAACCTGAAGGGGGGTGTATGTCTAAAATCAGTGACTTCAGTGAAGTCAGTGACGATGCTTGATATTATTAAGAAAATACCAACATAAAGCAGTGACCAACCAGTGACCAACCAGTGACCGAAACAGTGACTTTTCTATGTTCTGGTTTTGTCAGCCCCGCAATGGTCACTGAAGTCACTGCAAGGTCACTGAAAAATTATAAAATCAGTGACCGTAAAATGATAAACATTACAAGATATTAAGTAACATTTATTCATGTAGCCACTGAAGTCACTGATTTATCATATACCCCCCTATCTATAATTTTCAGAACTCTCTTCGCTTTTCCGTCCATTTTGATAAAAATTGCCGATTGTCCATCGGGTGCCGGTTGTATGATTTTTTGATTTATGAGCATTTTCCAGAAGGTGTTTTTGGAGAAAGGAAAGTGGGTGTTTTCCATGCTGCATTGCCGTTGAACAAGTGCCCAAATTGCTGTTGGCAGCAAATAGAGGTAATTGGAATCATACCACCCGACTAAACTTTCCCCACCGCCAATAGTTTGGCCGGCGGTACCGGGCCAACCGTCCAGCCTCGCATGATTCTGAATAAGTGCCGTGGATAATATGTCAAAAAACAAAGCGACCGGATCGTCTTCTTCAATGCGTTGTTGCTGCTGTTTGGCCAGTTGCCGGAATATTCCCCAGCCTTCGGCGGCCAGAGCTTTGGCGGCATCCTCGGACAACACGCCTTTTTCGAGGAAAAACGAACTGGCCGTTTCCAGGGCAAAGCCCATGAAGGCCGCTTGCTCCGGCAATTTTTTATGAAAACCTTCGTTTGCCGCGCGTTCTCTGAGCGCCCGGAAACGTGCCGGGAAAGCAGCTTTGATCTCTGCCATGTTTTCGCGAAGCCAATTGATATAAGACGCCATTGCATAAGGCAGCGCGTCGGATTCTTTTTGTAAGGCGGTGAGCTTTTGCCGGTCTATCGCGCCTTCGGTTACTTCCACGATGCAGACGCGGGCCAGTGTGCTTTCCAGGGTCGGCTGTTCTTCCGCCGTCATTATCATCATGCCGCGCGGTTCATAGCGCCCGCGCTCGCTCATGTCGCTATTCAGGCGGCCCCGCGCCGTGCGGTTTGAATAGCCCCGGATCATCCTTTGCGCCACGGCCTCTTTGCTTTCAGCAGCTTTGCGGTTTGCGCTGGGGTGGTAGTCGTCAACGATATTCAAAGTATCTTTCAAAGTGAACGCTCGTTTTTCTAAAATCCCAATAGTGTCATCAAAATTGGAAAGACTTTCCGCTCCGCTGAAATTTCCGAAGTGGCCAAGTGCCAACAGCGCAGCCGTTGTCTTGAATGTTCCGGACTGGCCGAATAAATAGCCGCTGAAATTCGGCATAGGATTTAATATGGTTGTCAGTGGCGCAAGATAAGTCAGACACCAAAGAGGGATCGTCACAGCCCGGCTTCCGATATCCAGAAAACTTAGAGATGTTTCCAGGCCTTTTCTTTCTTGATCCTGAAAAGAATTCGCGCTTTCTGTTTGAGTAAAAGGGAAAGGGGGAAAGATATAGCGTTCCAGCTCTTTGCTTAATTTAACGGAAACGCCTTCGTCGCGTCCGATCGCGCCGCCTGTGTGAAGATACACCATTGTGCCGTTGATATCTCTCCACCCGGTATGCGCGTAATGTGTGGTTACCTGGACGTCATCTGATCTTTTTTGAATAGCATGCCGCACGAAATCCTTGACCGTCTGACCTGGCTCTAAACAAGGCTTGCTGCCCCATCTGGAAACCCATGATAGACCTGAAAATCCGGTTGCCGGTATTTCGATTTTAGGTAAAGGAATTTTGTCAAGTAGCTTTCCTTCAATGCTGAAAAATTGTGTCGTTTCTTTTCCATCGTCCAGGATGTTTTCTTCAGTGATGCGGGCTGTGAAATTACAGAGACGCACCGTGACCTCTCCACCGTCCCGCGTGTATTTCGTCCGGCAAAGATAACCGCCTTTGATGAAATAACCAGATTGATCATCTTTGTTATCTTTATCACTGTTTTTCCCTGCGAATGTTTCTTTTTCTTTAGCTACGCGTTCTTGAACCTGCTTTTTTATCTTATCAGTATTTTTAATCTGGGATTTATGGTTATTCATTTCACTCCGGATTAATAATTAATTAGAGGTAAGTTTAAGAGGTTAATGTTTCAAGGTCGAATCACATGGAACTCCGGCTGCAGATAAAAAAGAGAAGATGTCTTCCTGGATAGATGCGGGATCAGAATTCATCAACTCCGCCAACTGTTTTAATTCCACTGATTCACGATCAAAGATAGCCCGGTGCGCCTCGACAAATATTCCTTTGCTCAATGGATCAATGATTGACATTGTCAACCCATAAAGAGCATAGAAAGCGAGCTCTTTCTTATGAAGGTTTAAAACGTCGTCATCCTTTTTCATTTTTTTTACCCCACTGAAAAATATTATTGTCTCGACGCATTGTTTAATGATGAACATGGGCAACGGCCAAGCGGTTTGAATCCATTTTCCAAGAAGTTTATTTTTTTGATCGATATTCCACTTCATGATCGAAGATTGATTGAAACTTATCGTCAACGACCTTTTCAACCGTCTCAAATACCTTATGGCTTCCTAAGAGAGTTGCGATACCAGGGCCTATTAATTCTTTAATCGGCAACCTTTTTTCCCCTTCTCTTGCGAAGACACCAATATGCCCTGTTTCCATCTTAGCTAAGAATGACTTTGGTTTACCGCTAACTTTTTTGCGTTTTCCCCTGGTGACCTCAACTGTCACAATGCCGCCATACCTATTTCCTTTTGTGCCTTTGGTTGCTTTGCGGGTATAACGGAATCCTTTTTTATTGGCGACGACACCTTCTTGCTTTGCTCCAAATTTGGATAATGCTGATCCTTTTCCGGTTCCGATAATAGTTGTCTTAAGGTTATCACCGGATGCCTTTGATGCTACCCGCAAACATCGCGATAGTTCGCTGGCTGGGATATTATAAGTTTCCCTGATTTTCTTTGATGCCGCTGTTTTTGCCTGGGCCGCAACTTTATTCAATGCGCTGCTAACGGCAGCGTTAAGCTTTCTCGTATCAAGAGAATCCAGAGCTTCTTTTAATCCGTCAATTTTCACCTTAATGTCCATTTTGTCTTCCCTTCGTAAATCAATCTCTGTTGTTGTTTGTGCTGCAGACCACTGTTTAATCGTTCGTTCCGTTTTTGCGTTTGAATTTTTAATGCCGCCGGACCAAAGGGGTACACTACTTTAGGCCCGGCGGTCTTTCCAGACTGCGCCGGAAAACACAGTCTGGCTAAAGGGGCTAGATTATAGATAGATCGGGCTTAGCCTTTCATCTTTGGTAGCAAAACATATCGCGTCCCATCATCTGGAAGGATAACAAATTTGTGAGAGGCGAATAAATTTTTTGTCCCGGTTTCATCCTCGACAGCTTTGACGGCCATTTGCCAGGTCATTATGAGTGAATCGATGTCCCTCATTTTTTCATCGACGACCTGCAAAAAGTATGAACGTTGTTGCTCGGTAGCTGCTCGTATTGAATCCGCGATCTCGTGTTCGAGTTCGGGAAGATTTTTTTCGATACTGGGAATGGTAGTGAATTTTATTTTTTTTGCTGTATTTCTAAATTCAAGCGCCTTAGCTTCTTGACCAAGACGCTTGAGAATTAAACTGTCAGCGTTTTCGTCTTCGCCTTTTAGAAGAGCATTTCGAATTTGTTCAGATAGTAAAGCTATTGTTTTATCAGTCTCTTCAGCGGCCCCTACGTAAGAGCCGCTTTCTTGCCTCAAAGTGATAATTTCCTGTAAAATCGCATCTCGTTTAGCTTTCTTTGCTTCGTAATTGGCCTCTTTTAAAATTTTGCCTATAAATTCATCTTTTGTCATGTTCATCTTCCTTTTTCCTTTCTGTTAAGTAAAATTAGAGTTGTTTCAGTAGTGGTAAGCTTAAGGGCCGTACGTCGTCAGTTAACTATCCGCTCTGTAGGAAGTCCGTCATTGTCCCATCGGTTTAACAGGCGCGTAAATCTTTCCCGGTCACTATTCCCGACTTCAACTGCTTGCCGTAGCGTCCTGATTTCCGTTTTTATCTCCGCCAGCAATTCCGGGCTGTCGGCGCCGACTACGGTTGCCGGGTATCCGGAACGCGGTGAAACGATTAATTCCGTGCCATGAAGCTGGGCATAATAACCGCTTGATGGTCCGGTGGAGATCCCGCCGTCGGCATATCCGGCCACCGCTCTCAGATATTCCGATTTTGTCGCGTAGCCGGATTCCTGGATGGAGCTGGCCGCATCTTCCAAATAGCCGTAATATTTATCCGCCGCTTCGGACATTTGCAGCAGAGAAACATAAGCCGTCTGTCCGGCCAGTGACGTCATGTCCAGAGATTCCACGAGCGCGCGGTATCCGGCGCGGTTGCCAGGCAAATCATAGCCGTAAAGGGAAAGAGATGCAGTCAACTGTTCCTGCAGATCGATCTGCTTTTCCGTATCGGAAAAGAAAGCATCATAGTAAGTCTGAAAGGCGTCCGTTAGATCCTCCAGACTGCCGGCGATATCAATGAGTTTTTCTGATAGGGCAACAGCCGCCGGGATTGTGCCTTCAAACGCCTGGTTGGTCAGATCCAGCATATGCATGATGATTGCTTTATCATTTACCAACCGGACAGCCGTTTCATATAATCCTTCATTTAATTCCTGATATTGCTTGATGATCGAACCGAACAGTACTGATGCCGCCGTATCGGACATATTGGAGATTTGTTCTGTTACCAGGGTATTGATTTCGTCCGTGGTTTTGTCTTTGAGGTTAAGTTCAAAGCTGCCAAAAGAATAATTCAAAGCCGCATTGGTATCAGCGCCCAATTCTTCAGACAGCCCGACAAGAGTTGCGCCAAGATTAGCAAATACTTTTGTAAACAAATCCGTAACTTCAGAATTTATAGTTCCATAAACCTTGTTATAAGAATCCGAATCGCTATGGAACCAGCCTCCGTCCGTATGTGTGTGCACCGTTGCATAACTATAACCACTTGCCCCCGAACCGGCCAGTAAACTTGCAATTGTAGGGCTTGAAACGCCGAGTCCTTGTTCCGTTATATCCGATGTTGTCCTGCCGCCGAAAATGCCGTTAAAAAGCCAGCCGACAGCTCCATTAATTAATTTCGTAACACTTTCATAAATAATTGAACCTGTTGCTATTTGCAAAAGTTTGTTTCCACCAGTAATAAAATCAGATATCTTTTCATTTAGCTCAACAATCCCATTCATATTGTTAAGCCATAGATTTTCCATCGACCCATAAGTATCACTCGGCACGGAGACGTTTAATCCACTCACGGAGCCGGTTCTGACAATAGAAGTCACCAGGCCGGTGATGTTGTCGTTAAGATCCTTCATCTCATTATAGATACCGGTCAATTTGGTATATTCCATGTCGTAGGTGTCCTGTAGCAATTCCCAAGAATTTTGTATTGACTGGCTTCCCGTACCGTCGGCGGCGCCCAGGACGGTGGATTGGCCGGTGTATGTTGTGGCTGATGATGCACAAGACGATGCCGAAGATGATCCATTGATGGATTCGCCGATGGAAGCCAGCAGGGCACCCATGGCGGCTAGCATTGCCGTACCAGCAACAAAACCAGCAGGGAATGGGGCGGCGGAAGCTGCCGCGACTGCGGCAACGGCATTGACCACCGCAACGGCGCGTTGAGCTATTTCCATCGCCTGGGCTACTTCCTGCCATTTTTTCGCATCTTCAGATCCTTCCTTGTAGAGTTTGCTGATACCGTCAAAGGCTACGGCCAAATTACCAAAGCCGGCTGCAATATATCCGGTTTTTCTCTCGAACAGTTCCTGTTCCAACTTCCCTTTTTCCTGGGCGGCCCAGGCTGCGGCGGCAACATCATCCTTATATAATGCCGCCTGGCGTTTGGATTGTTCATCTATCCAGGCCAATTTCTGCGCCCGGTACTCTTCTTCGTAACCGATTATTCCCCGGTAAAAATTGGCGCTGTCCGCCAATTCCTTGAACTTTTGTTCCGCTATAGCCAGGGAGGTGTTTTCGGCAATCTGACGCCGCGTGTTTTCAAACCGTTCCCAGTCAATTACTCCCTTATCCAGCAAGCCTTCCAGGCGGGTCAGGTATTTGTCTTCCCGGGCGATGATCTTGTTGACAGCCGTTTCGTGCTCGCTGGCAGAAAACTCGTATGTTTCCGCGCACAGCTTCTTATAATCGAGCAGACCCTGCTTTTGTTCTTCCATGGCCTTCTTGGTGTCTTCCATCTGAACAAGATAGGCTTTGCGGCTGGCCAGTTCTGTTTCGGCGGCGACATACTTGGCAACAGTTACCTTGTCGATTCCTTTTTTTCTGTATTCTTCGGCTTCGGAATTAATCCGGGCGATATCCTTGTCGTACTGGCTCAGCCCCGCCGTTTCCGCCTCGTATCCTGCCTTGCGGATCGCTTCGGCAATACGCTTATAAGCGTTTTCCGTTTCCGAGGCGGCTTTTTTGGAGGCAGCGGCTGAATCAACAATGCCTTGCATTCTTTTCATTTGAGCAGCAACAACATCTTTGGCCGAATCAATTTCATCTTTTGATGCTTTTTTAGACGATGCCGCTAAGCCATACATATTTTCTTCGGACTTTTTGGCCAATTCCCCGGCAGCTCCGAAGGCGGCCTCTGCATCCAACTGCCATTTTTTCAGATCCGTCCCCGGTAAATGAGACATTAATTTAAAAAGGCCGCCGGACGCCTCTAAGGCCCCCACTGCTACCGCCTGCAAAACCCCATACAGTTTTTGAGTTACAACGATTAAACCCTTCCCGATTGATTCCTTGGTGTCTTCCACTTCGGCATGAAATCGCTGCATGGCAAGTGTCGCGCCATCCTGCGTTCCCTGCAACTGCAATTGTTTTACTCTTAAATTAGCAATAGCCAGCGCCATAAGATCAGATTGATCAGCACCGTTTTTCATTGCTTCTTGCACAACCGTCATTTGCGTTTTTGTTACAGCACCAGCCTGAACCAACGCCTTAGGCATTCGGGAAGCCAAAGCGTCGGATATGCGATCAAAGGATTCTGATACATCGACCCCCATATATTGCGAGGCTGTTATGGCTACATTAGAAAACTCTTCTATTTGCTTCGGATCATATCCGGCCAACATTAACTTCGTGGCCTTTTGCATCATTGCCGAATCATCAATCGTTTCTTTTGTCGCCGCCTTCATGCTGCCGATAAGGCGTTCCGCATTTACTCCAGCTTCATCGGCCATAATTTTGAAAGAAGATTCCTGCTGCATGGCCCTTGCGCCCTCTTGCATATAGGCCATTGCCTTGCTGGCAACTAATCCGGCAGCAGCTATGGCAGCGGACGCGGCCAGCCAATGTGATTTTAGGTTTTCCGTCATGGACTGGCTTGATGCTTCGACTTTTGCAAAGTTGGCGGAGGCGGTATTGGCGAAATTCGTAATCTCGTATGCACTATTCCCGGGGTTCCATATTACATCTATCGTGACTGCTTTGGACATGGATTATTCTCCTTTTTATTTTTTTCGATCAGCTCTTCAAGGGTAACCGTCTCGCCCGGCTTTACCATAGTAGCAATTCCGGGGATTTTACCGGGCATTTTTATTCCATTACGCATATCTTCAATTCCCGTTGATCCCGTGATAGTGATACTAAATTTTACTCCTGTAATTGTTTCCATCATATCGGCCCACATTTTTAATGCAGTCAATTCATGCTTTGCCATTTCAATGACATTCTCTTTCAATTCTTTAGTCATGGTTTACCTCCTTTGATTGTAAATTTTTTGTAATTCGGTCTTATGCTTCCGGTATTTTTTATTTGCTTCTGAGTTATAAAAAGGATAACGCTCCAGGAAAATTTCACGTGACAATTTATTCTTTTTGATGCAACAAGACTTGCAGACACGGCCCGGATTTTTATGACCTTTATGCAAATAAAATTCATTAAGCGGCTTCTCAATTTCACAGACCTTGCAGAGTCTAAGTTCTTCTGTTTGGCTTACGAATAAGCCAGTAACAAAAGCCAGAGTCATGCCCCAAAAACGTAAGCCTGTATCTATGAAAACTTTATAAAAATTATTCATCGGAATTTTCCTTATCCGATGAATTGATGATTTCAGTTCTCTGTTGAAGCCAGGACAAGAAGTTATTAACCGGATAGCCGATTTTTCGACCTGAACGGAAACGGCCTTCTGGACCTTTGCCTTGTGAATCAAGATTGGCTAAATATTTTTCTGATATTAAACCGCCGGTAAATGCATCCACTTCGGTTCTGGCTATCCAAGCAGACGGCCATTTAGCGGCTAAGGATTGTAGAAAATTTGGAATTGTTGATTGATCCATAAAAAACCCTCCTAAAGGTTAAGTTATTTAATTTTCCTTTAGGAGGGTTTATATACAATGAAATAAATATAATCTATTGAAATAACAAACGAATTTTTCAAGTACCATTCGTTATTTTAAAAAATCAAACGTTATTTTTTTCAATTTCTTCTTTAAAAATCTTTTTTAGAATAATTTTGATTCCCATATCTGTTGTAAGTTCCGTTGTATCCCGTGCCGTTTTATAAAATTCATTAATTTTTTTTCTGTCTGCTTTATCTTTTTTCTTTTTCTTCAAAAAATCATGGTCTGGGTATTCCTTGAGAATCTTTTTTATTTTTTCTTTGTTCTCATTGCCTTTGCGAATATGTTGATCTGTAGCTAGTTGAACATGTTCTTTATTTTTACCTTTCTTGTGGATTTCAACAATCTTCAAGGAAATAATCTGAATTAAGGCCATACCTGCATAATTGATTCTTTCATTAACGCCCGGAAAATATATTTTGAAAAAGTATCCGCATAATTTTTGATATATAATAAAAGCCATTAAGTGATATTGAAGTCCAGTTGCATTGTCGTGAGGTGGGGAATAATTATCAGCGAGTATTATTTTTAATAAATCGATATGAATAGCTATTTCATTTGACCATTTCGAATCAAACGAATCAATGATTTGTTCGCCTGAACTAGTTTGTGCCAGGTTATCGGGGGAGTAATGGCTAAAAGAACTTATGCTGCGTTCATCCAAGACTTTTTGCAATTCGCTTCTCAGCTTTGTTATATTGTCTGAAAATTTTTGGTTTTTTAAATCTTGTAATGCATCTAAATAAATCGTAAATTCTGTCACGATGTGTTCAGTAAGCTCCACTTTCTTTTTCCATACAACTTGATCGACTGGAATTTCAATAACTTCTCCCGATATCCGTTTTTCTTCACTCCTCAAAAATTCAAGAACATTCTCTATATCCATCATTGTCGTCCCTAACAATCATTCCGTGGTTAAAACAAGGGGAAGCCGGCGGAACTTTCCGGCTTATCGGGTGGCCTCCCTATCCCCTTATTTATCGAAATTTATTACTTCCGAACCTTTACTTGAAGCTGCCTTAATCTTCTTTTCAAAACTCCGCGCGGCCTCTTGTAAGGCTCCGTTTGATAAATGGCTGTACCTTTCCGTTAATGTGATGCTGCCATGTCCTAACAGCTCTTTGAGTATATATAAATCAGTCCCGCCTTCAGCGTGCCAGCTTGCCATTGTATGCCGTAGCGTATGAAAGCAGACCTTTTGCCGGGTGTCGCTTACATTCTCATTGAATTTTAAATTCATAATAACGTCCCGGAAGAGAGGAGGGATTTCTTTATAAGGTTTTTTATCCTTTCTCAAAAAAACGAAGTCATCATTTTTGCCGCGTTTCATTCCATTGAACATTTCCTTAATTTGCTCTGTCATAAATGCGGCCCGACCATGCCCGGATTTTGCGTCAAGAATAGCTATAATGCCGCGCTCAGTATCAACGCAACTCCACGTCAATTTAAAAATCTCTGAAGCTCTCATGCCGGTATGCAATGAAAGCAAGGTCATTTTATAAATTGCCTCGTTTTTTTCTTTTAATGTTTCGAGTAATAAGTCGGCTTCAGTATGGCTTAAAAATCTTTGACGCCTATTATCGAATTTTGGAATTTTTACATCTTTTGTAGGTGAATCACCGGAAACAATTTTCCCACGTCTTGCTTTATTCCAGACTTGTCGAAGCGTTGCCATGACATACTGAATAGTTCGGGGGCTTTTGCCGGCGTCTAAGAGTTTCTTGACTATCCGCCGCACGTCAAATTCTGATAACTCTTTAAGAGGCTTTTGTCCGGCAATTGGATCAATCCAAAGCCGGAAGTGGGTTTCTTCGTGAATGTATGAATTTTCTTTTTTGTTTATCTTTGCATCCGGGTAATAGGAATTATAAAAATATTTATTGAGGATTATATTTTCTCTTTTTAGTCTCTTTAATTCCGCAGCTTCAGCTTCTTTTCGTTTTTCTTCGAGCTCTCTTTTTTCTGCGATACGTGTCGGCGCTTCCATTTTACCATATTTAGCTGCACCTCTCAGGCGTTCAAGAACAAGCGCCGCTTTTGCCTCTGTCCAGTATTGATTGTCTTCCGGGTCGCGTTCACTTGTCCAGCCGACCCCCTCTTCAATACGTTTTCCATTTATCTGGTATCGAATGGCAAGGTAGTGATCTTTTTTTAGCCCATGTTTCCGCGTCGGGTGTTCGTAATATCTCACGCCTTTAAATTTTGTTCCTATCCATTTTACGGCCACTGATAACCCCTTGATAATTCGCGTAATAATTGAAATATGGGGAGTAAGTGGGGAGAAGATTTATTTTCAAGCACTTGTTTTGCCTCTAAATCCCTCGTTTTTTTCTCTCCCCACTCTCTCCCCACTTTATAGGTGAAATTAAGTTTTTTTAAATGATCTAATGGGAAAATTTATAAGATAAATATCTTTAAATGTCAAAGGGTTTGTGTGATTAAATGAAATAATGGGAAAGTCAATAAAAAAGACTTAAAATCCCTCGTTGCCTGGCAACGTGTCGGTTCGATTCCGACCCCAGGCACCAATAAAATCAAGAGGTTACAGCTTTTAGGGTTGTAACCTTTTTTGTTGGATTTGGCCGATTGTAACTATTTTGTAACTGTTCCGCTTGTAGCTCACTGAATTGCTGCCGTTTCAGTGCTGCATCTTCGAGATCTTTTTTAGAGACTACATTGTATCGGTCGAAGACGCTTCTTGTCTTATGACCCGATATCGCCATCGCAACTCGCTCTGGAATTCCAGCTCTAACCATATTACGTACACCGCTGCGCCTAAGGTCGTGAAATAATAATCCTGGTTTGCCGATCTCAGCGCAAGCCTTTGCCCAGGACATGCGAAAGTCGCATAATTTATTTCCATTCAACTGGAAAACATACAGGCAGTCCATACGTCTTTTCCGGTAAAGTTCCTCCATTAATTCCCAGAGTTCCGCTTCCATATACAGCTCACGCCCGTCATCGTTCTTTGTTTCGCCATGCTCCAGTCGGACAATACCGTCCTTAAGGTTAACTTGTTTCCACTGGAGATTCAATATCTCTGATTTTCTCCAGCCGGTAAGATAGGCGAATGTAACTACCGGTTTAAGATGGTCGGGAAGTACCTGCTGAAGCGCCAGATATTCCCCGTGTTCGATGAATCCTTTCCGCACATTGTTTTCCTTCAACATCGGAATATAGGGAACCTGAGCAACTTTCGGCGGTGTACACCGTGCAGCAAGATGGAACGCTTTTTTCAAAGCTGCCAATTCTCGGTTGATGGTGGCGTTGGCCAATCCCTCAGACAAACGCCGTTCTATATATTTTTTTATCTTTGGCGTATTGACCTCAGTAACGCTCATACCCTCAAATTCCATCCGCAAGTAATTGGCACATCTCTCTGCTTTTACGATGGTTTTTCTACCATTGATTTTATAATCAGATATATAATCATCCATGATATCGTCAAACTTGATCTTTTCAAAGCAGATGCTCGGCATCTTTCCCTGCGATATTTCGCCTTCCCGCATCTTGAGAATCCGTTTTGCCACTTCCATCTTGTCAGTATGAGTTGACTCGGCAAATTGTTTTCCATGCCTGTAATATTTAATCCAATATGTTTTTCCTCGCCTGTAAATACATCCCATATTTCACCTTCCTTCCTTGGAGGGTTGTCGTTTGACAAATTCGATATCGTAGCCGAGGTATTCAGCAATTATTATCAACTTTTTTACGGAATATTCCGCTTTACCGTTTAGGAACTTTGATAAATGACCTTTATCCAAACCAAGGTCTTTGCTGAGCCTGTAGGCGGATATCTTTTCCCTCTCCATGATGTCTTTAAGGCGATTCCCCATCATGGGGATATTCTTATCATATAGTTGCATATTGCTCAACGCTAATTATAGACTGCTTTGTTTTTTTCTATAAATTTATCCAGGTCTATTATATCCAGATAAATCTTACGCGATCCCGGCTGCTTAACTACGGGAATAATTTGTGCCCAGATTAAATCACGCATTCCCCAAACAGACCGACCCAAGTATCCTGCGGCTTCTTTTAAAGTATAAAGCCGTTTGCACAGGGGATTGTGTATCCTTTGTGTCTCTTTAAGTGCCGTATCTGTAAGAGTCTTTCGTGTCATGTAACTAAATTGTAACCGCCGTACCTATAGTTTTAAATTCTCGAATAAAGCCAGCTTGTGCATAAATATCTTTTTTTAATGATCCCGCATTATTCTATCTTCATTCTATCTTCAGTTAGTCCACATACGACAACATACTGTATTTACTAATGAATGAATATCATGAACATCCTGAAGATCAATCGCAACTTTTTAAGTGCTGTGAGTTACACGATTTTCCGCGCCACTACAGATCTTTCATTAATTGGGGGATGACAACGTGCACATATCCACCTTGACCCAGTAATGCTCCTCCAATATTCATTTCCTCCACAGGCATAACACACACCAATATCATCCTCTCTAATAGGGATTTGATCTTCATGATCTTCAGTTAATTGATTATCTTTTATATTTCGAGTAGTTATCACATGTAGATTTGTTTGAACATCAGAACTCTTATCTTCATAATCTTCAGTTTTATTTTCAATTTTATTTCCTATATCATTGCTTAATTTTACTTTAGAAGTAGCCTCATAATTATTCTGACTTGGATTTATTTTTGTTATTTTTACTGGTGTTCCTTTTTCCCCGTGTGAATCAGCAATTAATATCTTTATTCCTGATTCCATGAGGTTGTTGTTGATGCGCTCAAGATGAGATCTTAACTTGTTCGAATATGAAGGAAATGTTTTATCTTCTTTAGAAACAGTAACCAATTTCTTTAATTCTTCATAAAGCTCTCCAACTAATCCCGACCATTCATCTTTGTCCTTCATAAAAGTTAAAATAGCTTGAGCCAGGGTATTTACATGGATAATTTCTTCATGCTGTTTCCGGATGTTCCTAGCAGTCTGTCGGATTTGGGATCTTGATTATCCGGTATTTCGGGCAGAAAAATTTAAAAAGAGCATTCTTCGACAACTACTCTCATCATGATTCCATATTCGGCATAATTTTCCGCTAAATCTT
>JBDKUX010000074.1:0-17862 GCA_039679455.1 Smithella sp. | reverse complement strand
GAACAACAACGAAGTGAACATGATTTGTCATCAGACACCAGGCGAGAATATCAATCTCGCAGCGCTGTGTTTCTTCTCTTATAAACTGTAAATAGGTGGTTCTATCGCTGTCGCTTTTAAAAATATCAATAGAACGTACACCACGTTGTGTAATGTGATGAGGGTATCCGACTGCTACTATTCGAGATATTCGTGCCATGGAAAATTATTTAGGCCATTATGCTGCTTTTTGCAAGAGAAATAGGTGTTGTGTCCCCGGAATACACCCAGGATTAGCGGCTGGATGTACCAGGTTATGGTTGCTTGCTTTCCCTGAAGGCTTTGCCGGTTGAATTTGCCCGGAATACATCCGATGTTATATCCCAGAGAACCGTTGCAGGCAAAATATATGGATTCACCATCCTGGGTTTTAAGACCAGTACTGTAACTGTACATTCCGTTGCCTGGATCATATATTAATTGTCCTTGTGATTTGTTTAATTCATTTGCTGGTGGTATCTTCGCAATTATGTCGTAATAGGTGGGCGAAAGTAAAATTACCGAAAATATTATTAAATAACTCTTTTTAAAGAATTTAATCAGCCTTTCTTTGAATGAAAAATTATCATTGATATTATTTTTATTAGGTAAGATTCGATTTACTGATGTTTCCTCATGAGTTATCTTCATATTTTATCTTCCTTCGCATTATTATTTTGCTTTCGTTCTGTTTCATTAAAATACTGTATGGGGTCACATCTCGTTTCTTGACATTTGTCATATTTCCATCTTCTTATCTATACTTCGAAACACCTTACCTTATAAACAAATATCTCGCCGTTATTTCGATGGCGTAGTCTACCTTTGTCTATTTCATGTTCCCCCTTGAAGCATCTCCTTATATTTTAGCTTTTTTTGGAACCATGATTAGCTATCCAAGTGTCTCTTGGAATAATTCCCGATAGTTACTTCATAATAGTCATATGAAAATACTCACGCCGAATAAAAAAATGAACTTGATACCATTTACCGAATATTTGTCAATCCCTCGAAAGAGGGATTTTTGATAAATATTTTATTGCATTATCTATGTAATTTATTATATCTTCACAAATCTTTTTGATCTTTACTTAAAGCATGGTTATGGAAAATAATTTAATCATATCTCCCCCAAAGAACTATAATAATGAACTCTTCTGGAAAGCGCCAAATCCCATGGCCATTACCAAAGCCGAGAGCGGCACTTATATCGATGTAAACGAGGCTTTTACAAAATCCATGGGTGTATGCCGGGAAGAGCTAATCGGTCAGACGTCCGTTGGATGCGGATATATAACGGTACAGCAACGAGCTCTGATTGCTAATGAAATAGAAGAAAAAGGATATGCGCAAAACATTAAGCTCGAGGTAAGGGTCAAAAACAATGAATCCGGATGCGGATTATTTAATTCGTCCATGATAAAGACGGGAAAGGATGGATTGTGGCTGACGGTCGTAACGGATATTTCCAAACGCAGACAGGCTCTGGAGGCGCGGCAGGATGATATTTTATTTAAGTCATTTGCTGCTATTGAGGAGACAGGCGTGATCTTGATACGTGGCCAGCGGCGGTCAAATCAATATTTATCTTTTATCAATGATAAAGCAAAAATGATTTTAAACAGACGGCCGCTGACGGACCTGCTCGATAGCCTGGATGGTCATGAATCGACATATTTTTTTAATAACAAGGTATGTTATCGTGCCAAATCAATTTTAACCCGTCATGGTTCTCCCGGAAAAATCATTTTGCTGGAGCCATTGCCTGATGCCGTATGCATTGAAGAAAAACTGAAGCAATACGACTTGACCCAGCGACAGAAAGAAATCGCTCTTTTAGCCGCCCGGGGAGATTCCAACAAGATAATTGCCGCAAAACTCTTCATTACTGAATACACCGTAAAAGATCACTTGAAGGATATTTTTCAAAAATTCGGGGTTAGCAAACGAAGTGAACTTTGCTACAAAATATTAAGATAAATAATAAACCCGGTTTTACTGCTGCCAGCTTTGTGCCAATATATTCTGATATTGCTGGTCGGCCGTCATCGCATTGTATTTCTGCATGACGTCCATGCCGGAATCGTTGTTGATGGCGCTCATTGTATCAACTATATTCTGGATATCTGATCTGGTTATGTAATGGCCGTCCGTTACTTCCAGTCTTTCAATGCCGTAATTCGTCTGCTGGAATTCATTTACAATCTTCATGTAGTTTTCGGAATCGATAAATACGTATAGGTCATTGTTTTGTTTTACAAGCACCGGCTCGGTTTTCGTTATATCGCCGGTAAGCCTTAACATGTCCGCATCGCCGCTTACTCCGGCAGTTTCCGTGATTGTGTCATGACCGCCCGTTCGGCCCCAAAGGTATGAGTCCGAACCTTTGCCTCCTGCCAGAATATCATCGCCACTGCCGCCGTCCAGGATGTCGTTGCCCGCATTTCCGGTAAGAGTGTTATTTGCATTATTGCCGGTTATTATATTGTTGAGATTATTGCCTGTACCGTTAATTGACATTGTCCCGGCTAATGTCAGATTCTCGACGTTATTGCTTAATGTATAGGTTATGGAGCTCTTAATTGTGTCCGTTCCCTCATTATAAAATTCTGAGACAATATCACGCGTATTATCTACTATGTAAGTATCGTTCCCATCTCCACCCATCATAATATCCCTGCCTGCGCCGCCATCCAGGATGTCATTGCCCTTGCCTCCTAAAAGCACGTCGGAATCATTCTCACCATAAATTGCATCGTTGCCGCCATCTCCACATAGCAGGTCTGTTCCGTCTCCGCCGTATATGGTGTCATCGCCTTCTCCCGTGTAAACGATATCGGATCCGCCCAAAGCCTTGATGAAGTCTTTTTTATCGCCGGTAATTATAAAGTCAGTATGATTTGTTCCATAGTTTACTATCGGTTGAACGGAAATATTAAAACCACTGGATACACATGCACCGAATGTATCGGTGGCTGTTACCTGGAGTGACAGCACTCCGATATCATCGTTGGTTGGCGTTCCGCTGAAGGTCATGGTTGCTGCATCGAATACCAGCCAGGAAGGCAATCCTGTACTATCGATAAGCGTTGCACTATAGGCCAGTGCGTCACCTGTATCAGGATCGACAAAGCTGTTTTCCGGTATTGTAAAGCTGAATACCGCATCCTCCATTGCTGTCTGTGATGCAATGGGATTGGAAGCAACCGGAGGCCGGTTGAGTAAATCAGAGATTTTTATCTGCGATCCATCGGCAAATTCCAGAGTCCGCACTACAAGGGAACCTGTAACTTCATTCTGATCAAAATTAAGCAGGTTTATTGCGTCGCCGTTAGTACCTACATCTATTGTCAAAGTTCCATTGTTACGGGCGAAGGTGAGGTCATCTTTTGTGATGCCTTCGCCAAAATGTATCATATTGTCTTCATTTAAGTTGGATGTATCCGTGATTGTATCCACCCCGTCACCCAAATTAAAGACGTAGGTGTCGCTGCCGCTCCCGCCATAAAGTTCGTCGTTGCCCGTACCGCCGGTTAGTATGTCGTTGCCTGCACCCGAGGATATGGTATCATTACCTTCCAGCGAGTTCATGCGGTCGACTACTTTGGTTCCGGTCATGGCATCATCGTTTGCCGTACCCTCCAGATCGAAGCCTCTATCGATCAATTCGTCATAGGTAAGGGTTGTCCCGTCGGCAAATGCGAAAGTGTTAATTACCGGATTCGCCCTGGCATCTTCGGGATTAAAGTCCGGTATCCGAATACTGTCCCCGTTGTCCCCCACTTCGATTAAAAGGCTTCCCCGTTTCAGCCTTATCATGCCGGGTGTTATGCCGTCGCCGAAGATGATCGTATTATTGCCGATATACACCTCCACATCGTTATCATAAATCGTATCGGTCCCATCTCCCAAATTGAAGTAATAAGTATCGTTGCCTGCTCCACCGTAAAGAATATCATCGCCTCTTCCGCCTGTTATGACGTCGTTGCCGGCGCGACCTTCGATGTAATCATTTCCTCCCAACCCGTTTATTAAATCATCACTATCATAGCCGATTAGATAGTCATCTCCTGCCGTAGGTTGAAGAACCATTTGCCTTATTATTTGCTCATCCCAAACAGTCCCATTGGAAAATTTAATACGTTCGACTTGCCATTCACCGGTATCATCAAACCAGTTCACAACAGTCATCGTATCGGTCGAACCATTGACTGATAGTACCAGATCATCGGCTGTATTCCACAGATAAGTACCCATTCCACGACGAAGTATTAAATCTTCAGGTTGAATACTATTGTCCAAAAGAATGGTGTCTGTATTACCAAATGATACGTCACGATCCAAAACCATATCCTGGCCATAACCACTTCCGAATATGTATGTATCATTGCCGTTAGCATTGCCGGTTAGATCACACCAATTACACCAGTAACCCCATTGTACAAAACTTCCAACCAAAGTATCATCACCAACACTCCCATCCAGCGTATCATCACCATTATACCCCCATATTTCGTCATTCCCGGCACCACCGTAAATTGTATCGCTAAAATTTCCTCCGAGAATAGTTTCGTTTATTTCTGTTCCGTAGACCGTATTCGCAATTTTACCTTCCAGATGCAGTGAATTCAACATGGTTCCATCGGAAAATTGAATTTGATCTATTTGGTATGGACTACCGCTAAACCAATCCCATATTAATATTGAATCTGTTGTTTCATTTATACCGATTCGTAAGTCATTGTTTTCCTTTGTCACTGTTACGTCATTGATGTCCGCGCCAAATTGCAGGGTATCTATTGATGTCCAATAATCATCAGCATAATTTTGAATGATGTCGGAACCATCTCCTCTGCTGAATATATAAGTATCATTGCCGCTGTTTCCCTGCAGATAATCGCTTTCCGTTCCGCCATAGATGGTATCATTACCTGTTCCGCCAAGCAGTGTATCATCACCGGCTCCGCCATCAAGATAGGCATTGCCGTCTGTTGTTTGAAGCCAGTCATTTCCTTCTCCACCATAGATTATGGAATCACCGCCTTCGTCATAGAGCTGATCATCACCCGCACCACTGTAAATCTCATCCCGGCCGGTGCCGCCCCAAATTTGATCATTACCTGCTCCAGAGGAGATAACATCGTCTCCGGCACCACTTGTAATGACGTTGTTGCCGTCTCCGGCATCAATATAATCATTGCCTGTGCTACTGCTTATCTGATCGTCATCTGCACCTGCGTGGATTTCATTATTCCCTTCTCCCCCGACTATAATATTTGAACCATCGCCCGCATCTATGTAGTCATCGCCCAGACCGGCATCTATTTGATCGGCACCTGTTCCCGCATAGATTGCGTCGTTACCTTCGCCACCATAAATTGTATTTGTCCCGTCTCCGGCTTCTATATAGTCATCTCCGGCATCACCATATATCGTATCGTTGCCTTCTGCGGCATAAATCGTATCATTACCTCCATAGCCGACTATAAAATTATCTCCACCTTCGCCGTCGATGTAGTCGTCGCCCTGGTCGGCAAGAGGTACATTGGAGGCATCACCGTGCAGCGTGTCGTTACCCTCTCCACCAAAGAGTTCATCTGCTCCGCCTCCACCGATTATTGTGTCGTTGCCTTCCTCACCGTCCAGATAGTCGTTACCGGCAAAGCCGTATTGGTCGCCTTCGATATAATCGTCATCATTACCTCCGAAGATTTCGTCGTTGCCAGATCCCCCATAGAGCGAATCAGCTCCGGCTTCTCCATCTATGTAATCATCGCTTTCGTCGCCATAGATTGTGTCGAGGCCGTTACCGCCGAATAGTTCGTCATTGCCGGAATTGCCCCAGATCAGGTCATTTCCGGTACCGCCGTCGATATAATCGTCTCCCTGCAGTTCAACAGGCACATTACAGCCGTCTCCTTTGATTGCATCATCCCCGGCACCACCTTCAATAACATCATTGCCGGCTGACCCAAACAGGATGTCATCATTATCGCCGCCATATATTTCGTCATCACCGCCAACACCGTCAATATAGTCGTTGCCGGTTCCGCCATAGATAACATCATCATTCCCAATTGTTCCCGTATCATCAAGGCCGCCGATTATACCCGTGAAGGTTAGGCCGTATATATTCGTGTTTCCTGATGTTTCTGTTGTTATAGAATATGACCAGTCGTGAACGGCACCCAAATAATTATCATCACCAATGATTACATCTTCTCCGCCGCCGCCGATAATGAGGTCTTTTCCGAATCCGCCGAATAAAACATCGTTGCTGTTTGATCCGTAAACATAGTCTTCTCCCCCTCCACCCGATACGACGTCGCCTCTGACGTTTATGCTTATTGCCGTTTCTCCGGCCGCAATGAGTTCTTCCATCTCACCATAATTTTCGCCGAATACTTTGTCATTACCTTTGCCCGCTTCAACAATGTCGCTGCCTTCATTACCTTCTAAAATATCATTTGCTGCATTCTCATTGCGCTCTACTATAACTGAATCATTACCGCTGCCGCCCAATAACCAATCATTACCGCCTCGATAGGATACAATGCCGTCGTTTCCCTCTCCTGCTTCTATCCGGTCATTGGCCGTCGTATCATATAACAGGTCAATTCTTCCCGGCTCTGGTTGATTGGAATCTGTAATTACATTACCCCATGGGTCATTCCGGGCTTGGATTCCTTCCATCACTGGATCATAATCCACCGGCGTCAGATCACCAACCATTGTATTGATACTCTCAGGATTTGTTGGAACTTCGATCAAATTGATGCCGTAATCGCCTGATTGCAATGCGGTGCCAAATTCAATCGTGCTGCCATCGGGAAGATACAACATGTTTTCAACGATTTTTGTATTGCTGTTGTTGAGGCTTTTCCATTCACTTGATCCGCTTTTGTAAAAATTACCGAGCGCTATAATTTTAATTTCGTCGCCATTGCTGAACACAACAAGATCGCCGTCTCTGTCTTCATCTATGATCTGATCATTGCCGTCACCGATTGTATATTCATAAATATCATGGCCCAAGCCGCCATTGAGAACATCGTTACCTGCGCCACCAATCAATGTATCCGTACCATTGCCGCCTGTCAGCATGTCCGATCCGGCGCCGCCATACAAAAGATCGGCGGCTGTTCCTCCTGAAAGATTGTCTCCACCGCTCCCTCCCAGCATAAAGGCACGCTTGGTACCGGCTGTGGCCATCATAGCACTGGTACCGGCCTGTATATACCAGTCGAGAAGTTCGGATATTTGTCTGTTTACAACTCCATTTTCATTACCGGGCAAAGTGCGCAGGTAGTTTTGAAAGTAGAGTTTATAACCTATTGCATCACTCAAATTTGCCGCCACATCACTGCGGTCAAAGTGAATGCCGCCGGTAACACCGGTATTATCGAACAGATAATTTTTCACATCATTGGCATTGTTCTTGGGATCGTTCGAATACATTTGCATAGCAAAGGTAGTCAGTGCTTTAGTCAAATTACTATCAGACATTGTCAGACCGCCTTCCTGGGCGATTTTTAGCATATCTACTGCAAAGCGTTCCAGCATTCCATCTTTTGGTATTTCACTTGATACACCAAGTTGATGTTTTAGAAGTTTGCGAAGCAGATCATCCTTATCTTTATTTCTTGAATCCGCAGCAAATAAATTGCCTTCGTCCAGCAATTGCGTAACGAGGTTGGGCAATTGCTGGACAGCATCAAGGAAATTAGTTGAAATCTTTGTAGCTGTTAATAACGCCATCGAATGTCGATCCATTATAGAGGCCGTTGAATTACCCAAGCGTATTGGAATATCTTTACCAACTAAAGATTTTTCCGATGTTCTAAGAGGCTGCAGTATTTCACCTTCAATATAGTAATTAATAACATTTGCTTCTCTTGTAAGCGCAAGAAATCCTTTGGATATCCAATAAAGAGAAAACTTGTCGTCAGAATATCCTGAAGCAAGCATACCTATGGCAGCTGCAGTGAGTACGGCTGGATTTAAGGCTGCGAGCTGACTCGGCATCTGATCAAAAACCGTTGCTTGTTTATCGAAAAATACTGCCATGAGTGAAGCCAAACCGCCACCGAGAGAGTGTCCTGTGAATGCTATATTAGCTGTTGGATAGGCATTTTTAAATGCCATGTAATAACCCATTGCCTCAAATATTTGTAACGCCGGAAAGCCAGCACCGCCAGACCAATTAATTGTGTCCGCAGTATCATTTGTTCCCGTAAAAGAGATCACTATTTCATTGGATGTGTTATTTTTAAAAACGCCTGCCGAAAAACCGGTCCATCTATCCGGTTGCCAATCGATAAGTGTCCATCCTTCAGGAACGCCAATTTCATTGTTTTTAGAAGAATTATAAACACACAATGCAAACTGCATGTATTCTAATGCACTGGCCATTACTTATCCTCCAATTTATCAATTTTCGGTATGAAATCTTAACCACAAATTTCTCGTTTTGGTCCAACTTGTCTAACGGGTCTTCTAGATTGACCGTTTTCATCTATCTTTCGCTTCATTTCCAGACTAACTAGTTTTGGTATATCATCACTGCCTCTAACAAATAAATTTCTCGTTCGTGGTTCAAATGTTTCGGGAAGCTTCTCCTCGATCCATACGCCATTTCGATAAACATATTTATTGTATGCTTCACATGCTGTTCTAACTCCCACAATTGTATACATGACCGGTTGACCTGCTTCCATATCTAGAATCAAAGGTATTTCAGGCCATGTATCAATTGTTTTTAAAGTCCTCCATTCAATTGATTTGCCCGCCAAATCAGGATTATTGAAACGAATGTAATCTGCCTTAGGCTTAAGACCACTGGGGTTAGATGCCCATTCTCCACCACCCATTTCATTTATAATTTCCCTGTAAACAACGATAACTCGTCCATCGCTCAACCGTACTTCTTCTTTCCACTTTTCCGTACTACCAAATCCCAAAAATCCACAGGCAGTTATGCTTGTCACCGCCAGTGTCAAGATTGAAATGAATAAAATCATTGCCCTCTTTGTAAATTTCATTATGTTCTCCTCTTTTCCTCTTCTATCTTATTTAAGATTAATATCTTCCATTTCAATAAATTATCATCTTAAGATGCGACATTTGCGAAAACGGACATGAATTAAATAACCTTTTTCGTTAACTCTTTGGACCGTTTATCCTTTGTTTATATGGCGCTCCATATCTGTGAAATATTATGAACAGACAGGTTGCTGTCCAATCTCTTTGACGCTTGCCCAAAACAGTACCAACATGATTTGGAAATTCATAAAAGCCAAGTTCTACGGTTCAAATTTCTATCCGTAATTCTTGCATAAAAATTAGCAATATATATGCCATTAATAGCAACAATGTATTCCGTAATTAGCAAATTCATTTATTATCTTAAGCAGTTTGATTTATTAGATATTTATGTTAGTTGATAAATAAAAAGATTTTTTCCAAGAATGGCTACTTTGAATCAAATCAGGATAGGTTATTGCCCAAATCTCTTTGATTCCTTGCTTGAAATGTTTATGATAGATACTATGACTTAAGACAAATTATTGTCAAATTCGTTTTTGACCTCATTTCTACGCCAAATCCATCAAGACGTGGAATTTTATCCCCCTGCCCCATCGAACTGCAAATTCAATTACCTACCCGGCATCAACTTCTGCCGAGCGCTTCGTTAAATTTTTGTTTCTGTTTTTCTATTGTTTTCTGTCCCTGTTCAAGCGTCGCTATAATTTCTTTTTTGGCTTTGTCCGTCAGACCCGTTCCCTGATCGACGACGTCGAAGGCTTTTCCCTTTAAATCTCTTATGATATCATGGACATCGTCAATAGTATCTTCGATCAAGTCTGTTGCACTATTTTTTACATTCCGTGCCGTCCTTACAATATCTCTTCTTGTCCTATATCCTGACTTGGGAGCAAACAATAGTGCAACCGCTGCTCCAACCAGACCGCCAATCAAAATAGCCCCGCCAATTTTTGTCATATTGTCATTCATGGTATCCTCCCTCTGCTACTTTTTTATTTAGAACTCGTTGCCAATGCCGCCAGCATGGTTTTAACGTAACTTTTTTCGAACAATTGCAACATAATTTATATTCATAAACGACGAAAGCGAGCACCACTCATGCCGTCTCGTCTTTTATCTGGAGTCCTTCGTTTTAAAATTGGTCTTTTATGGGTGATATTCACCACGAAGACCCTGTCGTTTTTTCTAGTGTTAACATCCAGTAGAACGGACTCAATACGTACATCGCAGTTTCTCGCTTTATAGTATTATAAACATGCTCAGTAGTAATGTCAAAGCGTGTACATGCTGTTTTTTCCGTAACCTTATTTGCGAATCAATTTTTAAATAAATCGAGGCGGAAGGTGGCATTTTTTTAAAAAGGTTTGATCATCTACAGAACGGTAAATTTTGATTCCTTCCAAACCCCAAGAAAGTTTTTTCCTTCCGGAGAAATTAGTATGCCTATACCGGACATTTTGTTTTCACTCCATTGCCCCATATACACCGTACCGTCCGATAACGCCAATATGCCTGATCCATGACGCATTCCATCTTTCCATAGTCCATCATATTTTGTTCCGTCAGAATATACCATTTCACCATTACCGTTTTTCAAGCCGTTTTCCCATTGACCTTTATACCGCCCGCCATCGGGAAAGGTTTCTATTCCTTCACCTTCCGGTTTGCCATTTTTCCATTGCCCTTCATAACAATACCCTTCGGACAGGAGAATTGTTCCCTTGCCATGAGGCACATCTTCTTCCCATTGACCTCTATAATGCCCTCCATCAGACCATCTAAACACTCCCTTACCATGAAAACGGCCCTTCCTTAAGAAACCAATATATTTTGAGCCATCAGGGAACGTATACATCGAGGCACTGTCCATGGGTTTTTCTTCCCACTGGAAGTTGACAACTTCTTTTTTGTTTAAATTCCTGAATGCCGGACGCAATAAAGTAATTTTACTATTCATATCAACACCTTATCTATCACCAACAAACTTGCCGTATTTAAAGGCACCTTCGAATTTCCGGCCGTCAGCAAGTATCATTACACCCAATCCATGAGGCAGGCCGTTTTCCAGTTGGCCGGTATATTTTTTCCCATCAGCAAGGGTCAGAATCCCATGGCCATGGAATTTGTTGTTCCTGAATTCTCCTTCATAACGATCACCATTGGGATAATCCATAACCCCTTGCCCTGTGGACAGGCCGAATTGGAATTCGCCTGTATATTTTTTCCCATCAGGCAGAAGCAATGAACCTTTACCATGAAATTTCCCATCTTTATAATCACCGTTATACCGCATACCGTCAGTGAATGTTTCCGTGCCCTGACCGTTGTATAGATCATTTTTCCAATTTCCGATGTATTTCCGCCCATTGGCCATGGTCATAGTCCCGTTTCCTTCTTTAAGGTCATCTTTCCATTGTCCAATGTAAGTTGATCCATCCGAAATAATCAGACTCCCCTGTCCACTGCGTTTCCCTGTATTCCATTCCCCCACGTATTTGCTGCCATCGACATATTTCATAATCCCTTGTCCGTCAGGTTTTCCGTCCGTCATTTCACCCATATAAGAACTGCCGTCAGGATAAGATTTTGGAACATAGCTCTGCCCGGGAGCAACATTCTCTTGCGGGATGGCAAGCTTTTCTGATTGTTTATCAGAACTTACCGTATTCATTTCGCTTTCGTTTTTTTCTACTTCTCTTTCAACCTGTCTCCCTGCTTCTTCCTCCAATTTTTGTTTTGATTCTTCGTTTATCTGATGCTTTGATTCTTTTTCCATACTACGTGGCACATCTGCTTCAGTTCTAATTTTGGCTTCAGCCCGAAGGCGGGCATCAACCTCTGCCTTGAGCTTCATCTGAAGAACACCCAGTTCAGCTTTAAGTTTCGCTTCCTCCCTGGCCGTCAAACTTAATTCATCTTCAGCCTTACGCATTGCTTCTTCGGCCCTGCAGCGGGCTTCTGACTCGGCCTTAAGCTTCCCCTCAACTTTAAGACGAGCTTTTTCCTCAGCTTTAAGAAGTACTTCTGCTCCCTCCTTGGAATTGTTTTTCAGTTCAGCTTTAAGTTTCGCTACTTCCTCTGCCTTCTGATGTAATTCTTCTTCTGCTTTATGCCTTGCCTCTTCAGCCTGGAGGCGAGCTTCCGACTCCGCCCTCAGCTTCCCCTCAACCTCATGACGGGCATCTTCCTCAGACTTCAGACGGGAATTTAATTTCACCTTGAGTTTTGCCTCATCCTCGGTCTTCAAGTATAATTCCTCTGTTACTTTGTGCAATGCATCTTCGGCCTTGCGACGTGTTTCCAACTCCGCCTTGAGTTTCGCCTCAACCTTTATGCGGGCTTCTTCCTCGGCTTTAAGAAGTATCTCTGCTTCCGCCTTGAGATTGTTTTTAAGTTCCGCTTTAAGTTTCGCTACCTCCTCTACTTTCTGGCGCAGATCTTCTTCGGTTTTAAGTTTCGCCTCCTCAGCCTTGATACGAGCTTTTGCCTCCGTCCTGAGCTTTGCCTTAGCCTCAAGACGGGCATCTTCCTCGATCTTCAGGCGGGAACTCAGCTCCTCTTTAAGGTTCGCTTTTTCGGTTTCCTTGATGAATACTTCTTCCTCTGCTTTAAGTCTGGCCTCTTCAGCCTGGATACGGACTTTTGCTTCCGCCTTGAATTTTTCCTCAGCCTCCATACGGGCTTCTTCCTCAGCCTTCAGGCGGGAACTCAGTTCCACTTTTAGCTTTGCTTCTTCCTCTATCTTCTGCTGTAATACTTCTTCTGCTTTTCGCCTTAATTTTTCCGCCTCGGAACGGGCTGCTGATTCCGACTTGAGTTTCGCTTCAATCTTGAGGCGGGCATCTTCCTTGACTTTAAGTAGTGCTTCAGTTTCCGCCTTGTGATGGGCAATCAATTCGACTTTAACTTTAGATTGTTCTTCAACCTTCAAGCGTAAGACTTCTTCTACCTTGTGTTTTGCCTTCTCCACCTCGGAACGGGCTGCCGATTCCGACTTAAGCTTCTCCTCAACCTTCAGACGGGCTTCCTCTTCCGACTTGAGTCGGGCGTTCAGTTCCTCTTTAATTCCAGATTCTTCTTCAGCCTTCTGACGTAAAGCCTCCTCCGCTTTAATTCTTGCCTCTTCCGATTGGATGCGAGCTTTTGACTCCGCCTCAAGTTTTGCCTCGGTCTCAAGACGGACACTTTCCTCAGCTTTCAGGCGGGAACTCAGCTCTGCTTTAAGCTTCACTTCTTTCTCTATCTTCTGCTGTAATTCTTCTTCTGCTTTTTGCCTTGATTTTTCCGCCTCGGAACGGGCTGCCGATTCCGACTTAAGCTTCTCCTCAACCTTCAGACGGGCTTCCTCTTCCGACTTGAGTCGGGCGTTCAGTTCCTTTTTAATTCCAGATTCTTCTTCAGCCTTCTGACGTAAAGCCTTCTCCGCTTTAATTCTTGCCTCTTCCGATTGGATACGAGCTTTTGACTCCGCCTCAAGTTTTGCCTCGGTCTCAAGACGGACACTTTCTTCAGCTTTCAGACGAGAACTCAGCTCCTCTTTAAGCTTCGCTTCTTCCTCTATCTTCTGCTGTAATTCTTCTTCTGCTTTTCGCCTTAATTTTTCCGCCTCGGAACGGGCCGCTGATTCTGACTTAAGTTGCTCCTCAACCTTAGAACGAACTTGTTGTTCGACTTTAAGAAGTGCTTCAGTTTCCGCCTTATAGTATAACTCCAGTTCAGCCCTGAGTTTAGCTTCTTCGTCTGCCTTCAGGTGTACCCTTTCTTCGGTCTTTAAGCGATCCCCCTCTTCTGCTCTAAGTTTTGCATCAACCTTACGCCGGTTGTTTTCCTCGGTTTTGAAATGATCCTTCTGTTCGGCTTGAAGTATAGCTTTTTCTTCAGCCTTCAGTCGCATCTCTTCTTCATATTTGAGACGAGCTTCTACTTTTGCTTCAAGTTCCGCTTCGGTCTTCAGGCAAATCTCTTCCTCAGCTTTGAGTATCTCTTCCGCCTCTTCCCTAAGATGAGCTTTAAATTCTGATTTTAGTTTACCATCTTCGGTTATTGTGTCGCCGTTCTTTTTTGAGGCTCCCAAGCAAATACGTCGCAACTCAGCCTCATCTTTTCGCCTTTCCTCTTCCTCGATTCTAAGGCTTGTTTCTGCCTCCGATTTAAGACGATACTTCAGTTCATTCTTAAGTTTACCGTCCGGCGTCGTCTTGCCGGTACTCATTTTTGATGTTTCCAAAGAGGCGCGTCGGGACTCAATTTCCGCCTTCAGTTTTGACTTTTCCTCCTTGAACTGCCCTTGTTCCCATAATCCTTTAAATTCACTTCCGTCCGGCCGGATAAAGATACCCTGCCCATGCGGCAGATCGTGCTTCCATTCTCCCGTATAACAACTTCCATCCGGCCAGAAAAATGATCCATAACCGTTAAGTCGTCCCTTGATAAAGTCACCTTCATAACGGCTTCCGTCCGGCCAAATATATGTTAGAATTCCTTGATAGTCAGGATCTTGCCAGGAAACTATATATTTACTCTTTGCTTTGGATTCTTTTGCTAACATAAAATAAGCCTTTAAATTTAGGTAATACTGCGACAAATGTTGTCATGTGCGTACCAGAACTAAATCGGCAAAAAGGAGAATATTGTTTAATTATAAAATCCATTTGGCCTGTATAATCATAAGTGTCACGCATCTCTTTTTTTCGGCAGTTTATCATTGACTGTAAAACCGATTGTATTATACTTGGATCATTAATCCCGGAAAGATTGATGACTTATGCTGCCCCGAATACAATTGTTTGAATTTTGTGAACGGTCCGGTACGCCCCGGTGGATTCGCGACTCAATTGTTGAAATCATCGGAACGGGATTACGCACCAGCAGTATTTTCAAAACCGTTGCCCCGATTTTTCATGCTTTCCGTCAATTGGTTTGCGCTGACGAAATTCTCGATCTTGGCAGCGGTTCCGGCGAACCGGCGGCGTTGCTCATTGAAGAGTTGCATCGCCAAGGTTTTGCTCCGCCTCGTATTATACTTTCGGATCTTTTTCCCAATTTACCGCAATTGCAAAAAACAGCCAGTCTTCATCCCGATCATCTGCAAGTTATCGACAAACCATTGGATGCCGCCGCAATCCCTGAGCAATTCAACCAGCCGTTGCGAACAATCATCAACACTTTTCATCATTTCCCTCCTCCGCTGGCCAGTAAAATACTGGCCGACGCAATTCAGAAGCAGCGCGCCATTTTCATTATGGAATCATTCCCTCGCAACCTATATAATTGCTGGGAGCTGCTTCCCAATGTTTTTCGCAGCTATTGGCAAAATCCCGCCCGTACTGAACAAGATCGTCTTCGGAAAGTAATTTTTTCCTATATTATCCCTCTCATCGGTATCTGCTTCACGTGGGACAGTCTTATCAGTATTGTCCGTGTTTATAACGAGGTAGAATTACGAAAAATGGCGAGTGATGTTGGCGGCAAAAATTACACATGGGTTTATGAAGAGCTGGCCTATTCATCGCTTGGTCGTGCAGTCGTGTTTTATGGCTACCCTTCAAAGACATGATAATAGTCACGGCCTTCCAGCCAATACTATTCATGGTTACAGTTCGACTCAATTAATGGTTTTCGAGACCGTAAGGAGGATGTTATTTATGTCCGGAATGCTTGGGAAAATACCGCAGCGCGTATCATCAAAAATAATTGTGTTCATACTGCTAACATTCATGCTGACCGGATGTTCGCATGTTGGCCAGTACTTGGACTTTTGGCAAGCTGAACGCACAAAAAAGAAAGAATTCATTATAGAGCCGACAGCAAAGCTTCTGAGAGAGCTTCAACCGGGAGACAGTTTTATGCTTGCCGGGCCCGTGATTCAAAAAACTAACTACGATGGACCGGTACTTGTCGTAGCCGTAACAGACATGTTCAAAAAACGCGAAATTATAGTAGAAAGAATTCTTCAAAAGCCGGTTCTTTATTATCAGGCCTATCTGCCGGAAGGAAATTACGACCTTTACTTTTTTGCAGACTTAGATGGAAACGGCTATTTCGATGCCCACGAGATGATCGGACAATCATCGGGCACACCCATACATATAAGAAAAGAAAAAGTCAAAGACGGTCTGACATTCTTTGGTCCCGCCTTCACCTTGGACATCAGCAACCCTGCAACAACTTCTCTTCCCATAAAGGTTCGGGTAAGAGAGCAGGATTTCATATTTTCATCCCTCGATGATCAATTTTTTGATCCTCTCTACGGTGAAATGGGCATGTATGATCCTAAAAAATTTTTTGCTCACACGCAACGATTAATATTTGCTTTAGAAAAGCTCGATCCCGATAAAACGCTGGTTATTTTTGTTCATGGTGTAGCGGGCACCCCGCGGGATTTTAAATACCTGGTTGATGGTCTTGACCGGCGGCGGTATCAACCATTGTTTTACTTTTATCCATCAGGAATGCCCCTGCAGAAACTGGCGTCGCTCCTTTCCGACATAATGAAGGTATTGGAAGAAGACAGACAATTTCATATCAAGCGGGTAATTGTCGTCGCTCACAGCATGGGTGGTCTGGTCAGTCTTTCAGCGCTGAACGAATTTTTCCTTCTTAATGATGCGTCAACTTTCGTAAAAGGATATATTTCCTTCAACACACCTTACGGAGGTGTGGAATCAGCGAAAAAAGCCGTGGAAAGTGCACCCGCCGTATTGGCTGCCTGGCGTGATGTGGCTCCGGGCAGTCTGTTTCTGGAACGACTCTATCAGGGATCGGCTGCCCGAAAAATCCCTTTTCATCTTTTCTTTGGCTACGAAACGGGGAAAAGCAGTGACGGCACCATCACCCTGCAAAGTCAGTTGGAGTATAAAATACAGCTTGTTGCTCATAAAATACATGGTTTCAACGCATCCCATGTCGGGATTTTGAACGACAACCAGGTGCGACAAACATTTTATCGCTTACTGCAAGACGTGGATGGCGAACTGCCATCTTCTCGAATAAAAATAGGATCGAAATAATGAATATTACAACAGCCTGAAGTGATCATTGATCACCATTTTACCCTTGAACGCTAAAAAAAGCCGTCTCGCTAACTACTCGAAACGGCTTATTTTTTGGTGAGCCCTGTCGGGATCGAACCGACAACCTACTGATTAAGAGACTTTGGAAGGCTATCTTTTGTCAGTTGTTGAAATTAATCTATGTATTTGAAATAGTTAAAATATTATCTTAAGTATTATTAGGACCATTTAGGAATAAAAAACCCTATTTTCAACAATATTCTTTAGCGAAATTTTAGTGAGAAAGATAATTTTCCTAAATTTTCCTAATGTTAAAATTAATGTTTTTCCGCCATTTCATCTTGCTTTGGATTCGATGTTTTTTTATTAATCATTTCTAAATATATATCTGTAATTTGTTTATTGAACTTTGATCGTATTGCATTGGTTGAAAATTCTTTAACTTGCTTTGCAATAATATCATTTACGTCTTTTTTCTTAATGCCTGATTCTTTAGCAAGGCTATCAATCAGAGATTCTGTACTTTCAAATACATTATTTACACATTCTATTTGGCCATATAAATATTCAGGCGTATACAAGCTAAAATCAGCTTTTTCTATAGAAATATACCATGACGATAAATATGACTGCAATTGATGCAAATAATTTATCAAAAAATCAGCAATGTCCGGTTAGGAACTTGCATAATGATATGAATCATCAACAATATAAGCGTCAGCTGGAACGAAATATTTTGTATAAAACATAATAAAAACACTTGACAAATCGGGTGTTTAGGGCCGCG
>JBDKUX010000073.1:0-26897 GCA_039679455.1 Smithella sp. | reverse complement strand
GTAACAGGCGCTGGAGATAAATCTTTTGTTGCCGGTGCTGATATTGCCCAGATGTCGACAGCTACGAGGAAAGAAGGGGAAGATTATTCCGCAATGGGGAATGCCGTATTTAGAAAATTGGAACAATTGCCCATGCCGACAATCGCCGCTATTAACGGTTTTGCTTTAGGCGGCGGCTGTGAAATAGCCATGAGCTGCGACATTAGAATGTGCTCCGAAAATGCAATTTTCGCTCAGCCCGAAGTAGGACTGGGAATCACTCCGGGATTCGGCGGTACCCAGAGACTGCCGCGTCTGATTAATGTTGGCAAGGCTAAAGAAATGATTTACACAACAAACGTTATTAAAGCAGAAGAAGCTCTTAAATTAGGTTTGGTTACTTACGTTTACAAACCTGAAGAGCTGATGCCCGCAGCCATGAAACTGGCTGAAAAGATCTCCAAGATGGCTCCGATTGCTGTTCGTGCATCAAAGAAGGCAATCAACGAAGGATTGCAGGTCGACATCGACAAGGCCGTCGCCATTGAAGTGAAGAACTTTGCTGTCTGCATTGAAACGGAAGACCAGAGAGGATCAATGAAGGCATTTGTCGAAAAAACAAAGTTTGAAGGTTTCAAGAACAAATAATTTTCCACGTCTATAATCATCAATCATCCACCTGCAACTGTCCGAAATTCAGGCAGTTGCAGGTGGACATGATCACCGATGCTATATCTGCTTTACCTCAAACTTGTTTCCAAAATAAAGTATGGACAAAAAACTGCTGAAAAAATATCAATTTCAATCATCGAGCTTAATAAAAGCGATTCCGGAGAGATAAGAAATGGCTGTTCGTTTTCGTGTTGGAAATTCCATGGAGTTGGCTGCCGATGTTGACGGAGACTGGAACGGTCAGCCCGTCCTGCTTCTCCACGGCGGGGGCCAAACCAGGTATGCCTGGGGTTCAACCACGGAAACCATCAGCAAGGCCGGCTTCCTCGTAATCAATCTGGATCTTCGCGGTCATGGCCACAGCTCCTGGGCGCCTGACGGCGATTACTCTATCGACGCCTACGCGAATGACATACGATCCGTGATTGATCATATCGGACGGCCTGCCGCGCTGGTCGGCGCTTCACTGGGCGGCCTGACATCTCTGATAGCCATCGGAGAGGAACCGCGTGCCAGCTGCTCGGCATTAATTCTGGTAGATATAGCACCCCGAATAGAACTGGACGGCCGGGACCGTATTATCGAATTCATGTGCAGCCGTCCCGACGGTTTCACATCGCTGGAAGAAGCAGCCAATACGGTGGCAAAATTTCTTCCTCACCGCCCGCGTCCAACCGATATCAGCGGTCTGGCCAAGAATCTGCGGCTCGGCCCCGACGGCCGGTATCACTGGCACTGGGATCCCGCCTTCATGGAGGGCCGGATTGGCGACGAATCCTACAACCCCGAGCGATTTGAGCTGGCTGCGCAGGCAATCGAAGCGCCGATGATGCTTGTCCGTGGACGAATGAGCGAAGTAGTGAGCAAAGCTGGTGCAGATGCTTTTCGCCGCCTCGTACCGAGTGCCGAATACATTGATGTTCAGGAGGCCAGCCACATGGTTGCCGGTGACCGCAACGATGTATTCACAGAAGCCATTCTTTCATTCCTTTGCCGGAAACTTGCTTAGTCCTTTTTCATTTGCCCGGCGTGACTGTACCATTGACAATTCCGGGAATTTCACGTTAATTTACCCCGCGGCTAACACCGGAAGATGTTAAATAATAGATTCCGAAAGGTAACTGATGAAAATTTTAGTAATGGGGGCAGGCGCCATCGGCAGTGTCTTTGGCGGATTTCTTGCGGAGAATGGCCATGAAGTTTCTTTCATCGGCCGCGAGCAGTATATTCAGGCCATCAAAAAGAATGGACTTAGAATCAGCGGCATCTGGGGCGAGCATTTTGTTCAAAACATCAAGTGCTTTACCTCCGTTCAGGAAATAAGCGACGCCAATTTCGACCTGATTTTGTTGTCGACAAAGTCGTTTGACACGGAAGAAACAGTCCAACAACTTCTGCCGCTGATCGGCCCCGGAACAATGATCGTCTCGCTCCAGAACGGACTCGGCAACATTGAAACAATCGCCCGCCTGGCCGGGAAAGAGCGCACTATCGGCGCCCGCGTCATCTTCGGCGTCGTGCTTCTTGAGCCGGGCCATTTCAACATCACCGCCTCCGCCGATAAAGTGGCACTGGGAGCAATTTCGCCGGATGTCCCCGCCGAAAAAGTAACAAAAATAGCCGTAATGATTAATGATGCCGGTATTGCCACAGTAACCACCGGTGAGATAGAGAAATTTATCTGGAAAAAGGTGCTTTACAACTGCTGCCTGAACGCCCCCGCAGCCTTGCTCGACAGTTGCTACGGCAAACTTGGCGAATTTGAAGCAACACGCAACATAATCCAGTCGATCATCACCGAAGTGCTGGCGGTAGCAAAAGAATGCAAAATCGATCTGGGATTTCCCGATGCCGCAGCGTATGAGAAGGTCTTATATGAAGATCTTCTCCCGCCGACTTACGCCCACCATCCTTCGACATTACAGGACTTGAAGAACGGCAAGAAAACGGAGATAGAGGCGTTAAACGGCGCTATTGTCCGTCTGGGAGAAGAGAAGGGCATTCCGACGCCGGTCAACTGGACCTTGACCCAGCTTATCCACGGGAAAGAGGGAATCGGGCCGGATCCGTGCTAAAAAAGATAAATCCAATGATACGAGATTGCGAATTCTCCCGGGGTTGCCGCTCAAAAATAATCCTTTAGAACAAGTGGTTGCAACCGCTTGTTCTCTTTTACACGCTGTCTCATTCGTCATTGCTGGATAGGAGGCAATACGGCGGGTTCGGGCTTAATTGCGCCATGTTTATCGCACGGTTGTTTGGGCTCTGTATCCTTTATATAGTACTCTTCCCGCATGCCCGGACAATCGGGTGTTGCCAGCATATTTGTCATCGGATCAATCATTACTGATACAACCGTGTCCGGTTTCGGAAAATCAACAACCGGCTTCCCCGCCACTGCCCCACTCATGAAACGTTTCCAGATCGGAGCGCAGACGGCACCACCCGTAAAACCCGGCCCTCCCGGCCTTGGCTTGTCATAGCCAATCCAGACACCGGCAATAAGCTGGGGCGTATAGCCGATAAACCAGGCATCCCGGTAATCGTCGGTCGTGCCCGTCTTACCGGCGGCCGGCCGTTTAAGAGCAAAACTCTTCAAACTCTTTGCCGTGCCGTAAGTAAGGACGTCTTTCATCATCTGCGTTGCTACAAAGGCAGCGGCAGGAGAAAGAACGGGAACTGTTGCCAATGGTGTTTCCGTCCAGGCACGGAGCCGGCGATCATAGGTGCGGATTATGGTTCTGGATTGAGGACGCAGGCCGCCGTTGGCAAAAGGAGTATAAACCGAGACCAGGTCATGGAGGGTAACTTCCTCGGAACCCAGGGCAAGGGTAAGATCATTATCGGCGTGCAACGGCAATCCCATCCTGTTGGCAAAGTCAACAAAAAAGGGAACGCTCACGGCGTCGAGGAGTTTTACGGCAATAACATTATTGGAATGGGCCAGGGCCTGCCGGAGGCTCAAATCCCCATAGGATCTTTTCTCATAGTTGTGAGGCACCCACTGTTCACTGCTTCCCCGGTTATAGGCCACAGGATCGTCATTAAAAATATTGCCCGCTGTAAAGCCTTTTTCCAATGCCGCCGCATAAATCAGAGGTTTGATGGCCGAGCCGGGCTGCCGCCTGGCAAAAAATGCCCGATCATACGGATTTTGAACAAAATCAATCCCTCCCACGGCCGCCAGGACATCTCCCGTATTGGGATCAAGGGCAAGCAAAGCTCCCTGAATTTGGGGAGAGATGCGCCGGACGCCTTCCTTCAGGGTCTGCTCGGCCAGTAATTGCATCGGTAAATCCATTCCGGTGATGACATCCAGTCCACCCTGTTCGGTAATCCCCGCTCCGTATTGCGCCATTAGCTTATAACGTACATGAGCCAGATAGTACGGAGCCTGTCCTGATTTTATAACGGCATAGCGTCGGGAACGGAGTTTTTTTTCCTGCCGAGCGGTAATCATTTTCAGGGTAGCCATACGATTTAAAACCAGGTTTTTCCTTTTGACCACATCAGCCGGGTTGCCCGCCGGGTTGTAGCGGCTTGGCGCCTTGGGAGTCGCGGCCAAAAGAACACATTCGATTTCATTCAATTCCTGGGGGTTCTTGTCAAAATAAAAACGGGCCGCCTGCGCGATGCCCCAGGTCCCGTTGCCAAAACAGATTTCATTGAAATACATTTCCAAAATCTGTTTTTTCGTATATTTCTTTTCGTATTCCATGGCCAGTATTCCTTCTCTGACCTTGCGCTCGATAGTCTTTTCACTCAGAGTATACTTGTTTTTAATGAGCTGCTGGGTGATCGTTGACCCCCCTTCCGCCATCCGCCTTTTCATGACATCCTTGACGAGAGCCCGCGCAATTCCGCGCACATCAATTCCACCGTGTTCATAGAAGCGGGCATCCTCAACGGCAATGAGGGCTTTTTGCAGAAAGTCCGGAATCTGGTTAATGCTGACCCAGTAGCGTTTAGCCGGCAGAATCCGGCCCACAAACCGTCCCTGTCTGTCGAAGACCCGGATAGATGAATAGCCCGCAGGCAACATGGGATAAGTAGCAATGTTCTCCTGGGCAAGAGCCGCCGAGGCAAAAAGCAGGGCTGAAAGAACCGCCAGAATCAGGCTAATACCATTTCGCTTTCTTTGGCTAACTTTGTTGGCGTCGTCGTTGGCTTCCTCAACGTATGTATAATACGCTTCGTCGCCTCCTCCTAGCCGCCGCGTTATCCTTTGAAAGCGAAAAGGTATAAAACACCGGCGTTTAGCAAAACAAACTGTTTGGAAAATCAAAATACTTTTTACTCCTTGTCTTTTTCCTTTCGACGGATTGAATCATAAATATGCCCGATTGGCAATAAACACTATTCTCGAACCCCATTAATCGATGCCCTATATCATATTGGGGACATCAATATTGTATTGACACATAAACGGCTCATACTTTATATTTGGCATGCTTATAAATAATTTCTTGTCTGAAACTATTTGCTTAATTATTTAATCATTTTTTCCAAGGAACGGGTTGTGCAAAAACTAAGAATTATAACTATCGTTATTTTTATTGCTTCATGTTTTGCCTGTACGCCGCTTCAGGTAATTCAAGCCCCCTCAAACTCTGAAGAAATTGGTTACTGCAGACCGGTTGCTTTTGAGCTCACCAGTGCTTCAAATGTCATTTTATATGAGGGACTTTATAATAAAATCAAACAGAAATTACAGGCATATATCGACGATAAAGATATGTGGGAACATTATGATAAGGAAGTAAAACTCTCCATCACCATGACCCACATTGAAACCCCTTCCATCTTCGACACCACTTTAGCCGGCCCCTCAACGCTGTTGGTCCCGCCCAGTAAAATGGTTGGGGAAGTAGTTGTCTATCATCATAATAAGAAAATTGGCAGATATCCGGTAGAGGCCCGCGGCCGCACCTTTTGGCCCAAGATGTTATTCGTCAATCACGAAGACAGTATAACGGAGCAGTTCGTCCGTCAGATCATAGATGGATTGAGATGACAACTTGAAATATTTTTACTTCATCGTTGCACTCTTTCCAGTTGGAATCAATAGCGCTTCAGGAATTACTGCCCTGCCGGTTTGATGAATCAAAAAATTATCTCCCGAAGATGGTCGGAAGGAAATAAGATCAAATGAAAAGAGACGAAGAGAAGAACAATTCTCATAGCGACAACGATGCTCCCGAAGAAAATCCCCGAAGAGAAGAGATACTGGCCTTGCTTAAGAACTGCCGAACAATTGCTGTTGTGGGGCTTTCAGACAATCCCGACCGTTACAGCCACAAGGTGGCCTCATATCTAAAAGCCAAAGGCTACCGGATTATTCCGGTCAATCCGGTCAAAACGGAAATCATGCGGGAGAAATGCTATCCAGACCTTTCCTCGATTCCCGAACCGGTTGATATCGTCGATATTTTTCGCGCTGAAGAGGCGATTCCCGGAATCGTTGATGAAGCTATCAGAATTAAGGCGGGAGCCATCTGGATGCAATTGGGGTTGTCTCATAACCAATCGGCAATAAAGGCACGGGCGGCAGGAATTTGTGTTGTCCAAAATCGCTGCTTAATGGTGCAGCATGAAAGATTACTGGAGTAAACAAATTCTTGTAAAAGTCCAACAAGTCAAAACAAATTTGTATTTTTGCCATGATATTCTATGATCTCACGCAGATGGCAAACAGGCGGGTTTAATGAATAAGCTTCGTTTTCTTATTTTAATCTTTTTTTCATCCATTCTGATCCTTTTTGCCTTCCACCCTGATAGTCAGGCACTGACGGCGGATGAACTTCTCATTGTAGCCAACAGCGCTGTTCCGGAAAGTGTGGACCTCGCCCGCTACTATATGTTGAAACGTAATGTCCCTAAAAAAAACCTGCTTCTGCTAAGAACATCCGCCAAGGAACAGATAGGAAGGAACGATTACGATCTGCAAATTGCCCGTTCCGTGAGAAAATTTTTAGAGGAAAACGATTCCGAAGGAAAACGGTTCAAATGTATTACCCTCATGTACGGAATGCCCTTGCGTGTACTTCCCCCGTCGCCGACCCTTCTTGAGAGTATCGATCTCCGGAAACTTCAATCTTCTCTGAAAGAATGGACTGAACGGGAGAAATTGGCCGGCAATCAGCAAACGGAAGAATCAAAAAAGATTAAAGGCCAGCTGGTTGAACTGAGGCAAAAGATTCAGCATCTATCCAAGGCTCATTGGGGCGCCTCGGTCGATTCAGAGATTGCCCTTGTCAGAGAAAAATCATACGAATTGAATGGATGGCTGCCTAATAAGTATTTTATCTTTTTCCATGACAAGAAAATAAACAATATGCCGCAACAGGCCATTCTGGTATGCCGTCTGGACGGACCCACCCCCTCCATTGTCCGTCGCATTATAGACGACAGTATTTATGCCGAGGAGCAGGGACTCCACGGAAAAGCCTATTTCGATGCCCAGTGGCCCGAAAAAGACCTGCAAGGCAAAAACAGAAAACTGTCGTTTTATCAGCAGTACGACCGGGCAATCCATAACACGGCGCATCTGGTCCAGAAGAGCCAAAAACTTCCCGTCGTCCTCAATGACCAGGCAAAACTCTTTGGTCCGGGAGAAGCGCCCGGCGCCGCCCTTTACTGCGGCTGGTACAGTCGTGCCAATTATATTGATGCCTTTACCTGGGTCAAAGGATCGGTAGGATACCATGTGGCCAGCTCCGAATGCGCAACTCTTAAGGCGCCGAAAAGTACCGTGTGGTGCAAGGTCATGCTGGAAAAGGGTGTTGCCGCAACGATAGGACCTGTGTGGGAACCTTACCTCCAGTCATTTCCTTCCCCGGAAATTTTTTTCGGCTGCCTTCTCCAAGGCCAAATAACGCTTGCAGAATGTTATGGTCTGGCGAATCCCTTCTGGTCGTGGCAGCAGGTGCTTATCGGCGACCCTCTTTATCGCCCGTTTATGAGGCAAGGATTCCAGACCACGAACCGTGGCGGCAATGCCAATTCTTTTTGACATTATGTCGGTATTCAGTAAATATTAATAATAGCCGAGTATAATTCGTATGCTGGTTAAAAAAGTTTATTTCGTTTCAATAAAAAAATAGTTAAATAAAGAAGATACGACAAATGTGTGATTCATCCAAAGAACATCAAGACTTGATCAATGAGAATGCTTTACTGAAGCAAAGAATCCAGGATCTCAAAAAATCAGAAACCAAGCTTAAAATGGTGGAAGAAACGCTCAGGGATACCGAAATGCGCTATCGTTTGTTGTTCGAACATTCGCCTGATGGTATTCTGATTATTGATTCGGCTACAGCAGGATTGTTAGAGTTCAACGAAGCCGCCCACCGACAACTGGGATATTCGCGTGAGGAATTTGCCAATTTGAGCGTCTCAGATCTGGAAGTAGCTGAAACACCGCGGGAAACCAGATCACACATGGCGCATGTCATACAGAAAGGACGTGCTGCTTTTAATACCCTGCAGCGCAACCGGCAAGGTCAAATCAGAAATGTCCATGTAACGGCGCAGTATACCGAGGTTTTAGGAAAACCCGTCTACCACTGTGTGTGGCGTGACATTACCGAGCGCAAGCAGGTCGAAGATAAACTGCGAGCACAAGAAGAAAAATATAGAGCACTATTCAATAATGCTCGAGTTGCACTGTTCAGGACACGAATTCATGACGGCAAACTCATAGAAGTCAATAAACGATATGCGGAAAAGGCAGGTTATTCAACTGTTGAAGAATGCGTGGCAAAGTTTAATGCCGCCAGTGCCTGGGTTGATCCAAATGGGCGTAAAGCAATGTTGCAGGTTTTGCAGGAAAAAGGCTCTGTTAGTGATTACGAGACTGAAATAATCCGCAGAGATGGAAGCCATATTTGGATATCTTTTGCAGCAACAATTTTCCCGGAACAAGGTGTTATTGAAGGTTCCATCGTGGACATCACTGACCGCAAGAAAGCAGAGGATGCGTTACGGGAACGGATAAAGGAATTAAACTGTATCTATTCTATAGCTGACCTCATTAATAAGACCGATTGTATGGGTGAAATTTTTCAGGGAACCGTCAATCTTATGGTTCAAGGCTTTCAGTATCCCGAAATTGCATGTGCAAGAATTAAGCTTGGGGATCGTGAATTCAAGACAGACAACTTTAAAGAAACTAAATGGAAGATGTCCGCCGATCTTATTGCGCAAAACAAGCCGGTTGGTTTACTGGAAATATATTACATAGATGAAAGGCCTATAAGATATGAAGGCCCTTTTTTAAAGGAAGAGCGCTCCTTGCTCAATATCATTGCCACGCGTATGGGAATAGTCACTGAACGGCACCAGGAGAATGATGCCCTCCTTGAATCGGAAATAAAGTTCAAGAGTTTTGCAGAACAGGCAATCGTCGGTACATATATTTTACAGGATGGCATATTCAAATATGTAAATCCCAGGTTTGCCCAGATGTTCGGCTACACGGTTGAAGAATGTCTGACTAATATGTCTTTTGAAACACTGGTCTACCCGGATGACTTAGCCAACGTCAAAGAAGAGATCAGAAGACGAATATCGGGTGAAACTGAATTCAGTCATTACACATTTAAAGGACTGAAGAAAAACGGGGAAATATTCCATGTGGAGATATACGGATCATCAAGTGTTCATAAAGGAAGACCAGCCGCCGCCGGGACACTTCTGGACATCACAGAAAGCAAAAAAATGGAAGCGGCATTAAAGAAAAGTGACGAGCGTTTCAGAGCCTTGTTTGACCATTCGCTGGACGGTGTTTTTATCCATGATTTAGAGGGTAATTTTCTTGATTTTAACCAGGCAGTTCTCAAGAATATAGGTTATGATCGCGAAGAGATACCGTTTTTGAACTTTGCCTCGTTGATGGAGCAGAACGAGGTCGGTAAAGCTAAACAGGTAGTGGAGGAAATTCTGCGATTTGGCATTCAAAAAAAACCTTCTGAATTTAAATTGAAAAGAAAGAACGGCAGCTATTTGTATGTTGAAACTCTGTCATCCGTTATATTTCATGATGACAATCCATGTGCCATTGTGGGAATAGCGCGGGATCTTACCGAACGTAAACTGGCGGAGCAGGAAAGGCTGCGCCTGGAAAAACTTCAGGGAGTATTGGAAATGGCGGGAACAATTTGTCACGAAATGAATCAACCCATGCAGATTATTTCCGGGTACTCCGAGATGTTATTGAATATTTCCGATAATCATCCAATCTATGCAAAACTTAATACGATCAACGACCAAATTCAAAGGATGAGTGATATTACGAAAAAGTTAATGAACATTAAAAATTTTGACACTCAAGATTACGCGGGATTCGGCCGAATTATAAATATCAATAAGTTTTCCAGCAATAACAATGAAATAGATCGAACTGGTGATTATCATGAATGAGAAAAAAAATCTGGTTGTTGACGATGAAGTTCTAATTCTTGATTTGCTAAGTGAAGTTTTTCAGTCTGCAGACTATGCGGTACTTACGGCCGAAAGCGGCGAAGAAGCGCTGAAAATACTTCAACATGAGAGTATTATGGTTATGTTCCTGGACATTAAGCTTCCAGGCTTTAGTGGTATTGAGCTCTGCAAGAAGATCAGAATAGAAAATCAGATTTGTGTTATTCATGCAATTACCGGCTACAACAATATTTATGGTCTATTGGAGTGTCGTGCTGCCGGATTTGACGATTTTTTTGTCAAACCTGTGCGAATGAATTTACTCAAAAAGGCGGCTCAAGATGCTTTTGAAAAACTGGACAGATGGGACATCGTTGGCCACGAATTAGCATAATAGCAACACTCTTTCTTATAGCAGCAGAGTCAACTTTACAAAAAAGATTAATCCCAATTCAAAATCAAGCACCATCATTAAGGCAAGAGGCTACCGGATTATTCCGGTCACTCCAGTCCAAATCGGGGCTTAATGGTGCAGCATAAAAATTACTGGGTAGACCACATGAGCTACGTTATCCCGATCGGTATGAGTTCTAATAGAGATTTGCCGATTGAAATGCGTTTGACTATGGGTTAGCTTTGCTCTATAAGCGACATCGCAAGCGCAACCCCTGTAAAAGGAAGATCATCATGGATATGGATAAAACACGCACATTAACTTTGGGAATTACCGCCAGCGCTCCTTACATGCCTGTCGCCACTTCGTTTGTGGAATCGGCGGCAATTGTCTTCGGAATGAAGAAAGAGGAATATCTGCGGCTCTGTTTGGCCACGGAAGAAATTTTCCTGTATCTTTCCAATTTTGTATGTCCGGGCAAGGCGCTCGAGGTGCAGTGTTTTAACGGATTTTATTATACCCGCGTCCTGTTCCGTTTTTCCGCCGTTGAGCTGAATTTAAGCGGACTCAATATTGCATCAACCATAACCCCTGCTCGGGAACCTGATCTGGACGCAATGGGTCTGCTGATCGCCTCGCGCTCCGTCGATCACCTCGACGTTGCCGCTGAAAAAAATAACCGGATTTGCCTGACAATTACCAAAGAGAAGGCCTATCCGGCGCATTCGGAAAAGTTAAACTTGCCGCAATCAGCCGAGAAGATATCCACGGAAACACCTGATGCCGAGAGGTTGAAGTACTTCGCAGGTTTTGCTGCGCAATTCTGTGATTCGGCGCAAAGACCGGCCTTCCTTACCTATCCCGGCAAGCTCGTGGACATGGTTGCCTCGGGGGAATACAACGCTATCGTGGCTTTAAATACGAAAAAAGAAACCGTCGGCGGCGTTTTGTTTTGTTATCGCACGGAAAAAATTGTGCAGTGTTTTGGCCCTTATTGCTTCTGCAAGGAGCAGGAAAATATGATCTGTGAGACACTGTTGGAAGCCTGTCTCAGCAAAATCGCCCGTACCAGGGCGCTGGGTTTGCTCAGTATCTCCGGGCTTCCTGAATCACTCCGGCACAATTTTGAAAAACTCGGTTCTCTTCGCTACCATGAAGAGGGTAAGGCCCCCGTTGATGAATTTTCCTTTTACCGGCTGCTTCATGAAGACCCCGGCTTTGAGGTATGGTCATGCGGCGATCTTACGATTTACCTGAAGAGTGAATACCGCCGGCTCGCGCTGGCCAGAGAAATAAGGACAATCCGCGATATGGGGGAGACCCGCTCCGGCGCCTCGCTTTTTGCAGCGGAAGTTCATCGGGACAGGCGGGCAGTCACACTGCGCCCCCTCTGGCCCGGCAATGATCTTGCGGCTAACATTGAAAGGCACATCCGTTTTCTCCGCAATGACGGTTTTCTTAACCTCCATTTTGAGCTGGATCTGGGCATTCCCTGGCAGGCGGAGCTTATTCCCATTCTCCTGAACTATCAATTCGAACCGGGTATCATTCTGCCTTTTGCCGGCAAATCCGATATCGTGATATTCGAGTACAATGATGAAACCTGATCTTGATCTTCTCGTCCCCGCCTACGTCCGGGAATTCGAACCCTATATTCCCAGCAAGCCGGATTCAGAGCTAATGAAGCTCTACGGTTGCAACAGGCTATTCCGCCTGAATAACAATGAGAATCCGCTGGGGCCGCCTCCCGGAGCCCGGGAAGTGATCGGACGTTTTCCTCCTCCGAAGGGCGCCGTTTATCCCAGCGGCGATTCTTATTGTCTGCGCCGCGAAATTGCCGCACTGCATAACATCGATCCTGACCAGATTCTTGTCGGGAACGGTGCCAACGAAGTCATAACCTTCGTTATCAAGGCCTTCTGCGAAAAAGGGGACAATATCATCACGGCGGACAAGACCTTTGCCGTTTACGAGTGGGTGGCTACTTTTTCCGGAATCGAGGCCAGGGTCATTCCCCTTATCCGGGAAGGCTTTGACGATCAGGCCATGGTCGAAGCTATTGACGGACACACCAAGATTATCTTTGTCTGCAATCCGAACAACCCGACGGGGACATACTGGTCAAAAGACATTCTTACGAATTTTCTCGACACTGTCGACGGAAAGCAGATCGTGGTCATAGACGAGGCCTACTTTGAATTTGTCGAAGCGGCGGATTTTCCGAACGGGATGGATTTCATCGAACGATATCCGAATGTCGTTGTTTTCCGAACTTTTTCCAAGATGTACGGGCTTGCCGGTTTGCGCATCGGCTACCTGGCGGGTGATCTGAATGTCGTCGATATGATCCGCCGCACCTGCGTTGTCTATTCCGTAAATGGCATTGCCCAGGAAGCCGCCCAGGCGGCCCTTCAGGACAATACAAATCACATCCAGCGCACCCGGGATCTGATTAAGGAAAGCAAGTCGTTTCTTTGTGAGGAACTCTCCCGCATGGGGCTTTCCCTCATCGTCGGCGAAGGTAATTTCCTCGTCGTCCGCCTGCCGGGAAGCGATACGCTGGCCTATCGAAAACTTATGCATGAAGGAGTGATGATCCGGCCCATGACCGGTTTTCGCTATCCCAATCACATCCGCATCACTCTGGCGCAGATGGAGGCCATGGAAGCCTTTGTCAGCGCACTGAAAAAAATTCTGCATTGAAAGAGATCATCCTTGCGCAACATTTCCGAATCCCCGAAGCTGTTTTCCTTTGAATTTTTTGCCCTTTGCCTGATCCTAGTGGCGGCCTTTGCTAACGTCTCCGTTTTTTACAGCTTTTATCACTATCTGGGAGCCATCGGCATTCCGGTTGCGTGGCGGGGCTTCCTGGTCGGGCTGGAACCCATGGCGGCCTTTATCCTGCGTCTTTTTGTGATCCCCTGGATCTCCACCCGCAATGCTGTCGGCATTCTTATGGTGTCACTTGTTCTGATAATCATGGTCTCCTGTTCATACATCTGGGCGCTGACCGTACCGGCAATAATCGTACTGCGCATTGTCCACGGCGCCGCTTTTGTTCTGCTGACATCGGCGGTAATTGCTCTTATCGTCCAGTTCATTCCCCAGGAAAAAAGCGGACAGGGCTTTAGTGTAATCACTATCTCCACGATGATTCCCTACGCGGTGATTCCGACTCTGACCGAGACCATGCTTCCCTTCGTGGCGAGTGAAGCAGTTGTCTATGCGGGCGTCTCCATCTTTTCCGTTATTTCAATTTTTCTACTCGTCGCCCTGAAAAAACGTCTCAGCAGTGTTTTGGACAGGATGGACGAAGCACTGGCGCGCCGTCCCCGCATGGACGAAATCCGGAAAAATTTTCGCGAGCGTTCCGTGGTACTATTGCTCGGCACCGCTTTTTTTGTTTATCTTGCTCATGCCGCCGTCTTTTATTTTACAAAGGACTTGTGTCTGCACAGCGCTGTAGGCGATATGGGGCCATTCTTCACGATATCAATGATAATGATGATTGCGGTACGTGTTTTCGGCAGCATGCTCTTCGATAAGACTGATAAATCAATTGTTTTTCAGGCCGGTCTCGTCTTTCTGATTCTGTGTCTTTTTTTGCTTCCCCGGGTTAACACACCTGTCACCTTATACCTTCTTGCCGGATTGTATGGAATTTGTATGGGAATTATTCTGCCCCTTTTAAATGCCCTGCTCTTTTCGGCATCTGATCCACTCCTGCGGGGACTGAACACCAATCTGACTTTGTTCACCATGGATGCAGCCTATTTCATTATGCCCTATCTCGGTGGAATGATCATTACATTGGGCGCGGGATTCGATGTCATTTTCTTTCTAAGCGCCGGATTTATTCTCTTTTCCCTGGCTCTGGCCGTACTGCTGGCTCGTCTGCAGAAACAGGCATAACTCGCAAACTCATTATCGAAACTTTCGTAAAATTGTGCTACTTGTCATCTCCGGACTTAAGAAGGATGCCGGCAGTTGCAAAAGTTGTCATTCCAAACGCATGAAATGAATCTTAACATTTTGAATTTATTAAAATAAATGTATTTTGCCATACATAGAAAGGGGTTCAAGATAAATGGAAAATAATCGGCAAACAGCAAAGGAAAATTTCGAGGTCGGGTATTTTCGGCCGGAAGATGCAGAGGGAATCGTCAATCTGTTTAATGCCGTCTATGGAGACGGTTATCCTATCCGACTTTTTTATGACCCCCAGGCCATTATCGCCGCCAATGAAGCCGGGGAATATTATTCTATCATCGCCCGCACATCTGCAGGCCAGGTCATCGGAGTGATCCATCTGTATCGCTCAGCACCGTTTCCCAATATTTACGAATCTGGCGTTGGCCTTGTTCTGAAAGAATATCGGCATCTTGGCGTTAACACCCGTTTAATGGAATATCTCTACGAGGAATTCGTACCGCAGAAGGAGAACATTGAAGAGCTCTTCGGCGAGGCGGTCTGCAACCATGCCTTTATTCAAAAGGCGGCAACACACTTCAAGCATGTAGAAACGGCGATGGAAATAGCCCTAATGCCCGCCGCCGCCTATACAAAGGAAAAAAGTGCCTTTGGCCGGGTGGCGACTCTTGATTATTTCCGCTGTTACAAACCAAAGCCCCACACAATCCACATCCCTGAACCTTACGAAGAGGAACTGCGCTGGATCTATTCCCGCCTCGATGACACCCGGGAAATCAAGCTTGCCAAAGACACGGTTAAAGCACCGCAAGGCACAACCTCACACATAGAAATGAAACTTTTTGAATTCGCACAAGTCGCCAGGATTAACGTGCACGAAATCGGTGATGATTTCACGGAAGCTTTCAGAAACATGGAAGCACAGGCTATCACCAATAAAGCCGTGGTTCTCCAGGTTTGCCTCAATCTAACCATCCCCTGGATCACCGCCACTGTAAATATGCTGAGAGACAGAGGTTATTTTTTTGGCGGCGCACTGCCCCGCTGGTTCGACGGCGACGGTTTGCTTATGCAGAAGGTGCGATGCTCACCGGATTTCGAGGATATTGTTCTGGAATCGGAAGACGCTGAAAAATTACTGGAAATTATCCAGGAGGATTGGGAACGAACGGAAGACCTGCGCGCCTGACAAATAAATCTATACAAACCCAAAAGGAGATACCTTCATGAAAGGAATTTTGGATAAGGATTGTATAAAAAAGTTAGTTTTTATTCTCACTATAGTTGTAACAATGGTCTTCACTTCCGGGGTCCTCAGCGCAGGGGATCTGAAAGATATAAAAAAGAAGGGGGTTCTCCGTCATTTAGGCGTTCCTTACGCCAACTTCGTCACCGGGGCCGGCGACGGTATGGACATTGAGCTCATGAACGCCTTTGCAAAACATATTGGCGTCCGGTACGAGTATGTCAAGACAGACTGGGGCAATATTTTAGGCGACCTGACCGGGAAAAAAGTAAAACCAAACGGCGACGACATCGAGGTGGTTGCACAGGCGCCCATCAAAGGCGACGTGGCCGCCAGCGGTATTACTGTGCTTTCCTGGAGAAAAAAGGCAGTGGATTTCTCCTTCCCCACCTTCCCCAACCATGTATGGCTGATAGCCCGGGCCGACTCCCCGGTACAGCCCATTAAGCCCACACGAAATATAAAAAAGGACATCGAATTAGTAAAAAAGATCATTGCCGGTCAGCCGCTGCTTGGCAAAGCGGAAACATGCCTTGACCCCTATCTCTACGGCTTGGAAAAAATTACGGACAAGATCAAATTTTTCCCCGGTTCTGTCAATGACATTGCGCCCGCCGTGATTAAAGGCGATGCAAATTTGGCGCTCCTTGACCTCCCCGATGCTCTGGTGGCCCTCCAAAAATGGCCGGGAAAAATCAAAGTCATCGGTCCGGTAAGCGGAAGACAGGATATGGCGGTGGCCTTTTCCAAGGATTCGCCGCAGCTTCGCGAGGCCTTTAACAGGTTCATGCTAAAGATAAAAAATAATGGTTTGTATGAACGCATCGTAAAGAAATATTATCCCTATGTCTTTGCCTATGATCCCGAATTTTTTAAAAAAATAAATAAGAGTCTTTAGAATGGGAAAAAACGAAGCAAAACTAATTCCGCAGTTTTACCACACCCTGTTGATCCTTGGTGTAAGTGCGGCGGCTGTCGCCTTTGTCTTTTTTCTTTTATTCATAAACTACCGTTTCGCCGTCGATCTCCGCGAAACAAACCTCAAAAACATGAAAGCGGAAACGGGAAAAAGGGCCGCCCTGGTCGGCTTTTTCTTTGCGGACCGGAAGGATGATCTCATCAATCTGGCTCTCAGCCGTGAAGTATCCGTGTTCTTTGAAAATAAAGCCCTGGGCATGAGTATGGAATATGGCCTGGGATACAGTCTCATTCCCATTCGGGATCGCTTCCGGGATCTCGTGAAGCGAAAGAAACTCGGCGACGACGTTGTTTATTCGAGGATTATGCTAATCGCAAAGGACGGCGACATACTTGTAGATACATTGGCCACGACCGGCCATAAGGTAAATCACCAGGAATTGAAGAAGCTTCTTGTCTCTAAACACCGCGACGGGAAGATATTAACCCTTGACGGCGGAAAAGAAATTGTCGCTTCTCTTTCCTACTTTTTTAAAGACAGCTATGCCGGCCAAATCATTGCATGGATTCAACCGCAAACCCTCTATAGAAATATCCTCGGCGCAGGGGGATCTGCAAACGATATCTACAGCCTCATCACCAATGAGGGAAAGACCTTCCAATCGGTGGGAGTTTCTTTTCCCCCGCAAATTTCCGGTTTGCCCGATGCGGCAGCGCTCACGTCAGGTGAAACTTTCGATTTCCAGAATGTGAACGGAGAAAAGCAATCATGGATAGGGCTCAAAACGCCTGTCAGTAACACACCATTTTACATGCTGCGTCTTATTACCGCATCCAATGCCGTAGGCAAGATAAACCCTCTCTCTCTTCTCACAACAATGGGCTTGATCGCTTTCGTGCTGCTCGCCGGCGCAGCCTTTACCATTATTCTTCATATGCGGGCGAAGGAAACAATAAGGGAATCGGAGCGACGACTCTCTGAGATCATTGATTTTTTGCCTGACGCAACATTTGCCGTCGATCGAGAGGGAAAGGTCATCACCTGGAACCGGACTATCGAAGAGATGACCGGCGTTAAAGCCAAGGATATTGTAGGAAAGAGAAACCATGAATATGCCCTGCCGTTTTACGGGACCCGGAGACCGATCCTGATTGATCTGGTCTTTGAAGATGATGAAGAGACCGCGAAGAAATATCGGTTATTCGAGAAAAAAGGTCCTATTCTTTTTTCTGAGGCCGACGATGTGCCGCTGAATAATCAAAATCGTGTGCTCTCGGGAAAAGCCGGACCCTTATATGACAACACGGGTAATGTTGTCGGCGCGATAGAATCCATCCGGGACATCACCGAGCGCAAGCAAATGGAAGAGGAAACGCGCAGCCTGCAGGAGCGTCTGCAGCGCGCGGAAAAGATGGAAGCCCTCGGTACACTGGCGGGTGGAGTCGCCCATGATCTCAATAATGTACTGGGCGTTGTCGTCGGGTATACGGAACTGCTTCTTTACAGCGTGGCTGAGTCCAGCCCGATCAAACCTCGTCTTATGGACATTATGAAAGGAGGCGAAAGAGCCGCCGCGATTGTACAGGATCTGTTGACCCTCGCCCGAAGAGGGGTCCCCAGACGAGAGGTTCTTAATCTGAACAAGGTAATCGCCGATTTTCAACAGTTGCCGGAGTTTGAAAATCTGTTTTCCTATCACTCCTCCGTTCGGATCAAGACCGATCTTGAACCAGAGCTCCTGAATATATCCGGTTCTCCCGTACACATCGGCAAAACATTATTCAATCTGGTTTCCAATGCCAGTGAATCGATGATCAAGGGCGGCATTGTGACCATCAAAACGGCCAATCAGTATCTGGACAAACCGGTGCAGGGATATGACGAGGTGCAGGAGGGAGACTATGTTGTTCTTTCCGTATCCGATACGGGCAACGGCATATCGACGGTTGATCTGAAACGCATTTTTGAACCGTTTTACACGAAGAAGGTCATGGGGAGAAGCGGTACAGGACTGGGATTGGCGGTGGTCTGGGGTACGGTGAAAGACCACCACGGGTATATTAACGTAGAGAGTGAAGAGGAAAAAGGAAGCACCTTCACCCTTTATTTCCCCGTGACGAGAGAAAGCCTTTCCGCTGAAACCACAGCTATAGCCGTTTCCCAGTACACGGGCAAAGGCGAATCCATTCTGATTGTGGATGATGTAAAAGAGCAGCGCGATCTGGCGGCCGAGATGCTCTCCAAGTTGAACTACAAAGTCGCCAGCGTCGCCAGCGGTGAAGAAGCGGTGGAATACTTAAAGAAATATGCTGCTGATCTCCTCGTTTTGGACATGATTATGGAACCGGGCATGGACGGACTGGACACCTATCGGAACGTCCTGGCGATCCATCCCCGACAGAAGTCTATTATTGTCAGTGGTTTTTCAGAAACAGACCGTGTCGAAGCCGCCCAGGCCCTGGGGGCGGGTGCCTACGTAAGAAAGCCCTACGTCATCGAAAAACTGGGACTGGCCGTAAGGAAAGAACTGGGGCCATCGGCATAAAAGATATTAACGAATTCGTAAATAAGTAACGACAGCGTTAAAAGTCCGGCTGTTAAGTGAATCAGGCGTATACCGGATGCGCTTCATCCTCGAGATCAATAAGTTCGCAGGGTGGAACAAGCACAGCATTTCCACTAATTAAAACTTTTCAGGTGGATGCTCTAAGCTTCATCCACCCTACAGATTTTGTTTGGCCAAGATTCTTGGCAAAAACATTTCTAATGGCCGCGTTAAAGAGATAAACATTTGGGCAACAAGCTGTATAGATGCGACCCCCATTATTTTTTAAGGTATTTATTTCGCTCGAAAGCCATAGCACCAACAGTTAGTGTATCAGTGCCCGAGTTGTACGAAAAGGTAAGGGTCAAAGCATCCACCTGCCGATTTTTATAAGCTGGTTTCGTATTATTGGGGGCAGGATCCCAGCTCTCGGTAACCTCATAAATGTAGATCTGATTTTCCTGCACTTTATATTTGGCGTCTTGAACAAGAATTCCACCTGGAAGAACTGTCCCTTTATAAATTGCCATGAATTGGCAGGTGCCATCGTTTCTGAATTCAAAACATTTTGCAATATAGCTGTCACTAACCAAATTCCCTGATTGATCATATTGGTTTCCATAATAATGAAAATTAACCCAATTGCCTAAAAATGCCACTTTCTGAGTCTCCTTAGCTGGTTCAGCTTTGTTCGTTATATTGATATTATTATCTCGTTTTGCAAAGGATTTTGCATCATTGCCAATATCACCCGGTAAATTGCAGCCGCCTAAAATAAAACAGCATATACTTAGAGAAATTAACAACATATACTTATGCATTTTTCCCATAAAGTTAACAATCATTATAGCCCCTCTTTTCATATTAAATCGTCCCGGATTCCTATAGGGGAGTGTCCCGGATTTTGTGTAAACTCTAAAATGATATAGAATATGGCGTATATTTATTGGGGGCAATTGGCTAACATGTCTGGCTGCCTCCTTGACCTGCATTATAAGCTAGAGAAATTACTCATGTCAACCTTGGAGCCGGTCAGAAAAATAGATTTCCGGAAAGTCAGGGGTTTCAGGACTATTTTCTAACATGGAGTAAAGGAAGTTTCTATCTGATATTTGGTCTCACAAGAAAATGTAATAATGTCATGGAAATAGATATGTTTCATTGATGACCGGTAAGAACATCATTTACCGATTTTGCCATTCTCATCCCCAATCGTCGTATCTTGCCACAACACTCTATTGACTGGGGTCATATAGCATTTGTCTATATTAAAGATGCGACCCCAATTATTCCCCGGAAGCCATGAATATGGCGGGCGCGGGCAAACTCCGACGAGAGTTTGCAGACACTGGTGGAAAATCTGGCGGATTGTTAAACGTCAAATGTCAAGAGCAAAGATTTGCCCCCTATTCTTTCCTTTCGTCTTTGTTTTAATTGGTTCTTTATACACCTTCCATTCGTGCTTTGGGTCACTCACAAAAGCTTGTTCCTCCGTACTACCATACTCATCTGATTTAAATGTTCTGACAATCCATCCTCCAAGGACTTCATGTCTGTCACTTTTAATATTGTTACCGATAGCTTTTACGACTTCCCACATTTTAACTCACCTCTAGTTATAAAACGTTTACGATTCCATTTCTATAATGGACATAGAATTATAGCAGTAGAGATGTCAGTCACCTAGTTCTATTAGGGAGTCTTCATTCGGTGTGTTCGACTTTGTATTAGCCTTACTCTGCTTAGCTATCCGGCGCTTTGAAGCCTTATCCATTTGTTTCTGCTGTCTTGCTTTTTCTTTCGCTGTTTTTCCAAAGTTGTACATGGGTTTTCCCATTTTTAAATGCCTGTTTGTCTTTCTTTCAGGTGTTACTGAATATATTGAAAATAGAAAGGTACTCCACAAGCCTACTGAGCTAGTGGAGTACCTCTTCTGTTAACATGACTTGATTACAGTGCTCTCACATTGACTGCCGACGGACCTTTGGGTCCATTCTCGATTTCGAAACTGACACTCGCGCCTTCCTGTAGTGTCTTGAAGCCGCTGGACTGAATCGCGCTGAAGTGAACAAATACGTCCCCGCCCTCAGAATTTTCGATGAATCCGAAACCTTTGCCTTCATTGAACCATTTTACTTTACCTTCTGGCATAGCTCTAATCCTCCTTTCATAAATTTTCAAAAGTCGAATCAACACGATGACAGAAATAAAAAAGCCACCAAGACTCTAAAGTACCTGGTAGCTAACCTATGTGCTTCAAAATGTCTAAATCCAACTCTTTCCTTCGCATTTTTATTTCTAAGTATCCGAAGTTAATAAAACACTATGGCAATATCGCATAATAGTCAAGCTTTATTTGCATAGACAACGTTAAAGATAACGTATTTGCTAACAATATTGAGGAGTTGTATCAGAAAAGCCGGGGACATCTTGCTAGTTTCAGAGGATACGGGAACATCCTAATTAATGTCCTGTTGAAGAACTGGACACCCCATCTTTTCAATCGCAATCAGTTGTTAAAATGTAAGGCAAATTATCCGGTCATGTTTTTTCGCTGGCAAGGCCGCGGGGAATGCCCGCTTCGCAGGGAACTCCGGTCTGGCAAAAGCCGCATCCGTAGCTCGCAAATCCGTAATGGCTTTTGGCGTATTCAGAGGCAACCTCGAAAAGATATTTCTTACAGGCATCCTTATCGTGCCCCGCCTCCGAAATAGCGCCTGCCGGGCAACGGACGATGCACTTTCTGCATTTTCCGTTTACGTAGAACAGGCAATAATCATGGTGATGCTGATATTTTCTGACGGTAGGTGGAATCACAATTTTCGCTACCAGCGATCCGCAGCGCACGGCCTTGCCTTTCTCCGTAATCAAGCCGTCGCACAATCCGAAGGTACCCAGCCCGGAGACATAGGCGGCATGGCGCTCGGACCAGTTGGAAGCAAATCCGTATTTTTCTGAAGTCCGCCAGCCCCATAAAGGGGAAAGAACAGGCGCGACAGCGGGATGTCCCTCATGGGCAAGAATGTCGACCAGATGATGGGCGAGATTGAAATTTGTTTCTTCGCCGAAGTTGCGTGATCTCGACCACCTTTCGGCGGGATATTTTTTCTGGCGGCGTTGATCTTCCCTCGTCGCGGCAGTCTGGGGGAGAACCCAACTGATGACGGTAAGGTCTTCCGGCCGAACGGAAATTTCCGAAAAAGAAAGGGAGTAGATTTCTAACGGTGTCCAGTAAAATGAGCCGATATCGGATTTCAAACTTTGATAAAGGGGATCGCTGCCGCTGGAAAAACCGACCAGCGCTTCATCCCAGGCCTTTTCACCCGAAGCGGTCTGCAGCGAATTCCGGGAAGAGGAAAGAAACTCGTTGATTGTCGAGATGATAAACTGTCCTGGTGCCGCCATTATTCCTCCATAATTATCCGGACTTATAAAGATTATCTTATCAGATATTGATGGATTAAAAAATTTTGCAAAGTTAACGATTTTCAGGCGACCTCGTAAAAAGGTTGCAGGCAAGGCGCGCAAATCCTGAGGAGTGAGGCGTACTTTTGCGTACGCCGCAATGACGAGGGATGCCGCGCAACGCAGCATCCGGCCTTTTTACGAGGTCGTCAAATGTTGAACCGGAAAGTTATTATATCCCCATCCTGCACAATATATTCTTTCCCCTCGAGGCGCATGCGGCCGGCTGCTTTTACGCCCGCCGCCGACTTGCCGCAAGCAATAAAATCATCATAATGCATCACTTCGGCTTTGATGAAACCTCTTTCAAAATCGTTATGAATTGCTCCGGCGGCTTTGGGCGCTTTTGTTTCTTTCGGAATCACCCAGGCCTTGACTTCATCTTCTCCGACGGTGAAAAACGAAATGCGGCCCAGCAGAGAAAACGCCTCCCGGATGATCCGGCCAAACGCAGGTTCGGCAATTCCCAGGGAAGCCAGAAATTCCTTTTGATCGGCGGCATCAAGCCCGGCCAGTTCGGCTTCTATCTTGCAGCAAATGCCCATAACCGGTTCCATTAATTTTGCCTCGGCGGCAAATGCATCGGCCAGCGCCAAGTTATCTTCGGCTACATTGATAACAACCAACTCAGGCTTCACCGTCCAAAAAGAAAAGCTGCGCAGGGAAAATACTTCCGCCTCGGTCAATCCGGCGCTTCTTAAGGGTTTGTTGGCTTCCAGCACTTCTTTTAATTTCGGCAACAGTTCCACCTGGATTGCATCCTGCGGAGAAAGCGCTTTTTTAGACATCTTCACCAGACGCTCCAGTTTTTTCTCGATGATCAAGAGGTCGGAGAAAATCAGTTCATCTTCCAGCTTGCGATAGGAATCAATACACAGCTGGACATCCGGCAGAGAAAAACCGTCCACAACATGTAAAATTGCATCGGTGCCGCTCAGGTTTTGCCGGACGGCTTCCCAGGGATGTTCGCCCACGGCATGAACATCAACGAACGGAACTTTCGCCGGTGAGACTTTCGCCGGATGATATATTGCCACCAGTTGATCAAAACGTTCATCGGGAACTGCAGCCTGCCCCCGCACACAGGTTTCGGTATGCGAAGCGCTGCTCTTGGTGCCGGTCATTATTTCAAACAGTGTGCTTTTTCCGCTCTGGGGAAGCCCCAATATGCCCATTTCCATTTATTTAAATTCCTTTTCTATTCTCTGCATCGCCTCTTGCAATCTGTCATCCGGGACCGTCAGCGAGATGCGCACGAAGCCTTCGCCGTACTGGCCATAGGCCGTACCGGAAGCAACGACAACGGCTGTTTTATCAAACAGACGGTTGGTGAATTCCAGCGAAGTCATGCCCTGCGGAACTGGCACCCACAGGTAAAATGTCCCGCGGGGCGGATTAAAGTCTATCCCGATCTTCTTCAGAGTTTGGAGCACCAGTTCTCGCCGCTTCCCGTAAACTTCCAGCATCTTTTCTATAAAGGGCGCCTCATTGCGCAACGCCTGAATACCGGCAAACTGGATGGGATTAAAAATTCCGGAATCAGTATTTTCTTTAACCTTGCTGATCGCCGCAATCAATTCCGGATTACCGCAGGCCATGCCGATTCGCCAGCCGCACATATTAAACGGTTTGGACAGGGAATTAAGTTCGATGCCCACATCTTTTGCACCCTTCGCCATCAGAAAACTGATGCGGGGCTGACCGGAAAATAAGACTTCACTGTATGGATTATCATAGCAAATGGCAATGTCCGTCTCCCTGGCAAAGGCTACGAGCTTATCCAGAAACTCCAATGTCGCGCAAGCTCCGGTCGGATTATTGGGATAATTAAGAAACATCGCCGTGGCTTTTTTGACGACGTCGGAAGGAATATCTTCCAGCACCGGCAGATAATTGTTTTGCGGCAGGATGGAAACATTGTAGGGAACACCCTCTCCCATAAGAATGCTTGCCCGGTAGGCGGGATAACCGGGATCGGTCATCAACACGGTATCGCCGGGGTTGACCCGCGCCAGAATAAAATGATGGCAGCCTTCTTTTGATCCGATCAGTCCCAGAATTTCGTTTTCCGGATTTAAAGTAACACCATATCTTTTTTGATACCAGGCGGCGATCTCCTGACGATAAAGCAGCATCCCTTTTTCCTCATCCGTCGGATAACGATGATTCAAAGGATCGCGGGACGTAGCGCATAATTCATCGATAATGGAAGCAGGCGTTGCTTCTACGGGATCACCAATTGCCAAAGAAATAACATCCACGCCTTCGGCCTTGGCTTTATTGATTTTCTTTCTGAGCTCCATGAACAAATATGGCGGAATCTTCGCCAGACGATGTGCAATCTGCAATGTAAACCTCCTTATGAACAATTAATAATCGTGACGACCTCGTAAAAAGATCGCAGGCAAGGCGCGCAAATCCCAAGGAATGAGGCGTACTTAGCGTACGCCGCAGTGACGAGGGATGAAGTGCAACGCAGCATCCGGCCTTTTTACGAGGTCGTCATTGGTATGCTTCTTCGAACAGAAATCCCTGATAGACCATTTTCACGGCACCTTCAAGATAAATTTCAGCAAAGCAATTATCCTTACAGGTAAAATAAATACGTAGAGTTTCTCCGCTTTGCACCAGCACATCAACCGGCGACACGACTAGGCCTCTTTGGGCCGCCGCCAGAACCGCCGCCACCATTCCGGTGCCGCAGGCCAGCGTTTCGTCTTCCACTCCGCGCTCATAAGTGCGCAGTTGAATTTTCTGAGGACCCAGAACGGCGGCAAAATCTGCATTTGTACCTTTAGGCGTGTAGTGTTCATGAAAGCGGATTTTTCGTCCCCATTCAGCCACGGCGAAAGATTGCAGATTATCCACAAAGGCAACAGCATGGGGAACGCCGGTATTGACGCAATCCAAAACAAACATCCGGCCGTCAATATCAATCTCTTCCCCTGATGTAACTGCGGAAGGATCGGTTAATTTCACTTTTACGACATTATCGTTTACTTCCGCGTTGATTATTCCGGCAATCGTTTCAAACGACATCTTTTTTCCGGCAATGCCTTTGATACAGGCATAACGCGCCACACAGCGGCTGCCGTTGCCGCACATTTCCGCAGTGCTGCCGTCGGAATTATAAAACTGCCATTTAAAGTCGGCTTTGGCAGACGGTTCAATCAAAAACAGTCCATCCGCCCCGACGGATAATTTGCGCCGGCAAACCTTGCGGACAAATTCCCGGATATCCCCCACATTCAAAGACAGGTCGCGGTTGTCGATAATAATAAAATCATTACCACTGCCGCTCATCTTATAAAATTCAATCATTTTTATTTCCATCAATTTTCACAACACCCGCATCGGCAGATGCTTATTTTAACGTAATATTTCTAATTTTCCCTCTCATTTTAGTCAAGCATTCTTTTAGAAAACACAACCCGGCGTCAACAGTCAAAAGGCAATGATAATTGCAATAATGATTTATAACAGCGGCGGCATACAGGACGAGTCAGTGAACGGGCCTGACAGGCGTCCAGATCAATAAAGTAACCATATTTTTCGCACCAGTTGCTTTCCCGTATCGGATGTGCAGCAGTGTTTGGTGAATGTCCTCTATTTTGATCCGGATGCAATATCTTTTTCATAGGTAAAAGCACATCATCGTTGGATTAATATTCCCTTTGGTTCCTTTAATTAAAGATTTCCTAATTTTCAAGCATTGATTAAATTACATCTTCATATATAATGCGAGGCTTATTTCGTTTCGCTCTAAATGGATCTATATGGAAAAATATCTGATCATTGGTTTTTTAGTATTATTTGCCGGCAGGTTTTGCTGGCGTTACTTTTTACAACAGCTTAATATTTCATGTTTACGGAAACACGGCAAGGATATTCCTCCTGTCTTTCAGGGTATTATTGATGAGGCCACATTGAACAAAATGGTGGACTACACGGTTGACAATACCCGTTTAGCCGCCAAAGAAAACCTTGTTGACGATATCGTCGAGCTGACCATTGTCTTCCTTTTTCTACCTCTTCTTGTCACCACTATTTGGGGGTTTAAACTCCATTTTATCATACAGGCACTGATATTTTTTGGTGTCTTGGCCGCAATCAGCGGACTTGTGGGGCTGCCTTTTGATATCTACTCCACGTTTGTTCTGGAAAAAAAATACGGATTTTCGACCATTACCTGGAAGCTGTGGCTTGCCGACTTTTGCAAGTCTTTGATTCTATCCGTCATTCTGATGAGTATCTTAATCAGCGCCTTCATGGCTTTTATCGTTTACCTGCCTGCAAGCTGGTGGTTCTGGGCCTGGATTTTTTTTAC